>CAZLLK010000099.1:0-7323 GCA_964560435.1 uncultured Oscillospiraceae bacterium
ACGCTTCCATCGACTCGGCCTGCGCATCCATTGGCAGACAGATTATGAAAAACAAGACCCGTTTGGAAAAGCGCCTGCGCGAAGGTGTATTTGAAAAGGAACCTGCTGAAAGCTTCGTTCCCGATGAGGAGGAAACGGTTTTCGAAATCGTTCGCTCGAAGCGCTTCCCCATTAAGCCCATGACACCTGAGGAAGCTATCCTTCAAATGAACCTTTTGGAGCATGAGTTTTTTGCCTTTAAGAACCAGTCGGATGACAACGCTTTTGCAATTGTTTATCGCCGCAAGAACGGCGGCTACGGTCTGATTTCCGACGTCGATTAATTTCTCGAAATACTTTTTTATATTAACTTAATCAAATACGCAAAAAGGGAACGGGCATTAGCCCGTTCCCTTTTTTTACAAAAAGACGCTGTTTTCGAATGAAAATACCTCGGGACGAGGGCTTATTCTGATTATCGGTTATCATAACGTTCACTTGGTCGGAGATTAAAAAAAGATGAGCTTAAATAAAGCCCATCTCTTTTATTTGGAATATCAAATGCTTTTATTCTGGAGCCTTCATGCTCTCAACCATGCTGATGTTGCTAAGTTTTTTTCTCATAATCAAATCAACTAGAATGCTGAATGCCATTGTAAGCGCCGCCGAGTAGACAAAGCTAAGCGCCCTAACCGAGCGCCCGAACATCATGCTGGGCATTTCGGCGCAGCCCATGACGTATCGGTGCAGAAAAACACCCAACACCAAGCCGAAAATCGTGCCAATAAATGATAGCAAAAGTGATTCGCGGTTTATATAAGCGCTGACCTCTTGGTCGGTAAAGCCCAGAACCTTTATAGTCGCGATTTCCTTGACGCGCTCCGAAATGTTTATATTCGTCAGGTTATAAAGAACGACAAAGGCGAGCGCACCGGCGCTCAAGATTACAACAACAACGATTATGTCAATTTTGCTCAGCGCTCGCGCAATTGCTTCCTTTGAGTCGGAGATATAGCTGACGCCGTTCACGGCACCAGTTGCGAGAAGGTCTTTGCCAATATCCGTTTTTAAAGCGACACCGTTTTCGGTTAAACGGATTAACAGCATATTCTTTTCGGCTTTTTGCCCCATGCCTGCGGAATAAGTGGCTTCACTCATATAAATGTAGTTGCCGGCGTAGTTTTCGCTGATGCCGGATATTGTGAATGAACCGGAATTTTCGTCCTTATCCGTAAGTGTCAGCGAGTCACCGACCGTCACGCCCAAAATTTCGCTGGCTTTTTCGGTTAGTATCACGCTGTCTTCCTCAAAATTCAGCATTTTGCCGCTTGACCTGTTGCGGAAGTTAACAAAACCGTCTAAATCCGAGGCTTTATCGGGAACAAAGGTGAAAATCTCAAGAGCGTTTTCGCCGTTAGTGGCGTTCACGCTTGCGTAGTTAATCGATATGCTGTCGCCAATGTTGTCCTTGTTGCTTATTATAGTTTGAAGCTCGGTGTTGTTAAAGTCCCCTTCGTTTTCTACGGGTGCCATAATGTCATAAGTGTTAAGGATGCCGAATTGTATGTCGGCAATATCGGTGAACGAGTCTCGCAAACCAAAGCCAGTTACCAGAAGTGCGGTACAGCCTGCAACGCCGAGGGTCGTCATGAAAAACCGTTTTTTATACCTGAAAATATTTCGTGCAGTTACCTTGTGGGTGAATTTTAGGCGTTTCCAGATGGGGGTGATTTTTTCGAGTAATACTCGTTTTCCGGCTTCGGGCGCTTTGAAAAGCATGAGCTGTGCCGGCTTTTCCTTCAAAGAAGAGCCGCAGGCGTTAAGCGTTGCCAGAAGCACGCAGATAATTGCTGCTGCGCTCGTTAACAGAGCAAAAACCCAGTTTAGAGGACAGTAAAAATGTGGCAGCTCATACATCATCGTATATGCGTTCCATATTACTGTCGGGAAAAGCTTGTATCCCACTGCGCAACCGACTACACTTCCAAGAACGGACGCCGAAAGTGCGTAAAAGATATATTTTCCCATAATATCTGCTCGGCTGTAGCCAAGAGCTTTCATGGTTCCGATTTGAAGCCTTTCGTCCTCAACCATGCGCGTCATGGTCGTCAGGGCGACGAGTGCGGCAACAAGGAAGAAGAAAAACGGGAAGACCTTTGCAATAGCGTTCACTTTATCGATGCTTGCTTCAATCGAGGAATAGCTTATGTTGTCTGCACGTGTTAGAACGTGCCAGCTCGGGACACTCAATTCAGAAAGCTTAGTTTCCGCGTCCGAAATTTTCTGCAATCCCTCCGCAAGAGAGCTTTCAGCATCGGCTTTTGACTTTTCGTATTCGCCTTGGCTGTCAATAAGTGTGTTTTTTGACTTGGCTAGCTTATTAAGCTCGGTATTATAATTGCCTTTTGCAGTTTTAAGCTCCGTTTTTCCTGCGGAAATCTTAGCGCGGGCATCTGCAATTTGCTTTTCGCCGCTTGCCTTTTCTGCATCCAGCTGGGTGCGTTGAGCTTGAAGCTTCGACTGCCCGTCAGCAAGCTTTTGCAATGCTGAGTCGATAGAACCAAGCTTTAAAGCGAGAGCTGGCAGCTTGTCGGAAGAGGCTCCCGTCATGGCTAGACGTGTTGCACCATTAACAAAAGCGGTATAATCTTCGCTGGACATGATTTTTGATATGTCTGACTGAAGCGTGTCTTTCTCGGTCATAAGTGACGCGGCTTCGTCTGCGCACTTTGCCTGCTCGTCAGGGGACATCGCGCCTATGGCGGCGAGCCGTGCACCAATCTCCTTCAGCCTGTCGGATTTTTTCTGCAATGCGTCTAAGTTACCCGTAAGTGACGGATAAGCTACCGCAAGCTTTCGAAGGTCGGTAAACGCAGCTTGCTGGGTTTCTGAAAGATTAGCTGATTTCAGCTCGCTTTGGGCGTCGGAAAGGCTTTTGTTTGCTGTTGCGAGGTTCTTGTCAATGTCGTTTTGCGCTTGTGAAAGCTGCTCTACCGCATTGGCAAGCCCCGAATACATATCGCGTTCCTGTTTGTTCAGCTCGGCTTCATTTTTAGCGAGCGTATTTTCGCTGTCGGTGATTTTTTTGAATGCGTCCGAAAGCTGGGTTTCACCGCTTTTGATTTTGCTCCAACCGTCTGCAATCTTATTTGCCGCATCTGCAAGCTTTGTGTCAGCTTCGGTTTTTGCGCTGGCATAATCCGCTTTTGCGTCGCTAAGCTTCTCTTCACCTTGGCTTTTGACCTCGTCAAAGCGCACTTGACTGCGTTCATCGGCGATGCCCTCGACTCTCGCTGTGGTTTTGTCGACAAGCGTCTGATATTCGCTCGTAAGGCTTGCAAGCGCACTTGCGTCTTTTGCTGTGACAAAGACGTCCGTGAAACAATCGGTTGCAAAGCTTTCATTCGGAACGAGCAAAAAAACATCGACTGTTCCGCTTCCGATGTTCGTGTATTCCTTTTCGGCGGAAAAATACGGACAGTAGTCCACGGTTCCAACCACCGTAAACTCTTTTACGTTCAAAACATCGTCCGTGTCTTTATTGCTTTCGGAGACGGTTAACGTGTCACCTAACTGAACTTTTGCTTTGCTCAAAGGCACACTTACAACAACGCATTCACCGGACTTTTCCGGAAAGCGACCTAGTGTAAGCTGAGGCTGGTTTATCATTTTGCCGTCGCTGCTTATGTTATAGCTGTGCATACGGACAGTGTAATCGGTTTTCTTGGATGAAGCCATCAGAACGTCAGTAACATAGCCTGCCTGAACATTTCCGACACCCTCAAGCGCACTAATCTTTGCAATGTCTGCACCGGTCAGCCCGAGATCGCCCAAAACGCGAATATCGTACATCGAAGTATCGTCAAAGTACTTGTCGAACGAATAGCGCATATCCGGCGTGGAGGATATAAGACCTAACAAAAACCCGACGCCCAGCGCCACAATCGCAAAAATGGCCGCAAAACGCCCCAAGGTTTGTTTTACGGTTCGCAGAGTGTTTTTTCTGTAAGTCCTGTGCATTACCACTCAATCCTTTCAACAGGAACGGGATTAGCGTTTACTTCAACATTGGTTACCCGTCCATTTTTGACATGGATGACTCTGTCTGCCATTGCGGTAATAGCTGTGTTATGAGTTATTACGATAACAGTTCGCCCGGTGTTGCGGCAGGTATCCTGCAAAAGCTGAAGCACCTGCTTTCCCGTAACATAGTCGAGAGCGCCCGTTGGTTCGTCGCAGAGAAGAATTTTTGGGTTTTTTGCCAACGCACGGGCGATAGAAACCCTTTGCTGTTCGCCCCCCGAAAGCTGAGACGGAAAGTTGTCAAGGCGCTCCGAAAGGCCAACCTTAGCAAGAGTTTTAGCGGCGGGCAGGGGGTTGCGGCAAATTTCGGCGGCCAGCTCAACATTTTCGAGCGCGGTCAGGTTTTGCACCAGATTGTAGAACTGGAAAACAAAGCCAACATCATGGCGGCGGTAATTCGTAAGCTGTTTTTGCGAATATGAGCTGATATCCTGCCCGTCAAGGCGAATGATGCCCTCGTCGCAGCTGTCCATGCCGCCAAGCATATTTAAAACTGTAGTTTTTCCGGCACCAGACGGGCCTACTATAATGCAGAACTCGCCTTTTTCAATATCAAAGTTTACGTGGTCGGCGGCGGCAATTGTTGTTTCTCCTGTTTTGTAATACTTGCATACGTTATCAAAGTGAACAAAGCCTTCCATATAAGTCTCCTTAACCGGGTTGAATCCCGTTAAATAATATTGTATTGGCACCTGAAAACGGGCAAAGAAAATTTGATGTAGTTTTTAATATCACATCTTGTAATTGTAATTATAAAGTAAAGGCAAACTTAGTCAAGAGGATTCAACGGCATAATTATATATAATTTGTAAACTTTCTCAAACAAAAATGCTCGGATAAACACAAAATAGTGTCTATCCGAGCATTTGCTACAAATAAGAGTTATTTTTTAAATTTTAAACTAATATCTAGCGACTTGACGCTGTGCGTCAGAGCGCCGATGGAGATAAAGTCAACGCCGGTCTTTGCGACCTCCGAAAGGTCTTTTTCACCCATGTTTCCCGAAGCCTCGGTAATAGCTCTGCCAGCAATCAGCAAAACGGCTTGCGTCATAAGCTCAAGACTCATGTTGTCCAGCATGATAATGTCCGCACCAGCTTCAAGCGCCTGGGCAACCTCTTCCAGAGTTTCGGTTTCCACTTCGATTTTCATAACGTGGGGGACTGCGGCTCTGGCGGCTTTAACCGCAGAAGCTATTCCACCGGCAGCCGCAATGTGGTTGTCTTTAATAAGAACGCCGTCTGACAAATTGAAACGGTGGTTGTGTCCGCCACCGACGCGAACGGCGTATTTTTCAAGGACACGCAGACCGGGGGTCGATTTTCTCGTGTCGGCAATCTTAGCATTGGTTCCCGCAACAGAGCTGACAGCCTTTGCGGTTGCGGTGGCGGTTCCCGAAAGGCGCTGCATTAGGTTAAGCGCAACGCGCTCACCTGTTAAAATTCCCCTTGAGGGTCCGATGACCTCGGCAATAATGTCACCCTTTTTAACCGAATCGCCGTCTTTCACCTGTGGGATTACGATGATTTTTTCGTCTACAATTGAAAATACCCTTTGCGCGATATCAATTCCGCAGACAAATCCCTCCTCTTTGGCGATAAAATATGCCTCCGAGTGGTTTTCTGCTGGGATACAGCAGCTTGTGGTTATATCTCCGGTACCGACATCCTCTTTCAGAGCGGAGCAGAGGAACTCGTCAAGTCCAATATAGTTCATATATTCCATGTGGTTAATCCTCCCTGAAGTGTGCGCCGACGCTCTCATGTCTTAAAAGAGCCGCAGTGAGAATGTCAACCGCTAAGGTCGCGATATTCAAGGTTTCAATATAATCTCTGCCTGGGTAATAGCTGTTTGTAAGCTCGTCCGCGATTAGGGAAATTCGTTCGAGCGCTTTTTTCATGTTCGGTTCGTTACGCAAAACGCAGCCGTTGTCGTTCATGAGCTGCTGAATTTCGGTGCGAAGAGCGCCAAAATCTCTTTCAACGACAGCTCTGTTTTCTGATGTCGGCAGCTTTGACTTAATAACTTCTCCCGTGTCCGTTAGGCTGCCGTTAATATGTGTTGCTGCTCGTCTGCCGAAAACAAGACACTCAAGCATTGAATTTGAAGCCAGACGGTTAGCGCCGTGAACTCCGGTTGAAGCCGCTTCACCACAAGCATAAAGCCCCTGGACGCGCGTTTTTGCGTCAAGGTCGGTTTGAATTCCACCTATGAGGTAGTGCTGAACGGGGCAAACAGGAATCCACGTTTTGCTGATGTCCATGCCGCGCTTCAAACACTCGCAAAATATCGTGGGAAAACGGTTCTCAAGATATTCGCGCGGCTCGGAAGTGATGTCCACAAAAACGTGGCTTTCACCGCTTTTCATAAGTTCTTTTGTAATTGCCCTTGCGACAATGTCACGCGGAGCAAGCTCATTTAGCTCGTGCTTGCCCAGCATAAACCGTTCGCCGGCGGAGTTTTTCAAAAGCCCGCCCTCGCCTCGAACAGATTCCGAAATGAGGAATGCTCGATTTTCGTGCTTACCCGACCATAGGCCAGTCGGATGGAACTGGATGAACTCCATGTCCTTAAGGTTCGCTCCGGCGCGAACGGCGGCAGCTAATCCATCACCCGTGGCAACAGAGGGGTTCGTGCTGATTTTATAGACCTGACCGATGCCGCCTGTCGCAAGCACGACATTCGGGGTATCAATTATATATAGTGTATCCGTTTTATCAAGCACCGCGCAGCCTGTAACGGCTCCGTTTTCGTCAGTCAAAATATCTACGCAGAAGTTGTGCGGCATAAAGGTGACGTTCTGCCGCAGGGAAACAAGATGCGCAAGCGCCTTAACGGTTTCACGTCCCGTGGCGTCTCCGCCCGCATGAACAATTCTCCTGCGTCTGTGACCGCCCTCGCGTGTGATGTCAAGGTCGCCCTCGTTGTCGAGATCGAAAGGAACCTCCATTTCAACAAGCCTGCGGATGTCGGCAGGGCCCTCGGAAACTAGAACGCGAACTGCGTTTTCGTCGCAAAGACCTGCACCGGCAATCATGGTGTCCTCAAAATGATAAATCGGCGCATCGTCCAAAGAAATCGCGGCCGCAATTCCGCCCTGAGCAAGCCATGAGTTGCTAACCTCGGCATCTTCCTTTGTTAGAATGCAGCAGGAATGCTTTTCGTCGATGTGCAAAGCGGTGTATAATCCCGCTATTCCCGCGCCTATTACAACCACATCAAAATGCATATGTGATGTTATTTCCGAAAATTCGTCAGTAG
>CAZLLK010000100.1:0-7289 GCA_964560435.1 uncultured Oscillospiraceae bacterium
AAAGCTGACGCATACGGGCGAAATAGGCTCGATTTTCTCCTGCGGAGTTTGAAATGGGTGGTATTGCCATAATACCCCTTACAAAAACAGAAGAGAAAGAAGAAACTTTTTCCAAAATTAGAGGTAGGTCGGTTTCAGCCATTCCCGATTTTGAGGCTTCACCGCCGATGTTGATTTCGAGGAGAATCTCTTGCCTTATGCCAAGCGCCTCGGCACGTTTGTCGATAAGTGAAAGCAACTCGAGAGAATCGACGGACTGGATAAGGTCGCAGACGCCCACGATTTGCTTAACCTTGTTTTTCTGCAGATGACCGATAAAGTTAAGCTTTGAGCCAAAGTACGCGTTTTGCTCTCGCTTTTCGAGAAGCTCCTGTACGCGGTTTTCTCCGCAGACCGAAACTCCGGCAGAAATTGCCTCCGCAATATTTTCCGCGGAGTTCATTTTTGTCGCCGCAACTAAAGTTATTTCGTCCGGTGACCTATTTGCGGCTTTTGCCGCAATTTCAATTCGATTAATTACCGAAAAAACGTTATCTGCTATACTCAAATAACTCATTCCTCTTTTCTAATGCAAAATGCGTTATTCGTTCAATATCATTTTGTCAATAAGACCCTTGGTGGTGAGAATAATGTCGTTTCCTGCCCTCAAAGATGCAGCATCCAGCGAAACATCGGCAAGGTAATATTCATCCGTTTCCCAAACGATGCTTATGTGCTTCTTTTCCGCCTGCATCCCTGTGAGAGTGTAGACATACGAGCCGTCCTCGTCTGACAGAACGGCCTGCTTTGGAACCCGAATTCCCTCATGAGCATCGAAAACAATCTCTGCGCTCGCGAGCCTGACGGAAAGCATTTCGGAGGTCGCTGCGGTACATCTGAAGACAACAGTACATTCATTGTCCGAAGGCGAGCTGATGGAGAGAACTTTTGCCGAGATCAGACTGCTACAGTAACGGCCAAAGTCCAAGGAAGCGATTTGTCCAATTTTAAGCCTTGCGGCGTCGGAATCAGATATGGTTGCAGCAAAGAACCATTCAAAAGTTGAGGCCATCTTGCCGCGGACGTTGTCAGCAAGCTCTTGTGGTGAATCCTCAAGGGTCTGAAGAGTGGAGGGGGTAAGGCCCGAAAGCATATCGGGTGTTATATACTCATAGCCGTCCGGTGAGGCTGAAAACAGCCCCGGAGAGCTTGCCTTAATCGCGGACGTATCTGAAAGAGCGCTTTGCTTGAGGCTATCTAGCTCTGAATTTACGAGATTTAAATCGACTTCCGTCGTTTCGATTTCCGAGTTTTGTATTACGAGCGAACTTAAACTCAAGGAAGCTGCGGCAAGATTTTCGGTATTGCGTCTTGCGGCGGATGCAGTAAGGGAAACGAGTGCATTTTTGATTGATGTGTCCCTTTCGGAAAGACTTTCGGCAGAACTTTCACCCGAAAGAACAGAACTTATGTACTGCTTTTTTTGTTCCAACTCATGGATTTTTGCTGCGCGGTTAAGTGCATCCTCGCCTGAATAGACAACCGCGATGGTTTCGCCCGCCGAAACCATTTGACCGTTTTCGGCGACTATGCTCAGGTACTTCTCGTCGCTTTGGAGAAGGTTTTCGCTGCGCACAACAATCCCGGAGGCAACGGCGTTTTCTGTCAGCGAAACGAAAACAGCGGGAGCTGTTCGAATGTTGTTTGTAGCGCTGCGGACAAAATATATGCCCAGATATGCAAGCAGAGCCCCAAAAAGGAGCAGTGATACAAGCTTGGTCAGCGCGTCCGTTCGTTTCATCTGTGTAGCTCCTTTTGTGGACTCGGCATATGGGGCTTCGGCTTTTAAAATTATTCATGGAAATATCCAAAGGGGGAAGTATCGCCCTTTGGATATTTCACATATGGTATCCCGATTACAACTCGGGATACGTTTTCGCGAAAACCCAAGGTGAATTATGTATGTTCCCTATCTTCAGGGGATCTAGGTTCCCGAAGATCCACCAGATTTGAAGGGACAATTGTTGAAATAGCGTGCTTGTAGATCATTTGCTGCCGACCGTCTGTATCAAGGATGACAACAAAACTGTCAAAACTTTTCACGATGCCTTTGAGCTGAAAACCGTTCATTAGAAAGAATGTTACTGTTTGCTTTTCCCGCCTAATTTGATTAAGCAATGTGTCTTGGATATTCTGTGTCTTTTGCATAGATGCCAACTCCCTCTCTGGACGGTCAAAAATGTTCGGTGAAATTTGAACAGCAGATTCGGCAGGAAAACTCTCTAAGTCATCTGACTGCAATTTTATCACGATTTACCGCCTCATTAAATAGTAATATTGAACAAATCGAAGGTGTGAAACCAATATGAAATGTTCAGAAGCTATTTTATCCTGTGTGCGTATAGAAAATTTGTCGAATATTGTCGACCTAATTCAAAATCAGGGGTAGTGTTCCATAGTAACCAACCGATGTTTTCTTTTCGACGAAGCCAAGTGAGCTGCCGTTTCGCGTATCGGCGGCTTTCGCGCTTAATAGTATCAATGGCTTCGCCTTCGCTTATTTCGCCGTGAATCGCCATTGCGGCTTCCTTGTAGCCGATGGCTTGCATTGCGGTGCATTTTTCAGGAATTCCGCTTTCCAAAATCGAGCGCACCTCGTTGAAAAGACCCGCTTGCGCCATTAGCTCCGCGCGAGCGTCGATGCGCGAATATAAATCCGCGCGGTTTTCAAAGGAAAGTGCGATGGTTGCGGCATCGTAGCGCTTTGGAACTTTCTGCGTTTCCTCGTCGTGCTCCGTAATAGTCTTGCCCGTTGCGTGAAAGACCTCCAGTGCGCGTAAAATGCGTTTTTTATCTGAAGGGAAGAGCTTTTTTGCGCGTTCGGGGTCGATCGCGCGAAGTTCCTCCAGCATTTTTTCTCCGCCGACAGAATCGTACCTTGAGTCAAGCTCGCGGCGTATGGTTTCGTCAGAAGAAATGTCGCTAAAATCTCGTCCAGCAATGAGCGAATCAATATAAAGTCCGGTTCCGCCAACGATTATCGGAAGCTTGCCTCGGCTGAGAATGTCCTGAATGCAGGCGTCCGCCTCCTTGACGTATAGAGCAACGCTGTAAGCCTCGTTAGGCTCGGCAACATCTATCATGTGGTGGGGGATGCCCTGCATTTCCTCGCTTGTTACTTTGGCTGTTCCGATATCCATGCGACGGTAGACCTGCATGGAGTCAGCCGAAACTATCTCGCCGTTTAGCTCTTTTGCAAGGAGAACGCTGAGGGCGGTTTTTCCTGTTGCTGTTGGGCCTGTTAAAACTGCGACTTTAGGGGATTCATTTGCCATTTGTTCACCACCGTTATTAGTGTTATGGGCGCTAAAATACGCATCATTATCTATTGGCTGCAGTATGGGTAGAATGCCTCATACTATGCGTGAAAATTCCTTTTCCAGCTGCTTTTGCGTAAGCGTAATCGCAACCGGTCTTCCGTGGGGGCAATATTTGACCCTGCCCGAAACGACCTCTTTTGCGATATCTATAAGCTCTAAGTCCTCTGTGCTCCAGCCAGCCTTAATTGCTGCCTTGCAGGCTACCGTGTGGAGAATATCGTCAATGGTGTCGACATGTGAAACCCCTGAGCCGCGTTTTAGCTTGTCACAGATTTCTTCAACCATTGGTACTGCATCCGAAGCGTCTGTATCTGCGGGAACCCCGCGCAGAATAACGCTGTCCTCGCCGTATGGCTCGATTTCAAAGCCAAGATTGATCAAGCCTTCGGAGTTTTGCTCGATAAGCTCGATTTCATCCGCGGGAAGTCTTATTGTAATCGGAACGAGGAGCGACTGAGACATAATCTCATGCCCCTGACTTTTGAGAGCGTCGAATATCATGCGCTCATGTGCCGCGTGCTTGTCAATGAGCAAAAGCTCGCCGCCCTTTTCGATGATTATGTAAGTCTTCATGGCTTCACCCACAAGGCGGAAGTCTTCGCGTGTTTCGGGGATATGCTCAATGGGTTCGGTGGGTGGTAAATCCTTTGGCTTTTCAGCTTCCTGAACGGCTTCAAAAACAACTTGGGCAAAGTTTTCGGGAGCTGAATTTGCCTTTTCGGAAATACTCTTTGAAGTTCTATAAAGGGAGCTGCTCTCGCAGACTTTGGCGTCGCTCACTTCGGAAGAAACTGTTCTGTTCCAGACAATAGTGCCACGATCCGGAGCGCTCGCAGGCTTTAAGGAAGTGCCAAAATTGGAAGAAACGGAAGGACTCGCGGCTTTCGGAGCTTCGGAGAACTTTTCGCGAAACTCGCTTGCGCCCATGGATTTAAAGAAGTCCTTTTTGGGGGAAGCGACAGCCTTTGTGGAGGGAGAAAGTTTTATTTCTGCAGAACCGCGTTCACTCTCGAGCGCGGAAAGCGCGGCGTAATAAACGGCGTCAAAAACTCGCTTTTCGTCGCGGAATTTAACCTCTGTTTTTGCCGGATGTACATTGACATCCACAGATGCGGAGCTTATGCTGAGGTATATAACGCAGGCAGGGTAACGCCCTGTCAGCATCGTGTTTCTGTATGCTTGTTCGACGGCGGCCTGCAAAAGCTGGGACTTGATGCTTCGTCCGTTGCAGAAGAAAAACTGCTTTGCCCTATTGCCGTGACCGGCCTTAGGTGAGCCGACGAAGCCTGAAACCGAAATCCCCTCGTCCGAGGACTCGCATTCGAGAAGCTCCTTTGCGGTGTCGCGTCCAAGAAGACTGTATGTGCAGGAACCGATTTTTCCGTCGCCGGGTGAAAAAAATTCCTCATCGCCGTCCTTGATAAGACGAACAGAAACCTCGGGACGTCCCAAGGCACAGCGAAGGGCAAGAAAAGAGCAGGCCGAGCCTTCAGACCGGTCTGTTTTCATAAATTTAAGTCTAGCGGGTGTGTTATAGAACAGGTCGCGGATAATGAGGGTTGTCCCCTCCGGACAGCCGTGCGGTGTCATCTCGATAATGTCGCCGGCCTCAAGAACAACGCGAGTGCCAACGTCGGTACCCCTTTTTCGGGTGAGGAGCTCCACGCGAGAAACTGAGGCAATTGCCGCCAGAGCCTCGCCACGGAAACCCATCGTGCCGATGCACTCAAGACCGCGCTCGTCGCGAAGCTTGCTTGTGGCGTGCCGGAGAAAGCACAGCCCCGCGTCCTCGGGAAGCATACCGCCGCCGTCGTCCGTAACGCGGATATATGTCATCCCGCCGCCCTTAAGCTCAATTGTTATATTTGAGGAGCCTGCGTCGAAGGAATTTTCTAAAAGCTCCTTAATAACGGAGGCGGGACGCTCGACAACTTCGCCCGCCGCGATAAGGTCTGCGACGTGCGGAGAAAGTATGTTTATTTCTGACATTGCGAGTATCCTTTCCAAGGATTTGACCTATATGATATGTTTGCCACAGGCACAACGCACCTTTGCGGCATATGTGTTAAATCTATTATTGTTTGTCCGCAGACATTATACATTAAAAAGATTGAAAAAGCCACAATTAAATGGTATTATTACTGAAAACTCTTGAATTATATACAATTCGAGGGTTGAGCGATATAAAATAATCAAAGGACCGATTTACGGTCGCTTTTTTTGACGATAGGAATCATGAGCATGAGCATAAAACGAAAAGAAATACCCGCTGAAGAAATCCAAAAACAGCTTGCTATTTGCACCGAAGTCAGAGCAAGATTTGAGGGAAGAGTCCCGCTAGCACTCGTTGACACCTTCGGCTGTCAGCAGAACGAGGAAGACAGCGAAAAAATACGCGGTTATCTTGCTGAGATGGGTTTTGAGATGACTGAGGACGTATTTAAGGCTGATATAATCGTTCTTAACACCTGTGCTGTACGCGAACACGCGGAAATGCGCGTTTTCGGGAATTTAGGTGCGCTTACGCACCCAAAAAAGGATAACCCAAACCAGATAATCGCCGTGTGCGGCTGCATGGTTCAGCAGGAGCATATTACGGAAAAAATAAAAAAATCCTTCCGCCATGTTGACTTGGTTTTTGGCCCCGATGAGCTTTGGCGCTTTCCAGAGCTAGTCTACACCGTCCTGACAAAGCAAAAGCGCGTTTTTGCGCCCGGAAGCGGCGACGGAAGCGTGGTCGAGGGCATACCGCACCTGCGTTCGGACAAGGTTCGAGCATGGCTTTCAATTATGAACGGCTGCAACAACTTTTGTACTTACTGCATCGTGCCGTACACTCGTTTTCGTGAGCGGTCAAGACAGCCTGAGGAAATTATAAAAGAGGCACGCGAACTTGTTGCGCAGGGCTACAAGGAAATTACGCTTTTGGGGCAGAACGTTAATTCCTACGGGCGTGACCTTGACGAAAGCGTGAGCTTTGCACAGCTTATCCGTATGGTTAACGATATTGAGGGCGATTTTGTAATTCGCTTCATGACGAGCCATCCAAAGGATGCGACGGATGAGCTTTTTGCGGCGATGAGGGACTGCGAAAAATGCGAAAAGCACCTCCATCTTCCGCTTCAGTCGGGCAGTGACAGGATTTTGAAGGCGATGAACAGGCACTATGATTCCGAAAAATACCTCGCCCAAGTGGACGCGGTTCGTGAGGCGATTCCCGACATCGTTTTGACGACGGATATCATCGTTGGGTTCCCGAATGAGACAGACGAGGACTTTGACGAAACGATAAAGATAATCGAAAAAGTGAAATTTGACGCGATGTTCACCTTCATATACTCAAAGCGTGTCGGAACTCCGGCGGCAGAAATGCCAGACCCCTTCACACGCGAGGAAAAACAGGTGCATTTCGATAGACTGATTGAAACCCAAAACAGTATTTCAGAAGAAAAGCACAGAGAAAATATCGGCAAAACCGTGCGTGTTCTTGTCGACGGCAGGGACAGGGAAGACGGAATCCTTACCGCGCGGACTATCGGTGGAAGACTTGTCCGCTTTTCGGGGGACGAGAGCATGATTGGCACTTTCGTTAATGTGACGATTACGGACTGCAACACCTGGGCATTAAGAGGCGAAATTTTATAACACATTTGTACTAAAAGAGGACTTGTTACTACGTAAAAACTGTTTTACAACGAAAAATCATAGCTATTACCGGAGGTAAAACCATGGCAGAACTCACGCCCATGAAGCGGCAATATAACGAAATAAAGTCACAATATTCGGATTGTCTGCTGTTTTTCCGGCTGGGCGATTTTTACGAGATGTTCGACGAGGACGCCATAGTTGCGTCAAAAGAGCTTGAACTGGCACTTACGACGCGCGATCGAAGCGTTGAAAATCCCGAAGAGCGCACGCCTATGTGCGGAG
>CAZLLK010000101.1:0-7205 GCA_964560435.1 uncultured Oscillospiraceae bacterium
ACCCCAATTGTTTTTCAGTATATCATACTGTCTAACAATTGGGGTGCTGTTCAAACATTTGTTCCGCCATTCTTTATATTCCTGCTTTTCGCATTACAGGGCTTTCATGCCGTCCGAATTATTTCATCTGTCTTTTTCTTGCGAGGTTTATCATGCCGTCTTCCATATTCGGAAGGTTAGCCAGCATTTTGCCCGCTCCATAAGCCGTGCAGGTTATGGGATCATCCACAGGGTTAATTTTGATGCCAGTCTTAGCAAAAACGACCTTGTCAAGTCCGGAAATAAGGCTTCCTCCGCCGCACATAATAATGCCGTTTTGCGAAATATCCGCAACCAATTCGGGCGGCGTTCTTTCAAGCACCATCTGAATGGAATCGAGAATCGTCGATATAGGCTCCAGCAGAGCTTCGGCTATGTCGTTTGTGTCAACCATAACAGAACGCGGCAGTCCCGTCATAAGGCAGCGTCCCTTGACTTCCTCGGAAGAAGCCTCCTGCAGCGGATATGCGCTCCCGATTCTGATTTTCAAATCCTCTGCGGAGCGCAGACCGATAAGCAAATTATGCTTGCGGCGTATGTACTTAACAATTGCCTCATCAAATGCATCGCCAGCTGTTTTGATTGATTCACTCTCAACAACTCCGCCCAACGATACCACGCCCACCTCTGTTGTTCCGCCGCCGATGTCAACAACCATATGCCCGTCCGGCTTATATATGTCCGCACCGGCACCCAGCGCGGCTGCCACTGGGGACTCAAGAAGATAGACCTTTCTCGCTCCTGCCTCGATGCCTGCGTCTATTGTTGCGCGTTCCTCAACGCCCGAGATGCTGCCCGGTACGCAGATTATGATTCGGGGCTTAAAAAGGCTGAATGAGGTGATACGTTGAATAAGTTCCTTCAGCATTCGCACCGTCATGTCGTAATCGGAAACCACTCCGGACGTTATAGGGTGGATGGAAACAATATTGGCTGGCGTTCTCCCCAGCATCTTCTGTGCATCCTCGCCAACCTTTAGAAGCTTACCGGTATGCTTGTCCACTGCAACAACTGTCGGCTCACGAAGGGTTATTCCCTTTCCGCTAACGTATACAATAATGCTGGAGGTTCCTAAATCTATCGCAATATCACGTTCAAAAAAGACCATATTTCTGACCATTCCTTTCGTATACCAATTGTACAACGCGACCATTGCAAAGAATGGTCATATTTTGGGGCAAGCTTCATATTAAACAATCGGCGCATAAAAAACATTTAATTTTACCAATTAAATCTTTGACCGAATTTTCTTTTTTTATTCCCTTGTTCTGGCAAGTGTGCAGCACAAAACTTCCTTTGCGCCTGAATACTTTAAGGTTTTGGCACACTCCGAAAGGGTTGATCCCGTGGTAATAATGTCGTCAATGAGCAAAATACGCCTGTCGCGAATCAATTCCTCGTCCGCAGCGCTATAAACGCCGCTGATGTTCGCGCGGCGTTTCTCCGCCGAGCCAACACCTGACTGTGCAGGCACATCGGTGTTCTTGTGAAGAAGCTCCACGGCAACGTCATCCAGCTTGAGTGCTGCCGACATGGCAAGCAGCATTGCCTGATCGTAGCCGCGCTTTTTCATACGTTTTTTACTAAGAGGAACCCATGAAATAATATCGTAGCGGCCTTTGAGGTTTTCTTCTACGCAGCCCGCAATAAGCCCGCCAAAAAGGTCGGCGTAATTCGTTGCATCATTAAACTTGAAGCGCAAAATTGCGTCACGAACGTCATTTTCGTAATATATCGGTGAAACGCACGTCGAAAAGAAGTCCCCTCCCTGCGCACCTCCGCTGTGAGTACGGCTGATTTTGGCATCGCATTTTTTGCACATACCGCTCTCACCCGTTTTTAATATTTTTCTGCAAAAGGCGCAACGTGGGGGATAAAATAGGTCCAAAATTCCAGAAAAAATACCCATGGCTTTACCGTCCTTTCCAAACGTGCGGCAAATCAAGCCGCAAACTAATCCGTCAGTCTGGCACGTAGTCCGCTGTATCTTCTTGTTATCTTGTGGTTATCTATCATATTGAAAACCGTCGCTTCGTTACCGACGACTATCAAAAGCTCCCTCGCTCTTGTTACAGCTGTGTAAAGTATGCTCCTGCTCATAAGCTGTGGTGAGCCTTCCATCGACGCCAAAATGACGGCTTTGAACTCGCTGCCCTGAGATTTGTGGACGGTCATTGCAAAGGCGTGTTCAAGCTCCGGCAGCATATCAAAGCCGTATGTTGCAAGCTTATCGTCAAACAGAACCGTTATTATCTCATTTTCAGCATCGATTGCCGCAACAAAGCCTATATCTCCGTTGAATATGCCAGAACCTTGAATAGGCTTCAAGCCCAATGTTATTATCGGAAGCGAACCGCAGTCCGCCTCTTTTGAAAACCCAATTTTTTCCGGTTTTGCCCATATTATATCATAGTTATTTCTAATTTGCATCACTCTGTCTCCCTCACGGAAGACAATTTCACCGTATTTTTTCTCTTTCTTAGCGCTCGCCGCAGGGTTCAGCGCTCTCTGGAGCACGGCATTAAGGTACCTCGTGCCTGTTTCGCCCTTTCTCGTCGGGCTGAGCACCTGAATATCCATCGGCGAAATTCCCATTTTTTCAGGCAGTCGATGCTTGCAGAGGTCGGCTATTGTCTCCACCGTCTGGGTAGGCTCACTTCTTCTAAGAAAGAAAAAGTCACTGTTGCTGGTGTTCCCCTTTAAGTCGGGATAGTCTCCCCTGTTAATCATATGTGCATTCGCAACTATTTGGCTTGCCGCTCCCTGTCGGAATATTTCCGTGAGTCGCACAGTTGCAACGATTCCGCTTCGGATAATATCCAGAAAAACATTGCCTGGGCCGACGCTCGGAAGCTGATCCGCGTCGCCCACCATAACAAGCCTGCACTTCGGCGGCATGGCTCGTAAAAGAGCGGACATTAGATATATATCGACCATCGAGCACTCGTCAAGTATCACTGCGTCGCAGACTATCGGCTCTTCCTCATTGCGTCTAAATACAAGCTCATCGCCTTCTGCTGTATATCCCGCCTCAAGAAGTCTGTGAACTGTGGTGGCTTCCCTTCCCGTCAACTCACTCATACGCTTTGCCGCACGTCCCGTAGGCGCTGTTAGAAGCGTTTTCAGCCCCATCTTTTCATAGAGAGAAACGATTGCGCGGACAGTGGTCGTCTTTCCTGTGCCTGGGCCGCCCGTGAGCACCATAATTTGGCGCTCTGCGGCAATTTTAAGTGAATGCCGCTGCAAATCCGCATACTGAACCAACTGCTCTTTTTCAATCAGCTCTACAATCCCGTCAATATCCTTTTTATGGCTAAGTTTCTCGCCCGACATTTCCTTTATTCTGCCAGCCGAATAAACCTCCGCCTCATAAAGTGAGGCAAGATAGCAGCCTTCCCTTTCGGCTACACAGGTGCGCACAAGCTCGCCGCTGTCCGAAAGGACATCCAAAGCCTCCTCAACGGACTCTGGACTCACCTCGATTAGCTCGCTTGTCACGGAGATAAGCTTATCCGCTGGAATGAACGTGTGACCGTTTCTCGAATTATGCCAAAGCTCATACAAGGCGGCGGCGGCAACGCGCTCGGCGCAGTCGCCCTCAAAGCCCATATTCAGCGCAAGCGCATCTGCTTCCGCAAAGCTTGCGCCGATATGCTCACCGGCAATAATATACGGGTTTTCCTCCAGAAGCTCCAGTGCCTTGTCGCCAAAGTCGTGAAAAAGCCTGATGGCGATAACGGGTCTTATGGCATAGTTGCCCAAAAACTCCATAAGCCTGCGGATTCCAACCTGCTTTTTGAAGGCTTCAGATATTTCATTTGCTTTTTTACTGCTGATTCCTTTTATCTTTGCAAGCCTTTCTGGCTCGTTTTCGATGACTCTAAGAGAATTAGCTCCGAACTCGGAAACAATCAACGTCGCCGTTGCAGGGCCCACTCCGCGAAGCGCACCTGATGCGAGATATTCAAAAATCGCCTCCGCACCCTCGGGCATGATGCGTTCCGCCCATTCGGCCTTGAACTGCTCGCCATGAACGGCGTGCTTTGTAAACTCACCCGTAACAGTAATCTGCTCACCGGGGCAAGCATAGGGCAAACAACCAACAACGATTATATTTTCGCCGTCCTGTGTTTCCAGCTTGATAACGGTGTACCCGTTTTCCTCATTCTGAAACAAAACGGCCTTAATCGTTCCGTATATTTGTATGTAGTTATCTTTTTGCTCCATTCGCGATACCCCGTGTGATTATATTTGCGATTTCGTCCGGTCTGCAAACTTGCAGTGAAGGATTCCTCCGCAATAAGGACCTCGCTATCTCTTCCGTTTGGTCATCCATTCCCATGTTGACTATTAGAATGTCAGCTCTGAGTTTTCCGTCTTCCTTCAGATAGTTAAGACCCGCGATTTCCTGCTCAAGATTTTTTGATTTATTATCCGCTGTTATTACAATTGTGATTTTCGAGCCTTTTCCGCATACCGCCGGTCTTAACAGAAAGCCCTTGATAGCCCAAATCAGCAGTAAGAATGACAGCGAAAATGCGAATGCCGCCATTATTTCGAAAACTTCCATTTCAGTTTCCCCTTTCACATGAGGTGTAGAGAGCAAAGAGCCACGTTTGGTTCTTCTCTCCTCGCCTCATAATACGGGGAACCATCTTCATTTGTTAATAAATAGCTATTTATTTTGAAAAAATACGGTCAATACAGCATTTTCTTAAGAAACTGCCCAGTATAGCTCTTTTCGCAGGCAGCACATTCCTCCGGTGTTCCCGAAAAAACTATCTCTCCACCCATGTTGCCGCCCTCGGGTCCCAGATCAATAACATGGTCGGCGGTTTTTATGACATCCAGATTGTGTTCGATGACAACAACCGTGTTTCCGGCCTCAACCAGCCTGTCCAGAACGTCCACAAGCTTGTGCACATCCGCAACGTGAAGTCCCGTTGTAGGCTCATCAAGGATATACACGGTCGAGCCGGTGCTTCTCTTGCAAAGCTCGGTCGCAAGCTTAATGCGCTGCGCTTCGCCGCCAGAAAGAGTTGTTGACGGCTGTCCAAGCTTCACATAGCCCAATCCAACCTCGTCAAGCGTCTGAAGTTGATTTTTTATCTTCGGGATATTTTCAAAAAACGACACAGACTCCTCAATAGTCATGTCAAGCACTTCAGAAATGTTCTTGCCCTTGTAGCGAACTTCAAGGGTTTCCCTGTTGTAGCGCTTGCCCTTGCAGACCTCGCAGGGAACATAAATATCGGGCAAAAAGTGCATTTCGATTTTAATTAGTCCGTCGCCGCTACAAGCCTCGCAACGTCCACCGCGGACGTTGAACGAAAAACGTCCTGAGTTATATCCACGCATTTTCGCGTCCTGAGTCGAAGCAAAAAGGTCGCGTATTTCGTTGAATACGCCCGTATAAGTTGCAGGGTTTGAGCGCGGTGTTCTGCCGATGGGGCTTTGGTCAATGTCGATAACCTTATCGAGATACTGAAGTCCCTCAATGCTGTCGTGCTTTCCGGCGTGTGCTTTTGCGTGGTTAAGCTCTGCCGCCAAGGTTTTGTACAAAACCTCGTTAATCAGCGACGATTTTCCGCTGCCTGATACGCCCGTGACGCAGGTCAAAACGCCGAGAGGAATTTCAACATCGAGGTTTTTAAGGTTATTTTCCCTTGCGCCGCGGATAACAAGACTGTGCCCATTTCCCTTTCTGCGTACGTCGGGAACGGGTATACGTTTTTTCCCGCTCAGATACTGACCGGTTATGGAATTCTCGCAGGCTAAGATGTCATCAATCGTACCTGCGCAGACGACTTCGCCGCCATGAACTCCCGCTCCGGGGCCAATGTCAACAATGTGGTCGGCGTTTCGCATGGTGTCCTCATCGTGTTCGACAACGATGAGGGTGTTCCCCAAATCTCGCAAGTCCTTAAGTGTTTTTATCAGCTTTTCGTTGTCCTTCTGATGAAGTCCGATACTCGGCTCGTCCAGGATATACAGGACACCCATGAGCGAAGAGCCGATTTGAGTTGCGAGCCTGATTCTCTGGCTTTCTCCGCCGGAAAGGCTGCCCGCAGAGCGCGAAAGAGTTAAGTATTGCAGCCCCACACTCTTCAAGAAGCCCAGACGTTCACGGATTTCTTTCAAGATTCTGTCGGCAATCATCGCGTCTCGCGCGCCAAGCTCCAGCTTGTCTATGAATTCCAGCGCGTCCGTAACGGACATTGCGGTATAGTCGGTAATACGTATTCCACCAACCGTAACAGCAAGAACTTCGTCCTTAAGGCGCAGTCCGTGGCAGTCCGGGCAATCATATTCGCTCATACACTGCATAAGCTCGTTGCGCATCGACGGGCTCTGTGTTTCGTGATATCGGCGCTCAATGTTGTTTGCAATTCCCTCAAACGGCTGGTTGAGGGTTCCCTTCCCACGTGGCTGGTCGTAATGTAGTGTCAGCTTTTCGCCGTTCGTGCCGAAAAGAATAATGTCAACTACCTCGGGCGAAAGATTTCTAATCGGCTCGGTAAGAGAAAACTTATATTTCTTAGCGAGTGCTTCAAAATACATTCTGGAAATTCCGTCGTTGCGGACATTCCCCCAACCACTTGCCGAGATTCCACCGTCCATAATTGAAATTGACGGATTTGGCAAAATCATATCCGGATTCACGCGCAGCTGAATTCCAAGTCCGCTGCAAGTCGGACAAGCGCCATAGGGGTTGTTGAAGGAGAACATTCTCGGAGTAAGCTCCTCGATTGAAATTCCGCAGTCCTCGCAGGCATAGTTCTGAGAAAAGAGCATTTCCCTGCCCTCATCAGGCACATCGATGATTACAATTCCACTGGCAAGCGCCGCCGCGGTTTCGACGGAATCCGTCAGTCGCTGTGCGAAGTCGGGCTTAACCGAGAGCCTGTCCACAACGATTTCGACATTGTGTTTTTTGTTTTTGTCAAGGCTTATCTCTTCGCTTAAATCGTAAACGCTTCCGTCCACGCGGGTGCGGACATAGCCGCTTTTCCTCGCATCCTCAAATACCTTTTGGTATTCGCCCTTTCTCGCACGTACGACAGGCGCCAATATTTGAATTTTTGTGCCCTCTGGCATAAGCATTATCTGGTCAATTATCTGGTCAATTGTCTGTTGTTTAATTTCCTTGCCGCATTTCGGACAGT
>CAZLLK010000102.1:0-7101 GCA_964560435.1 uncultured Oscillospiraceae bacterium
GAAATTCTTCCTTGCCTTGCAAAGGTTGTCTCCCCCATGCTGGCTCACTGCCGTGACATAAAAAAGAGATACCCAGAAGCCAAAACGGTGTTTATCGGTCCTTGTATCTCCAAGAAGTATGAGGCAGATGAGTATCCTCAAGATGTCGATTGCGTCCTGACATTTGACGAGCTGGTTCCCTGGCTCAAAGCAGAGAATATCGAGCTGGAGCCGATACTGGATTCAAGCGAGAGAGGTCGGACACGTATTTTCCCAACCGCCGGCGGAATTTTGAAGTCTATGGACTGCACCTCAGATGAATACAGCTATATATCCATAGACGGGCCCGAAAACTGCATTAGCACCATGCGTGACATATCTGTGGGAAAAATCTCAAAGTGCTTTGTGGAGATGTCCGCCTGTTTGGGAAGCTGTATCGGCGGTCCTGTGTCAGGCAGAACCAGACACGCTCCCCTTCAAGACTTTATTGCTGTTGCGAAATTTGCTGGCACACGCGATTTTTCTGTCGATATGCCTCCCGAGAGCGGCCTTTCAAGAACATTCGCAAGTCTTGATTATCCTCTAAGCTATCCCAACGAAACACAGCTTAAAGAAATCCTGCTGAAAATGGGCAAGAAGACTCCGGCAGACGAACTTAACTGCGGAAGCTGCGGTTACAGCTCTTGCCGCGAAAAAGCTATTGCCGTTTTTCAGGGCAAAGCAGATTTGTCTATGTGCACACCCTTCCTGCGTGACAAGGCCGAAACCTTCTCAAACAACATTCTCAAAAACAGCCCCAACGGGATAATTGTTTTGAACGACAATCTCGAGGTTCAGCAAATCAATCCCGCTGCGCTCAAAATTCTCAATATTAAAAGTGCTTCGTATATTGTGGGCGACAATGTTGTTCGCATTTTAGATCCCGCTGCCTTCATGGAAGTCTTAAAAACCGGCAGAGGCTTGCGCAACAACAGGATTTATCTCGCCGAGTACAAAAAATATATCGAGCAGACAATCGTTTGGGATAAAGTCTATCGAATGTTGCTTTGTATACTTCGCGACGTTACCGACGAGGAAAACGAACGTCAAAAGAAAGAGTCAATTAGCCGAAAGACTATAGAAATAACCGATAAGGTCATTGATAAGCAAATGCGCGTTGTTCAGGAAATCGCCTCGCTGCTGGGCGAAACCACCGCAGAGACTAAGATTGCTCTAACAAAGCTAAAGGAGTCGTTGGAGGATGAATAATCTTTGCTCGGATATTGGCTTTTACAGCCTCAACAAATATGGAGAGGAGCTGTGCGGCGACCACATTGAAATCGTTGAACACGGCGAAAACTCCATGGTAATTGTACTTGCCGACGGTCTTGGCAGCGGGGTTAAGGCAAGCATTCTATCCACACTTACGTCAAAGATTATCTCAACAATGATGGCGGCAGACATGAGCATTGAGGATTGCGTTTCAACCATCGCCCTCACCCTGCCCGTGTGCTCGACCCGTCAGGTAGCTTACTCCACATTTACAATTATCCATATCGTTGACGGCAAAGACGCTGAGATAATTCAGTACGACAATCCCGCCGTGATTATGCTAAGAGACGGGGAAAATGTTGATTACACCTTTGAAACCATTGATATTGCGGGGAAAAAGATTCAGAAGTCCAAAATCCAGATTCAAGAGGGCGATATATTCATCGCTATGAGCGACGGTGCCCCCCACGCTGGAATTGGAGCAACCCTAAATTTTGGTTGGCAAAGAGAAAATATAATCGACTTCATGAAAACCTTCTGCCATGTGGGCTTCACAGCAAAAACAATGACGACAATGCTTCTTGATGAATGCTACAAGCTTTATGGAGGACAACCGGGCGACGACACAACGGTTTGCACAGTCAAAATCCGCAAGCGCGAGCCGATGAATTTGGTTATCGGCCCTCCTTCCGACCGTGACGACTGTGGCAAAATGATGTCCCTGTTTTTCTCCAAGGAGGGCAAACACATTGTATGTGGCGGCACAACCTCAAACATCGCTGCGGAATATCTGCAAAAGCCAATTAAAACAAACCTTTTATATTTCGACAACGACATTCCGCCAACGGCTGAAATTGAAGGTGTTTATCTTGTTACCGAGGGTGTTATAACAATCAATAAGGTTCTTGCTTATGCGCAGGACTACCTGAAGGATAACGAATCATACAAGGTATGGGGCTACAAAAAAGACGGTGCTTCTCTAATTGCAAGAGCTCTTTTTGAGGAAGCAACAGACATAAACTTTTTCGTGGGTATGGCGGTTAATCCCGCACATCAAAACCCAAATCTACCGATTAATTTCAGCATAAAGATGCGGCTTGTCGAACAGCTCGCGGAGTGCTTGAAAAAGATGGGAAAGAAAATCAAGGTAAGCTATTTTTAGCCGAAGAATAAACATAGGTATTTACACAATTTCAATTGCGCAAATGACCCCGCGCACACGCGATATTCGCAATTGATGCGCAGAAGGCGCAAGACCTCCCATGTGAGAGGTTTTCACGATAATACAACGTTCTAACGCCAGGGAGGCTAGTATGAGAAAATTTGACACAAAGGTACAGCATCTAAAATATAAGGTACTGAAAGAAGTCGCACGGCTTGAGTTTAACGGCGAGCTACTCGAGAACATAATAGATATACCCAAAATGATTGTCCCCGGCAAACAGCCAACGATGAGATGCTGCGTATATAAAGAAAGAGCCATTGTTGCCGAAAGGGTAAAGCTTGCAATGGGCGGAAACCGAGCCAACCCGAACATCATTGAGGTCATAGACATCGCCTGCGACGAGTGCCCCGTCGGAGGATACGAAATTACTGAATCCTGCCGTGGCTGCATCGCTCATCGCTGTGAGGATGCCTGTCCACGCGATGCAATCGTCTTTGACCATGAGCAAAAGGCGGTCATTGACAAAAGCAAATGCGTCGAATGCGGACGCTGTGCAAAGGTTTGCCCCTATACTGCCATCATTAGCAGGAAGCGCCCATGCGAAAACGCCTGCAAAGTCAAAGCCATAAGCATGAGCGAGGACAAAACCGCAAAAATTAACAACAGCAAGTGTGTTGAGTGCGGTGCCTGCGTCTATCAATGCCCATTCGGTGCAATTATGGACAAGTCTTTCATTCTCGAAGTAATAGATATACTCAAGAAGAGCAATAACAATACAAATTACAAGGTGTACGCAATCGTTGCACCCTCGATTTCCAGCCAATTCACTTATGCAAAGCTCGGTCAAGTTATAACCGGAATTAAACAGCTTGGGTTTTTCTCGGTTGTAGAGGCCGCCCTCGGAGCCGACATGGTTGCCGACACCGAAAGTCGTGAGCTTGTGGAAAAAGGTATGATCACCAGCTCCTGCTGCCCTGCATTTGTCAAATATATCAATCAGGAGTTCCCTGATTTGTCCGACAAAATATCGCACAATCTGTCGCCGATGGCTGTTCTTGGAAAATATATAAAAACCAGAGACGAAAACGCAAAAGTTATTTTTATAGGACCATGCACAGCAAAGAAATCCGAGATACGCAAGGATTCCGTCAAGGAGTATGTCGACAGTGCCATTACCTTTGAAGAGCTTCAGGCACTATTTGACGGCAAGGAAATTGACATTACTACAGCAGAAGAAGATGTTCTTGACAACGCCTCATACTTCGGACGAATTTTTGCCCGCAGCGGAGGACTTGCAGATGCCGTAAGGGAAGCACTTAAGGAAAACGAAATCACCGACTTCAATTACAAACCCGTTTCCTGTAATGGACTTGAAGAGTGCCGCCCTGCCCTGCTCAGATTGCGTGCTGGAAAACTGGACGCTAATTTTGTTGAGGGAATGGCTTGCGTCGGCGGATGCGTAGCGGGTGCCGGTTGTCTCACTCACGGTGAAAAGGACAAAGAACAAGTCGACAAATATGGGCGTGAAGCCTTTGAAAAAACGATTAAGGATGCAATAAGCGTTATGAAGTAAACGCAGATTAGCCTCAAAATTGCAAGGCACTTGCTAAAATTCGGAGCCATTTTCAATATAATGCCCCCAAGCTAGTCAATTTTTCGTTGACGTAGCTAGGGGGCAGGACACTAATGTTAACCGGCGGTTTTCCCAAAATAACGATAAGTTCATAAAAAGCCGCGTCAAGCAACTCACTCACAAATAGATGCTGTCCCGATTTATTCCAGGACAGAAAGAGGACCGAAACAGCAAGCTTCCAGCTGTCTCGGTCCTTTTTCTAGTGTTGGTTATTGATGATCAGTGCCGGTAAGATAATTGTAGAAGGCGGGGTTTACATACAGGTTGCTGGCATTCACCTTCAGGTCGGGGGATACCTTGGCTACCACGGTTGGTATCTTGGAAATGTTCTCGAGAGTGCTGTAGGGGTGGATGGAATAGTCGCCGTCAGAGATGACGTTGTCCTTTATCAGCTTGAAGCTGGTATTGGCCATGGGGACAGTGGATGCATAGAGTGGCTGCCACCAAGCACCGGTCAGCAGTGGAACCTTGGGCTTGCCGTTAGCGTCCACATTATTGTCGTATTTCTTGGCATAGTTCTCGATGATGCTGTGGAAGGCTTCCTTGTCAGCCACGGTGTCGAACTCCATTTTCAGGTCGTACTCCATGGCGTAGCACAGCCAACGGCCGCCCTCAACCTTCTTGAGTTCATAGGTGGGTGTGGCCTGAACCTTGGTGGGGTCGCCCCACTCAACCAGGTACTCGTAGATGGACACCTTCGGCTCCATTTGAACCTTGGCGTCAATACCCTCGCTGTTGAGAAGTCCGATGAGCTGAATGGCGTGTGTGATATCGCTGTGGCCATACTGGAGGGTGTACTCAGGTAGGAAATTAGCATTGTAGCCGTCGTACTTTAGGCCATATCCGGTGCTGGCGCCCTGAAGCACAAGTTGGGTGCCAAGCTTGGAGAGCTTCTCGTCATCAAAGTTTGTGAAGGAGTTCCAGGTAGACTGGAGCTCGGCGTATATGTTGGAATCGCTGGCCATTGCCAGGTAGTTCCGGCCCTTACCGGAGACATCCACGGCAGCCATCAGCAGAGCGTCGGCGGTAGTGGCGTCCAGCACAGCGCTGAAGTTATAGGAAGACATGGCAATGTCGGTATCCAGCGCGGCGGCCACGTAGGAGGCGTAAGCCGCTGATACGCCGGTCACACCATACGCGGACAGTCGCTCGTCGACTTTATCAGCGTTCACGGGTGCAGTAAAGGTCAGAGCCAAATTTTCCATGCCCGCAGCACAGACTGCGGCCTTAACAGCCTCGGCCACTGTGAGATTTCCGGTACCGTCTGTCTTGGCTCCGCCGATTTTCACCATGGCAGCATCAAAATCAGCACGGGAGACTGTGCCTGAAAATGGAGCGATGCTGAAGTAGGTCTTCAGATATTCAGCATTTTTATCCGCAGCTGCTGAGCCGCTCACATAGACTGTGCTGGTATCGCCATTCCATGCCACGCTCTTGCCCAGGGCCTCACTCAGGGCGCGCAATGGCAGATAAGTAGTACCGTTGTAAGTAAAGACATCAACCGCCTTGCCGTTGACATCTGTGGGAATGAGTTTGCTGTCGTCCAAGAAGACGGAGATTCCGGATTCTATCGGAATAGTCTTCTTAGCAAGGGTAGCCTCGGCAGGGACGGCCAGGGACAGGACCAGTGCGACAGCAAGCGCACCGCCAAGAATTTGGGAATGCTTTTTCATACGATTTTGTTCCTTTCATTTGTGCTTATTATATGTATATAGATCACGCATTTGCGAGTCTAATGTGCGATATAAAAAAATGCCATCTTACGAAAATGCTCGGGATGATAAGGTGTCCTCCATCTGGCAATATGATGTAGCCATGCAGAATAGCGTTTAAAGCTACTCAGTCTGTGATATCCTTTGTCTGGTATTAATTATATACATTATTCCAAAGAAATCAACATAATCCCAAAATTTTCACAACAGGTGGGCACCTCTCACTTCCCGTGTCAATCCGGTTTTGGGAGGCAGTACGTTTACGGGCACCTGACTGTCTCATTTACAGTGTCCGGCACCGGAGCACCCAGCTCCAACACTCAGTCAGGGAGTTACATTCATTTTTATAATCGAGGATTTTTATATAATTATCGAAGAAATAATGTCAATTATCAAAAAATAGTGCGGCATGGTTTCAACCTCTGCCGCACAGTTTTTTGTCATTGCTATAAACGCCTTTATAGTAAATGTTGATTGAGATAATGCGAGAACGAGAGTAATTGACTTTTGTGTCGCTGCGCTCTCGTGCAGTTTTCCAAAAGGTCATTTTTTGTACTGCATTCCGGTGTGGTCAATCTGACATTCACCGGATAGCAGTATTTCCGAAACAGGAGCAATAGCGTAACCGTTCGAAATCAGCCCCTCTATAATCGCCGGAAGAGCCTCCGGTGTGTTCTTTGCGGCGTTGTGGAACAATATTATCGACCCTGGCACCACCTTGCTCATCACTCTCTGCGTGATTTCAGACGCAGAGATTCCTTTCCAGTCGAGAGAATCGACGTTCCACTGAATTGCGGTCATGCCGATTGAATTTACCGATTTTATCACGTGGTCGTCATACTCGCCGTAGGGACAGCGAAACAGTGTCGGTTTGACGCCTGTTACTGCTTCGATTTTCTCATTACACTTGTTCAGATTACTAACAATTTCGCTCTCGCTCAGCTTCGAAAAATGCGCATGGTCGTCGGAGTGGCTCATAACCTCGTGTCCCGCGTCGGAAAGAGCTTTGACCGATTCCGGATATTTATCTACCCATGCCCCGACGACAAAAAACGTGGCCTTGACATTGTACTTCGACAAAATATCAATCAAAGTCTGAGTGTCCTCATTTCCCCACGCAGCATCAAAAGTTAAGCTTGCGCACTTATTATCGCGCTGTACGCAGTAAATCGGTAGCTCACGCTGGGTTGCGGCAGTGCCGACTATGGCGGAACTGTTGATTGCCCACGGCAAACCAAACAGAAAACATAGCGCGAGTATCGCCGCGCTCTCTCTTTTGTGGCGTAACAGCCATTTTTTTGCTCTATATGTTCTATAATTCATAGTCCAACCTCCCGAGAATGTGTTTGTACATCCTATGA
>CAZLLK010000103.1:0-6994 GCA_964560435.1 uncultured Oscillospiraceae bacterium
GGCTTTGCACAGAATCTGCTATGCCGAGGTAGTAGTCGTCCTTGCTTGTTCTCTTGTCCATGTTGTTCCTCCAAATCTTAAGGTGCGCCTTTTTGCTCAATAAGAGTGCTTTTTTAGTATACTACGACCGTGGTGCCGAGAGGAATGTTGTTATATATATACAGGATATCATCGTCGTACATACGAACACATCCGTGACTGACAGGGTAACCGATGGATGAGTCGGACAGTTTTGTGGTGCCGGGACGGAAGAGACGGGAATGGAAGGCGTAGCCCGTGTTTTCCTTGAAGCCGACTACGGGTTTGACCGTGTAAGTGTCGGTCGTCCAGCCTGCCCAAGTTTTGTAGGTGGTTTTATATTCGCCTGCGGGCGTTCCTCGTCCGGGAGCGCCTGTTCCCACAATGCAGCTGTGACAAAGTTCCCAGGCCCCTTTGCTGCCTTTGAAAACATTTACCCGCTGCATGGAAAGATTAACCCATATAAGATATTCCGAAGCACTTGAGTAGTCCTTTGCGTTGACCCATATTTCTTTTTCTGAAGTTTCGTAATCGTGTTCCGTAGCCCACTTTAGAGTATAGTTGCCTTTGTAGCCGGACGTTACCAAATTAAGCACACGGGCTTCTTCAGCTTGATTGCTGGTGTCCGTTACTTTTTCCGCCGCAAGACTGATTTTACAGCCTGAGGCGTTTACGTTGAGGTTTTTGACTTTTCCGCTTCCGTCAAGAGCGGATTTTCGTCCGGAAAGGGTAATGGTGCCGGCAGTGCCGTTAACCGTAAGGCGGTTGCTGGCCCCCTTGATTTCTGAGGTTGCCAGCTCGTTTTTTTCATATAGCACGAACGCGTTATTTGTGCCGGGAATGGCGACGGCTCCAACCTTGCCAGATGTCTGCTTGTTTAAGGTGTTATAATTTCCCGAAATGCTGACTGAGGGCAGATTAGTGCAAAATTGAGAAAGCCAGTTCGAATTGCCTGAAACCACGGTGGAATCGATGTCTTTGGCGCTTTTCGCAACGATCTCGTTGAGAGAGCCGCTAACATTAACGGAAAATGTGAGAGCACCGGAGACTACGATGTCGTTGTCGTTGCCCGTAACGGAAAAATCGGAGATGCCGGTTAAAGAACTAATATTTGTGTTAGATCTTGTACCGGAAACGACGAGAGAACCGACGTTTTTGGAGGATGAAACGATTGCGTTTTCGGCGCCGCCAATTGTGATTTTGCAGGGAGCCTCCACCGCATTGTTGAAGGTTAGTTTGTTGCCCTTACCTAAAACCTCAATTTCACCGCAGGATACGAAGTTGCCTTCGGTTGAGGTCTTGTCGGTGGATTTAATGAGGTTATTTTCTCCTGTGATTTTGAGCCGTGACAGGGATACACAGGGCGAGAGCGTGACCGTGTTGTTGTTTCCGGTGATTATGAGATAATCGTGTCCGCCGGAAATGTTGACGGATATGCCATTTCCCGCTATTTCGACATTGCCGACACAGGCACCAATGTTTGAATTCGTACAGGATTCAAGCCTTAACTGCCCAATCTTCGAGTCGGTGCAGCTATCGAAGTCCGCACTGCCAGTTCCGACAGCGACTACAAGACGTGCAATGTCTGAGCTGTTTTTAATGCTTAAACTGGTGAGCTTATGGTTTCGCAGAGTAATTGCGTCAGCCTTCACGCCTGAAAGTGTGACGTCCTCCGCGGAGCAGTCGAACCAGATCTTTCCGGTGCTTATGTAGCTGAGTGTGCCGCTGCCTTTTATAACGCTGCCGCCCTGTATACCGGATGTAAGAGCATCGGATGCAATATAATTTTCGGCGACGCGGTAGAGAACTGTCAAAAATTCGGCGCGGGTTATGCTGCCGTTTGCGTTAAGAGCCCCGTCGAAGCCGTTGACCAGTTTTTCTGAAACAAGGGAAGCTATAGCACCTTTGTTTTTTGCGGAAATTTTGTCTGAATCCGAAAAGGGACTTAAAACGGCAAAATTAGGCTCTGCGGGGACAAGGCAAAAGGCCCTTGCCATCATTGAAAGAGCGTCCTGACGGGTCATTGGAACGTCCAGATTTCCCGCTTCTGCGGGAATAAGGCCGAGACGAAGTGCCTTACCGGCGGCATTCGCATACCAGACATCGGAAGAAATTCCCAGCTTCGAAATGTCCGTGGTTTCGGTTGCACCGAGAACGCGGCACAGAACAGTTATCATTTGAGCGGTGGTTATTGAAGCGCTCGGTGCAAGCGTGTTGTCTTCAAGACCTGTAATTAGCCCATCGGTAAAGCCTTTGTGGAGTGTTTCTTCCGCCCAATGCCCTGAAATGTCGGTGAAATCCTGCCACTGCGCCGCATAGGTACTGACTGAAAGATTTATGAACAAGAAAAAAGTTAACATTACCGAAATGATTTTCTTTGCTTTCATGAGCCGCTCCATTTGATAAATTATTGCTTTGCAATTGTCATTAATAGTATTATAATAATTATCCATAAGTCAACAACAAAACTGTATCATTTATAAAATATGTTTAAATAACGGAAGGCAGGGAGTTGCATTTGAAGCATAACTATCAGCTGGAGACTGACGCTGTAATAATATCGCTTAGCGGAGAGCGCAAAAAACTGCTTCTCCAGTGTTGCTGCGGACCTTGCAGCAGTTACGTTCTTGAATATCTTACGGAATATTTCGATGTGACCGTTTTGTATTACAACCCTAACATTCAGCCGATCGAGGAATATGACAAGCGCCTTTTCTGGATGAGAGAGGTTGTGTCGAAATATCCAGATACCGTGTGCGTATTAGAGTGCGGCTACAATGGAGAGGCCTTTGCCGAAGTATCGCGAGGGCTTGAAAACGAGCCAGAGGGCGGAGCAAGGTGCACGAGATGCTTTGAGCTTCGGCTTCGCGAAACAGCAAGGCTTGCAAAAGCTGGGGATTTCGATTATTTCTGCACCACCTTGTCGGTTAGCCCTCATAAGGACGAGAAGCGCATAAACGAAATCGGCTTTGAGCTTGAGCACGAGTTTGGAGTCAAGTGGCTGCCCGCGGATTTCAAAAAGCGCGAGGGGTACAAGCGCTCGAATGAGCTTGCGCGGGAATATGGGCTTTATCGCCAGGACTACTGCGGCTGTCTTTTCAGCCTTATGCATGCAGAAAAAACCGAAAATCATGATGAGATATAAAAATGAACCTTATAGCTGCTTGCTGGATATAAAAATTTAGAAACGACTGAAGGTATTTTGATATGAACTTTAGCACTAGAAAACTTGTGACAGCCGCCGTTATAGGTGCACTTTATGCAGCGTTGACTATGTTGTTGGCTCCTATAAGCTACGGGGCTTCGATTATTCCAATAGAGTTTCGGGTTTCGGAGATCCTTTGTATACTGCCGTTTTTCTTTCCGACATCTGTTGCGGGGCTTTTTATTGGCTGCATTATTGCCAATATACTAAGTCCTCTCGGACCGCTGGACGTAGTGTTCGGGTCGCTTGCAACTCTGCTCGCGGGGGTATGCACCGCCGCTATTGGAATCAAAGCACGCAAATCAGGAAAAACGGGGTGGGGAGTCTGCATTGCCGCCTGTCTGATGCCTGTTGTGTTTAATGCGCCTATTGTGGGTGCTGTGATTTCCTTTACTTCTGCACCGAACGAATTTTGGAGTGGCTTTGCGTTCTTTGCGGCGCAAATTGGTATTGGTGAAGCGGGAGTCATGCTTGTTCTTGGACTTCCGGCAATGAGATATATTTTGAAAAGCAATTCTCTCATGGAACTTCTTAATAAATTGAAATAGGACTTTCTGAGGAAATTGGCGACCTTGGCATAACACAAATTACTGTTGACACAGCAAGTACGAATACTGTATAATAATTTAGCTTTCTGACCACAAATATTTTGTGTCGGGCAGCTCGCAGAAAACGAGCGTTTCTGTAAGAATTTTTTGTCAACTACTACGACTTATCTGTTGCCTGCGGATTACTGCAAACAACAATAATGCCGTTGTTGAGTACCATACAACGAAAGGAAGGTGTACGAAAATGGTTCGTACGTATCAGCCCAAAAAGCGTCATGCCCAGAAAGAGCATGGTTTCCGCAAGAGAATGGCCACAAAGAATGGCCGCAAGGTTCTTGCCCGTCGCAGAGCAAAAGGCAGAGCTAAACTGTCATATTGATCTAGTGAGCAAGATGTACTGTGAAGTGGGCTCGGCAATTGATGTAATAAGAGCGGACGCATCCGCATAATACCGATTTTTCAGGGCGGATTTTTCCGCCCTTTAGGTGTTTTGCCGTTTGTGTTTTTGGACGAAAGGACTGTGAAGTTTGAAATTCTCGGTTTCAATGAAAAAAAATCATGAGTTCCGCCGTCTTTATGCAAAGGGAAAAAGTGTTGCTACCCCGTCTCTTGTCGTCTATTTCAGAAGAACCAACAGGGACTACAATCAGCTTGGACTTACCGTAAGCACAAAAATCGGCAACGCTGTTTGCCGTAATCGTGTGCGTCGACGGCTTAAGGAAATTTATCGCACGAACGAGCCTCGTATGAAAAAGGGGCTTGATATTGTTGTGGTTGCAAGGCAAAAAAGCCGCTTCGTGAGCTATGCTGAGTTGGAAAAGGCCTATTTGTTCGCATGTTCACGCTTGGAAATTTTATCTGATTTACCGAAAAGCGGTGAAAAAGAGTGAAAAAGTTTTTGATTGCACTTGTAACGTTCTATCGAAAGCATATATCACCGCTTACTAAGCCTTGTTGCAGATATGTTCCCACCTGTTCTCAGTATGCCTTGGAAGCATTGGAGAAATACGGCGCCGCAAAAGGCTCGTGGCTTGCCGTGAAACGCATTAGCAAATGTCACCCTTTCCACAGAGGTGAGCACGATTTTTATGATCCGGTTCCTTAACCGATCGTATCTGATAGGAGATACCCTATGACCGACATTATTATCTGGCCATTTGCCTGGCTATTAATGGCCTTTTACAACTTCACGCTTAACTACGGCGTTGCTATCATTCTCTTTGCCGTAGTGTTAAAGCTGATTCTTCTGTATCCAATGATGAGGAGCAAGTACAGCATAATGCGTACTTCGCGTCTGACACCCTTCATGAAGGAACTTGAAAAGAAGCATGAGGGCAACAAGCAGAAATATCAGGAAGAAGTTGCGAAGCTTTACAAAGAGGAGCATATCAACCCAATGTCGGGATGCCTTTGGTCAATTATTCCAATGGTCATTCTGTTTATGCTCTATAGCATTATCCGTCAGCCGTTTACAAGCATGATGCACCTCTCAACTGAGCAGCTTGATGCTATCAAGGCAATTATTGGCGGAATGCCAGGCGTGACTATGCCTACCGGCTCTTACGCGGAGCTTCAAATGGCGGGTATTGTCCATGACAATTTCTCGTTGTTTAAGGATATTTCCAATAACCTCGTCAATCTTGACTTTGGATTTTTGGGAATGGATCTCGGAAAAAATCCTGATTGGAAGATCTTCTTGACTGACTGGAGCCAAGTATCAATCTGGCTTCCTGCACTGGGGCTTTTCTTTATCCCTGTTATTTCGGGAGCACTTTCATACTTTTCAATTAAAATAAGTAACGCTGCAAATCCCGCAGCCATGCAGCAACAGCAGAGCCAGATGAAGATGATGATGGTCATGATGCCCTTCGTTTCTGTATACATCGGCTTTGTCATGCCTGCCGCGTTGGGTGTTTACTGGATTGCGAACAGCGTTCTTGCCATTATTCAGGATTCGATTCTGAATAGCTATTATGGAAAGAAGCTGGACAAAGAGGACGCCGAACGCAGAAAAAGAATGCGTGCTCGTGAAGATGAGCTTGATAAGAAGCGCCTTGAAACGGAAAGACTCAAGGAGTTAGGCGCAACCGAAAAAAACAAAAATACAAGCAAGAAAAAAATCCAGGCGAATACCAAGGCCCAGAACAATGAAAGACTTGCCGCGGAACGCGCAGAGGAAAAAGCTGCTCGCCGCGCGGCACTCGGGCTTTCAAACGATACGCCCGATTCACAGGTGGGTAGTCGCCGTTATGCAAGAGGCAGAGCTTATGTTGAGGATCGCTACTCGAACCCCGAAGGGGCTGAGGAAGCGACAAAGGCAGCAACCGCGCTTTCGGATATAGACGAGGCGGTTGACAGCGAATATGCCGCAAGCACTGATTCGGCAACAGAAAACACTGCCACAGAGAGCGCCGAAACCGGAGAGGAAGCATAGGCTTCCGATTTAGCGATATTATTACTATTGGAGATAAAGCTTGAACAATTTCATCATTTATCTTATGCACCAATTGCTCGCCACTAATGTGGCAACCGCAAATGATGCGCAAAATGGCCATTCCTTTTGTGGCCGTTTTGTGACTCGGCGTAGCGAAAGGAATGGTCATTATAATGCAAAATTCAATTGAAGTGACAGGAAAAACAGAGGAAGAAGCAATCGCTTCCGCTCTTCGTCAGCTTAACCTTCAAAGAGACGAAGTCTCAATCGAAATCCTTGAACGCTCAAAAAGCGGATTTCTGAGAATAGGATCCTCTCCCGCCTTGGTTAAGGTAATGTATGAAGTCCCCGATAAGCCTTCAGCAGAAAACACTGCTGAAAAAGCGAAGAGCTTTCTTGACGGACTTCTTAGCCGTATGGGCGTGGAAGCCAACATTGATATCGGCACAAAAGCCGATGGCTCCGTTACAGCCGAACTTAGCGGTGAGGGGATGGGCGCGATAATCGGCCGTAGAGGAGAAACGCTGGACGCGATTCAGCACCTTACAAATTATGCGGTGAACCGTGGATGTGAAGAGCGCACCCACATCAGTATTGATGCGGAAAACTATCGCAGCAAGCGCGAAGAATCGCTGGTTCATCATGCGGAGAAAATGGCCGCAAAAGCGCTGAAGTATCACAGAAGTATGGCACTTGAGCCCATGAATTCCTATGAGCGTCATGATATTCATACCGCTCTCCAGGATTACGAGGGTGTCACGACCGGCTCGACCGGCGTTGAGCCGAACC
>CAZLLK010000104.1:0-6892 GCA_964560435.1 uncultured Oscillospiraceae bacterium
GAGCTTCAAACGCAGATTGATGAATACTACACCTTTATGTTTGGAAAAACCTTCGACGCCGATTACCTTGGATATGATTTGGAGAGCTGAGCTTGGAAAAAAATACCCCCCAAAAGAGAAAACTCAATATAGTTTTCATTGACCTAATATTCCTGTGTCTACTGCTTTGCGGCATAGTAATAGCGGTTTGTGTGGGCAAATACTCGGTTTCACCGGGCGAGAGTATTCGCATACTTTGGAGCAGCCTTTTCGGACTGCCGAGCGAGTTGCCGGAAATGATGCAGAACGTGGTTATGGGTCTGCGAATACCGCGCATACTTGCGGCAGTTGTGGTCGGTGCGGCGTTGTCCATGTCCGGTGCGGCTTATCAGGGCGTCTTTAAAAACCCCTTGGTTTCTCCCGAATTTCTTGGAGTTTCAAGCGGAGCCTGCATTGGCGCGGCGTTGGCGATACTCCTTTCGCTCACAACGGTATATATATCCCTGTTTGCCTTTGTCGGCGGTATCATAGCTGTGCTTTTGACTCTTAGTATTCCGTCGCTTATAAAAAATCGCTCCAATATTGTATTGGTGCTGTCCGGTATCATCGTCGGCTCTGCGTTGTCCTCGGTTTTTGGCTTCATCAAATATGTTGCTGACCCAGATACACAGCTCGCCTCGATAACCTATTGGACAATGGGCAGCTTCTCCTATATCAAGCTGTCGGAATTGCTTATCGTTCTGGCGGTCATTGTTGTGCCTGCCATTATTCTCGTTTTGATGTCATGGTGGATAGACGTGCTTTCGCTGGGCGAGAATGAGGCACACGCTCTCGGCGCCAACGTAAAGCTTATCCGCGGCGCGGTTATCGTCTGCTCCACATTGCTCACAGCAGGCTCCGTCTGCATTGCGGGAACCATTGGCTGGGTGGGACTCATTATTCCACACTTCGGAAGGATGCTCGTCGGGCCTTCGAACCGCCGCCTCATTCCGCTTTGCGGACTTCTGGGTGGACTGTTCATGCTCATTGTGGATACGCTGACCCGTACCATCGGTATTGAAGAAATGCCTGTCAGCATTTTGACAGGCATCATCGGAGCGCCCTTCTACTGCTGGCTGCTCTTCCGCCAGAGGAGGATGCTGTCATGAGTGTGATTTACGATATCAAAAATATTTCCTTTTCCTACTCACCCCTTGAGCGAAAGGTGCTCGATGGCGTGAGCCTCGAGATTTCGGAGGGTGACGTGGTATCTGTTCTGGGACGGAACGGTGCCGGAAAATCAACGTTGCTGAACTGTATGCTGGGACTGAATAAGCTTCAAGACGGCGAAATTTTACTTTCCGGAAAAAGCTTGCGGAAAATGTCTGAGCGAGAGCTTGCGTCCATTGTTGGCTATGTACCGCAGAATCACACGCCCGCCTTTGAACACACGGTTTTTGACTTTGTGCAGATGGGCTGCGCCTTCCGTATAGGACTTTTTTCTCACCCGGGCAAGAGAGAGCGTGACGACACCGCTGCGGCTCTTTCTGAAATGGGCATAGAGCACCTTGCTGACCGCCCCTACACGAAGATTTCCGGCGGTGAGCGGCAACAAGCCATTATCGCGCGTGCCATCGTCACACGCCCGCACATCATACTTTTTGACGAGCCTACCGCGCATTTGGACTTTGGCAACCAGCTTCGGGTGTTGAGAATCATCAAGCAGCTCGCGGACAAGGGCTTTGCCGTTGTTATCACCACCCATAACCCCGATCATGCAATGCTGCTTGGAGGACGTGCGGCCATTCTCGACAGGCAGGGGCATCTCGTTTCCGGCAAGACCTCGGAAATTATAACCGAGGACTCACTGAAAAGTGTCTACGGCTCCGACCTAAACCTTAAATACATTGAGGAATTTGGCCGCAAGGTCTGCGTTTATCCAAATCTGTAAGTAAAAACTCTTCGACAGAAGATTTTTTAAATATCAAATAAGACTGGAAGGAAATCAAAATGAAAAAGTCTCTTTCTCTCGTTCTTGCGCTCATGCTCGTGTTTAGTCTTGTTGCTTGCGGACAGAATGCGGCAACTCCATCAACCCCCGCAGGCCCTGTGGCAACGGAAGTCAAGGGTGTTACCATTCCCACTTTCTCCGTCACAGTCAACGGTGTCACTATTGACCAGACCGCCATGGCTTCCTACCCGATTTATTCCGTGCAGGCCACCAGCACCAACAGCGCCGGCACAGAATCCACCACCACATATGTTGGTTTCGCTATGAAGGACGTTCTGGCTGCCGCCAAGCTTACCGAAGCTTATGTCTGGCTTGAGGCAAAAGCTGACGACGGCTACGCAGTTACCGTTACAGGTGACAAGGTTCTCGCTGACACAACACTGCTTGCTATGACAAAAGACGGTGAGCCCTTTGACACAGCACCTTGGCTTGCCCCCTGTTCATCCGCTACCACAGGCGACTACCTTAAGGGCTGCGTTTCTATCCTCGTTAACACCACCGAGGGCGCTCCAGAAAACACCGCCACCTCTCCTGCAACCTCAGGCTCTGAGCTTGCTCTTACGGGCGAGCTACCCGAAATTCAGGACAAGACCGACAAGGTTGAATTTGCTCCGTATTCTTTCCTTGTAAATGGCACAGCTGTCACTAACGATACCCTCAAGGACCTCCACATCTTCAAAATTACCGTGACAGTAGCAGACAAATCCGGCGCACTTTCCGAGTCAACCTACACCGGCTACAAGCTTGCGGACGTACTGACAGCCTGCGGCATTAAAGACCCTGCCTCCATTAAGGTCAAGGCAAACGACGGCTACGAGTCCGAGTTGGATTCCAAGCTTATTTCCAGCGAGTATACCCTTGTCGCTATTGAAAAGGACAAGGCAGTAGGTGAGGGCGGCACTATTTGGGTAGCTCCCTGTAGCGAAACCGCTTCCAAGAGCTTCTGCAAGCTGGTTACTGAAATAACAGCGAAATAAGTACATAAAAAACAATATGGCGGGCGCAAAAGCGCCCGCCATATTACAATAATTCTTAGGAGTGACCTTGATGAAAAAGCTCTCTTTCTTTCTCGCCCTCATATTGGTGTTAGCGTTTTTTACGGCCTGCGGCACTGCAACACAAACGCCGCAGCCCTCACCACTACCGACAGCGGAGCCTGACTCAAATAGCCAGTTCGGAGTGGACAAGAACATTAACATTGATACCATCGATAATTGGCTTAATCGTGACGACGTGGTCTATCGTGACGTACGTATGCTCTTTGACCCGGCGGACTATGCAGCAATCGGCGGTGATGCTGACCTAAGCCGAACCATCGAGGGCTTTAAGGTCGTGCCTTATCCATATATCGCCACTTTGACTGAGTTACCCGTTTCAGGCGCATATGAAGGCGACTGCCTGTTTGCGGTAAAATGGGGCGAGGATGGCGCAATCGTCTCCGCTGATGCAAATTACGATGAATCCATGCTAGTACTTGAGGAGCTGTTTCCAAAGGACAAGGCAATCATCCTCATGTGCGGTGGCGGTGGGTATTCCGGCATGATGAAGTCTCTGCTGATTTTCCTTGGCTGGGACGCATCAAAGTTATATAATGTGGGTGGAAATTGGAGCTATAAAGGCGAACACTCGCAGGAGCTTATCGTTTATCCCGAGGATGCAAACGGCGACAAAATTTATGCCACATGGCGCGCTGACTATGCATACATTGACTTCTCACGCTTGCACTCCGTCGGTGAATGACCATGAAAGGCACGCGAATACTTGCACTGATTGTTGCGATACTGCTGCTTGCAGGCTGTTCTTCAAAAACGCCGAAAAGCGCACACACAGAGTTTACCTACACGCACTATTCCTCCGGCGGAACGGCAGAGGAATATTCGGCGGTTATTTTGTTTGAACAATCCTGTTCCACGTTCACGGCGTATCAGGTGGCTTTTTCCTCTTGTACCTGCCGCGACCCGCTGGTGGCTTATTACTCGGTCTGCTATGTGGAACTTTTAAATACAAAGCCGACGGGGGAGGACGCCGCCATACGCACCATTACCTTCGGGGATAACATGGGACTTTATGGCGATAGCAACCCGAACTACTACATTTCGGAGTACACAGAGGAATATATGGATGAGAACTTCATCCAGCGCCTTGTCGGAACTTCAAAAAGCGACTTTGACGGCTGGGAGGGTTACGGAAACCAGCTTTCCGGTGTGGATGCTGACGCTGTATCGGGGGCCACGGTTACAACCGGCAACACAACCTCCATGCTCAAAAGTCTTTTTGCGTATCACGCCGCAAAGTATTACGAGGAGGACCACAAATGAAAAACATTTTCCTAACTGGTGAAGTGGGAGTGGGCAAATCCACGGTCATACGCAAGGTTCTCGCTCTGCTACCCCCCATTGTTTGCGGCGGCTTCCGCACGGTAAGCGAGCTGCCCATTAACGGAGGTGGTTTACTGGAGGTATATATTCAGAAAGCGTGGGAACAAACACCTCACGACGCGGACCATCTAGTTGGCACTCGATTGGGTCAGGGGAGATACACGTCGTATCCTCAAAACTTCGATACTTTCGGAACATCCATTCTTGCATCTCCACCTGTCGATGCTGCGCTTATCCTCATGGATGAGCTGGGCATGATGGAAGAGAACGCAATGCTCTTCCGCCAAGCTGTAATGGGCATACTGGACGGAACTCTGCCCGTGTTCGGAGTGATAAAGCCCAAGCACACTGATTTTCTGGACGCAATACGCGCGCACGGTTGCAGCGAAGTCTTTGAGGTCACAGAGGATAACCGCGACGCGCTTCCGCTTCAAATTGCGGAGTTGCTTAGCGGTATTGGACTGCGGTGAAAAAATGAGAATGGTTTCTTTTGGCTTTTTAGAACTTATATTCCATCCTATTTTGCTGCACTCAAACAGACGAAAGCGTTAAAATATGGCATTGACTGCAAACCGTAGCCAATGCCATATTTTTTAAGCTATTTCGGGCGAATAACCAATATTTTTACATGGACAATATCGTATAATTAAGTGAAAATGGATGATAGCTATATCTTTATTATTGGGGGGAACAGTATTGAAATCTGCAAAAAAATACATATGTTTGATAATCATATTAACGCTGACTCTGAATTTCGGGTTGTCGGCTAATGCGCTGGGTTATAAATTCAATATGTCATACGTATACTACGGCAATTCTGATAATTTCGTGCAACAGGTGAGTAATACGCATGGCTCTTTGAACGAAGTGTCGCCTAACTATTTTTCTTTGGACTCGAGCGGTAATCTTGTGCTTACCTCCGCTTTGAGCAGCAGCTTTGTCCAGAATATGCATAACGGGGGCGTTCTGGTTGCGCCTTATTTAACAAACGACTGGGGTCAAGCTAAGGGAATAGCTGCATTAAACAATAGAGACAAGCTTTCAAGCGATATTGCAAACGCAGTTACTCAACTTAATCTGGACGGAGTAAATGTTGACATCGAGAACGTTACGCCCAATGAGCGAAGTGCTTATGTTGATTTTGTAAGGCTATTACGCTCCAAGCTCGGCAGTGGAAAAATCATAGCCGTAGCTGTTGCTGCAAATCCCTACGGAACGACGTCAGGCTGGGCGGGATCATATGATTATGCCGGACTAGCCGAATACTGCGACTATCTCATGATTATGGCGTATGATGAATCGTATTACGGAAGTGCCCCAGGCCCTGTTGCCAGCATTGGTGTTGCTGAAAAGTCAGTCAAATATGCCTTGAGCGTGGTATCAAAAGACAAAATCGTGCTTGGTCTTCCGTTTTATGGACGCATCTGGTCGTCGAGTGGGGGCGCCCCTAACGGATACGGAATCAGCAATTCGAAAATTGATTCGCTGATTAGGGATTATAGCGGAACAGTATCGTTTGATAAAACAAGCAAGGCGGCCTGCGCCACAATAACTGTAAAGGCAACCGATACGAAACCAATCATTGGCGGACAGGCCTTATCGGCCGGTACATATAAAATATGGTACTCGAATGAGCAGTCGATAAAAGCAGAGCTTGAACTTGTGACAAAGTACGATATCAAGGGTACCGGAAGCTGGAGCCTTGGACAGGAGTCAGGCAATACATGGGATTATTACAAGCTTTGGCTCAATGGCTGTACCTTTAACGACGTTCAAAACAGCTGGGCAAGCAACTATATACTGACCTCTTACCTGAACAAATGGATGGACGGAGTATCTACTGACACATTTGCGCCCGATGCGCCAATGACACGCGCTCAGGCTGCGACAATTCTAGTGCGGATGCTCAGCCTGACTCCTGAAATAAACAACGCTTACAGCTTTGACGACTGTAAAGACAACTGGGCTGAATCATACATCGACACCGCTAGAAAGAATAACATCATATCCGGAATTGGCAACAACCAATTTTCACCTGACAGTCCGGTTACCCGAGAGGAGATTGCGGTTATGCTCAACAATATACTGGGCTATTCAAACGACGGTTCAAAGCCCGCTTTTGTCGACGTGTCGCAAGCAAACAACTCATGGTCATATGATGCGATTTGCGCTTTGAGTGATAAAACTATATTAACAGGCTATTCTGACGGGAGCTTCAAGCCAAGCAATAATGTAACTCGAGCAGAAATGACGGCAATGACAACCAGAATTGATATAACTCAGCTTAAGAAAAAATGAACTAGGCCTTTTGGAGTAGTATCCGATTTTCAATCTGCACAAATTCAACAAAGCCCATATGCCGAACTTATCACAAAGTTAGGCATATGGGCTTTGATTATTGACTGTTAAAGTTTTTTGCGCAGTTTTCCTATAAATAGAATCAATATTGGCACTACATACAGTAACACAAGATTAACATATATGGCGAAATGAATTGAAAGTGCCTCAAGCTCAAATTTGTTCGCTGCAATATACTGACTTCCTA
>CAZLLK010000105.1:0-6623 GCA_964560435.1 uncultured Oscillospiraceae bacterium
TCTTGGTGCCGGTGGCCGGACTCGAACCGGCACGCTGTCTCCAGCGGTGGATTTTGAGTCCACTACGTCTACCATTCCATCACACCGGCGTGTGACAACGGTCATTATACAACATGGCTTCACATTTTTCAAGTACCAATTTCTAAATCCCCGTCATTTGAAGTATTCCGCTCCTTTTTCACGGGTATTTTCCCCAAAATTGAGCATCCTTATTTTGCCGTTGGACAAAATATTCAGTCTTAATACTGAGAATTTCTCTTTACAAATACCCCTTGAGGGTATAATCTATAAATACCCCCACAAGGTATAGGAGGTGTATGCCGTGAAAGAAGATATATATAACATCGGTGGAATGCACTGCGCCGCGTGTTCGTCCGCAGTTGAGCGTGTCACGCGCAAGCTTGAAGGCGTTGAACGCAGCGACGTTAACCTTCCGATGAACAGACTAACCATTGTTTACGACGAAAATCAGGTCAACCCAGAAGCGATAATCTCGAAAATCGAGAAAGCAGGCTTTACTGCCGAGCTGAAAGGCAAGGAAACCGCCGGTACTAAAGTCAAAGCAGACGACAACGCCGAAAAAGAACTGTTGTCCGAACGTCGAAGCCTCATCACGGCGGCAGTTCTTTCGGTTATACTGCTCTATTTTTCCATGGGCACAATGTTGATTCCGAATTTACCCTTACCCGACATTTTCACGAACCACACCCGCCCAGTCAACTTTGCTCTAATTCAGCTTCTCCTCACAATTCCGATACTCTATATCGGAAAGCGTTTTTTCATCAGCGGTTTTTATTCCTTGGTTCACTGGAACCCGAACATGGACACTCTGGTTGCCGTTAGCTGCACCGCGTCGTTTATTTACAGCCTGACAACAGTGTTCCTGCTTTCGGACTTCCCGCATATGATTCACAACCTGTACTTTGAATCTGCGGCGATAGTAATCACGCTGGTTCTGCTGGGAAAGCACCTTGAGGCAGGTAGCAAGGAGAAAACGAAAAGCTCAATAACAAAGCTCATGGCGCTAACGCCCGAAACGGCAATCCTAATTAGTGAGGACAGGCAGTGGAAAGTGCCGACGGAAACCTTAAAAAAGGGTGACACCGTGCTGGTAAAGTCGGGTGCAAAGGTTCCGCTTGACGGGACAGTTACGAAGGGCGACGGCAGCGTTAATGAAGCAATGCTCACAGGTGAAAGTATGCCAGTCGAAAAAACAGTCGGAAGCGAAACCATCGGTGGCAGCATCCTTGTAAGCGGAGCACTTTTTGTTGAGATAACCCGCATTGGCGAGGAAACGACGCTCTCAAAAATCATCAAATTCATTGAGGACGCTCAGGGAAAAAAAGCCCCCATCTCAAAAGTCGCAGATAAGGTTGCCGGCATATTTGTCCCCATCGTAATGGCAATTTCTGTGATAGCTCTAGCTGTCTGGCTTCTTGCAGGTGCAGAATTTTCCTTTGCACTTAGGATATTCACATCAATCCTCGTTATCGCCTGTCCATGTGCAATGGGACTTGCAACCCCCACCGCCATAATTGTCGGAACGGGGCTCGGTGCGACAAGAGGTATCCTTATCCGAAGCGGTGAAGCGCTGGAAACGACCCACCTGACAAGCGTTGTGGTTTTGGATAAAACCGGTACAGTAACGGAGGGAAAGCCCCGTGTCACCGAGATTGTTTCGGATACATTCTCCGAAAACGAGCTCCTTGAGCTTGCGTCACGTGCCGAGAGCCTTTCAGAGCATCCTTTGGCAAAAGCCATAACTGAGGAGACAACCGCAAGAGGCATCCCCTTCAGCGCCCCCGTAACATCCTTTGAGAATTTGTCTGGTCGGGGAATAAAGGCAGTTTTGGAAGACGGACAAGCTCTTTATGTCGGCAACGCCAAACTCATGGAGGGCGCTGGCATTTTGGCATCAAAGCTCGCGGATGATATTTCCCGCCTGTCAGCACAAGGGCAAACGCCCATGCTTGTCGCACTGGGCGGTGCTGCCGTCGGAATTATCAGCGTTGCCGATACCGTTAAGGAAACCAGCTGCAAGGCAATCCAAAAGCTCCGCGAACTGGGCATAAAAACCGTACTTCTCACAGGCGATAACATCGCCGCCGCAAATTATATAGGCAAATCCGTCGGTACGGACGAAGTTATTGCCGAAGTCCTCCCAGGCGACAAGGCGGTGGTTATTGAGCGCCTGCAAAAAGAAGGCCACACGGTTATGATGGTGGGCGACGGAATAAACGACGCACCGGCTCTTGCACAAGCAAATATCGGCTGTGCAATCGGAAACGGAAGTGACATTGCCATTGAGTCTGCCGACATCGTCCTAATGAGAAGCGACCTTGACGATGTTCCCGCCGCGATTAAACTGAGCCGTCTGACCATTCGAAACATAAAGCAAAATCTTTTCTGGGCGTTTTGCTACAACACTCTGGGCATTCCCATCGCGGCAGGTGTTCTTTACCCGAGCCTCGGTCTTCTGCTCAGCCCAATGATAGGTGCACTCGCAATGTCGCTCAGCTCCATTTTTGTTGTTACAAACGCTTTGAGATTGAGAGGGAAAAAGCTGTGAAAAACATGGTTAAACACCGTGACGAAGAAGAACTTCGCGCCCTCACTAACCGCCTAAGCCGCATCGAGGGTCAGGTGCGTGGAGTGAAAAAAATGCTCGAGGATGAAGCCTACTGCACCGACGTTTTGACACAGGTAACCGCAATACAAGCGGCCTTGAACGCTTTCAACAAGGAGCTTTTGGCAAACCACATCAAAAGCTGCGTAGTCGAGGATATCAGAGCTGGAAACGACGAGGTTGTAGACGACCTAGTATGCACGCTTCAAAAGCTCATGAAATAAATCATCACAAAACAAATACTCAAAGGAGAAAAATTATGGCTGAACTAAAGGTTCCGGATATGCACTGTGAGATGTGCGTAAAGCGCATCACAAACGCTTTGAATGACGCTAAACTTGACTTTTCCGTCTCGCTTAACGAAAAAGCCGTAAGCATAAACGGCGACGAAAACGCCGTCCAAACCGCAATTGCCTCACTGGGCGATTTAGGCTTTGAGGCAAAGCAGGATTGAACACAAAACAGGACAGGGGATAAAAAGCCCCGCAAATGAGGAAGCGCCGCCCTACTGTATAACGATACAGTAGGGCGGCGCTGACGATAGAAGCAGAAGCTTTGATTCAAGGGCTTTGACACACATTGTTGCTCGGAAAATTGCTAAGACGATCTCCTTTGCAGGCGGTCTCAAATATTCGATTTCCCTGCTTTTGTGATGCGGGGCTTTGTGCCCCGGTCAGATGTTAAAGTCGCGGCGCTTATAGACAATTCCTCCCATGATAAGGAAAACGACCATAATTCCGAAATATATCCCCATCTCGACCATCGTATGGCTTTCAAGCGAAAGCGCACTTTTCGGGTCAAAAAGCTGAAATGGGCTTAGATATGCCAACCATTGCGCTTTTGTGTCGAGAAGCTTTGTAAGGTACCCCAGCAGGTAGCAAAACAAAACGATCATGCTTCCCACCGCCGAAACGCCGACTTTCGTGGTGATTGCCGCAATCGTTAGCGACACCGCCATGAAGAAAAACAATGTGAAGCCCGAAACCTTTATGATTTGCACATAGTCACCAAAAACAAAGGTTTCTCCGCCGTTTATAAATCCGCAGATTGCTGTTGAGACCGCGGCGGATAACAGCACCGCCAAGGTGGCAGCAAACGCTGTAATGAGCTTTGAAACGAAGATTTCGGTACGGCTGACCTCAAGCGAATAAAGAAACTCGATGGTCTTTGTTTTCTCCTCGCGAAAAATCAAATTTGCAGAAAAAGTCGCCGCAAAAATGCTCATGGCAATCAAAATGAGGTTAAAAACCATTCCGAAATAGTTGATGAAGTTGTCAAGGCTGGAGAAGTTCTCCATATCAAAAAGCTGAAGGAACTGTTTTGGCAAAGCTTCCATTTTTATCTTCGCCATATCCTGCATTGAAGGAAACAGAATCATATACATAAACATGATGGAAAATATCGCGATGCACCAACCAAAAATCTGCCGTCTGTTGTTCTTAAGCTCAAAGCCCGTCAGCTTCAAGGAGGCTCGCAAACTAAAATCACTCATTTGTCCCATCCTCCTTGTAGTATTTGATAAATTCATCCTCAACCGTATTCGTCTTAATCTCAAGGCTTTCGAGATCAAGCGCCGAAAGCTCTTCAACAAGGCTGTTTATATCGCCAGAAAACTCAAATGTCTTCGAATCGCCCTTCTTTGTCGTGAACGAAACCGTCTGTTTGTGCTTGATTTTTACATTCCTCATGTCGAGGAAATCAACAATCTTGCCATCCTTGATAATGATAACCTTGTCGCAGTATTTTTCGATTTCGCTCAGGTTGTGGCTGGAAAGAAAAATAGTTGCGCCTTTTTCTTTTTCCTTGAGGATATGCTCGAAAAACTTGCTCTGCATAAGTGGGTCAAGCCCACTAGTCGGCTCGTCTAGAATGATTATTTCGGCATTTTTCAAAAGTGCCTGAATAATCGAGACCTTTTTTCGGTTTCCCAAACTAAGCTCCGAAATCTTCTTTTTGGTGTCCAGCTCAAAAAACGTTGCAAGCTCTTGCGCACGGTCAATGCCTTCGCTCGAGAATTTAAGGCAGAGCTTAAAAAGCTCCTCGCTAGTTACATTTTCGTAATACGCCGAGTCGGAGGGCATATAGCTCAAAATATGCTTCAGCTTCTTTGCATCCTTCACGGAGTCCATTCCAGCAATTGTGATTTTTCCGCTAGTCGGGAAAATCATATTGACCATCGAGCGGATAGTTGTGCTCTTTCCCGCTCCGTTTTTGCCGACAAAACCGACTATTTCGCCTTTTTCAATGGAGATATTAATGTCATTTACCGCCAGAAATTTGCCATAGGATTTTGAAAAATGCTCAAGCTCGATTACTGCCATAATATCGACCTCCATTAGAAAAAGTGCGCAGAGATTCCCCCGCGCACTTCTGTTTATTTATTGTGCTTCCTCAAGATTAATAGCATTGTTGAAACTTGAAAATGAGCAAAGCGCAAAACGCTTTGATACAACATCCCAATTTATTGCTTTGAAATAAGCGTCGATATAATCCGCTCTGCGGTTCTGGAAGTCCAGATAATATGCGTGCTCCCAAACGTCGATGGTGAGCACCGGCTTTAGGTTGTCCTTTAACGGGGTTTCCTGGTTCGCAGTCCTGACAATTTTGAGGTTTTGGTCGGCATCAAGCACAAGCCAAGCCCAGCCGGAACCGAACTGTGCAAGAGCTGCCTTTTTGAATTCAGCCAGAAACTCATCAAAAGAACCAAAGGCTTTTACAACAGCTTCCTCAAATTTAGTTGAAGGCGTAGTCGTGCCGGGCGCGGCAAGTGCTTCAAAATAAAAATCGTGATTGAATACTCCGCCGCCGTTATTTGTAACCGCTGCCAAAATATTCTCCGGCACTTTGTTCAGAGTGCTCAGAATTTCATCGAGGCTTTTGCGGCGTAATTCCTTGTCTTCCGCAATTGCGTTGTTCAGGTTAGTCACATATATCTGATGGTGCTTGTCATGGTGGAATTCCAAGGTAGTTTTGCTGATGGACGGCTCAAGATTGGAATAGTCGTAAGGCAATGGCATCAATTCAAACGGATATTTGCTCATCAATTAGTTTCCTTTCAGGACTCCTCTTACATTACGTTGCAAGGGGAATTATGGTGGATTTAGTCTAACATACAGATTTTCGTTATTCAAGCGCTTTTTTACGATTTCCCGCTCAGCGTGCGTGGGTTTTAGCTGGCGGTCTGGGGCCTTTGGCAATGCAAATCAGGTGAAGGGTGAAGCTTAGTTGCTTCCTCGCAGCCTGCATAACAAGCTCCCCTGTTAATCAAGATGTCATTCAATAACCCCGCCCCAAAACGTCAAGGCTGCTGACTTTTCTCCACAGCCGCATTGTACAGAACGTTCTTGGAATAGCCCGTGTCCTCGGCGGCAAGCTTTGAAGCCTGCTTAAGTGAACTGCCCTCACTCCGATAAAATTCAACTCGTTCCAGTGCCTGTTCAAGCGTCATTTCAATCTCAGTGCTTTCCTCTTTGCCCTTGATAACAAGCACATATTCACCACGCGGCGGTATGTTTGAATAAAGCTCAATCGCTCCGTCGATGGTGGTACGAATTGTTTCCTCGTGAATTTTCGTAATCTCGCGGCAAAGGCTAAGCTCCCTGTCGCCGCCAAAGGTATCTTTCAAATCCGCTAACGTCCCCATTAGCTTATGCGGCGCTTCATATATTATCATCGTGCGCTTCTCGTCACGCAGGCTCTCCAGATGCTCCGTGCGGTTCTTGCTGGAGGTGTTTAAAAAGCCCTCAAACGTAAACCTTTGCGTGGACTGGCCACTGACGGCAAGAGCCGAAACCACGGCGCAGGGTCCTGGCACGGTTAGGACGTTAATCCCCTCGCGAGCGCAAAGCCGAACCAAATCCTCGCCGGGGTCGCTAATTGCGGGCATACCTGCGTCCGAAACCAGCGCAACGTTCTCGCCATTTTTAAGGCGCTCGACGATCTTTTCCCCGCTTTGTGCGCGGTTGTGCTCAAAATAGCTTATAAGTGGCTTTTTTAT
>CAZLLK010000106.1:0-6457 GCA_964560435.1 uncultured Oscillospiraceae bacterium
TAAAATACACTTACTACATACTTTCATAATTGGCATCAACTCCTAAAAAAATATAATCGGATTGTACTGCGTTCAAGATGAATTTTATGTAATATCATGTAAATAATTCCCTTTTTTACCTCGTCAGAAATCTACCACTTTTGCGATAATGAGTTGCATAGACACGTGAAATAAACCGTGACGAAAAAGCGACGGAGGGTTTTTGATGCATCATATGGGGTAGGGGGTTCGCCTGAAGTACGGCGCACAGCCAAACCGTTTTTCTGGCCCTTCATCACAGGAAAGCTTGTGTTTACGGGCATAAAGTGCGAATCCAGCCGCTTATTACTATGCAGCTGAATTCACACTTTATGGATTTTATATGTGGGTATTTCGCTTTATGAGGCGGCACGCTCGTTTTCTGCATTTTCCAAACCGTTCAGAAATTGCTGTAAGTGCATATTGAGTTCGATATCGAGCTTAAAGCCCCCAACACAGTAATCCGTCTGATCATGTAGTTGGCAATCATCTTTTTGGTATCGAGGTCACTTTCGTCGAAAATCTGTGACCATGTATGGTTTTGGACAAGCTCTGATTTGGAAAATTCGTTTAACATATACGATTCCTTACAGTGGGGACTTTATCAAAGAATGGGGGATTGCAATCGGGCTAATTCATACAGAATAAAATGATTAGTTGTCAAATCTGTTAAGCCTAATTGTTTCTATGGACCAATATTAAGGGCAGAAATCGGTTTATCGATTTCTGCCCTTAATATTGGTCGGTTTACTGCAAATCCTTGTATGCAGGGTATCCGCAAAGCGAGCTGGAATTTTTTATAGCGTCCAAAATCGCCTGCTCTGTTGCATAGGCAGCAAGAATACCGACTGAGTCGAAATTTGCCTGTGTTTCGCCTGTACACATTGTGAAAATGGTATCTCCGTCAAAGACCGAATGTGCCGGACGAACAGCTCGCGCAATTCCGTTATGACTGACAGAAGCAAGCTTATTTGCCTGCGCCTTATCAAGCTTTGCGTTTGTAATGACACAGCCGATAACGGTATTTCCGCTGAAAAGATCAGCCATATTCTCGTGATTGGATAAGATGATTTCCTCCGAATTTCCGAGCGTGCGCTTGTCGCTGTTAAGTACTCCCGCAATGATTCGTCCAGCCTGACTGTCATAGACGTCCCCAACGCAGTTGACCGCGATTACTGCTCCTACTAAAAGCTTGCCTTGCCGGAAAGCACAGGCTCCGATTCCGCCTTTCATAGCGTTCGACAGTCCCGCAGCTTTGCCTATTGTGGCGCCCGTCCCGGCTCCGACGCTTCCTTTCGAAAGTGGCAATGAACCGGCGTTCAGGCACGCACGATAACCCATCTCCGCGTCAGGCCGAACCTTATAATCGCCGCATTTTAAGTCGAATAGAATCGCGCCGCACACATTAGGAACGCATGTGACGCCGACATTTCTGCCGACTCCGCGCTCCTCAAGAAAACGCATAACGCCGCCCGCCGCATCCAGACCGAAGGCGCTTCCGCCGGAAAGCAGAACTGCATGAGTCTCTTTTCTGTTATTTACAGGATCAAGAGCATCCGTATCCCGGGTTCCTGGAGATCCGCCGCGCACATCAACGCCTGCGACAGCCCCCTTTTGGCAAATGATGACCGTACAGCCAGTGGCGGCGTTTATATCCTGTTCATGGCCTATTCTAAATCCGGGAATATCCGTTATGTCTATTCTTTCCATTGACGCCTCTTAATCTTTATTTTCAAGCTGTTTCAAAATCGTTGCGGTTATTAGCTCCACATCAGCAAGCGCGCCTTTTCCAAGGTCGCCGCAGGCGAGGAGGCTCTCCTTCGGGTCGATGAACAGATAACCGTGTTTAGAAAGCTTCGCCATATTTTCCTGAACGATGTCGTTCTCATACATTGCGGTATTCATCGTTGGGCAGGCATATATGGGAATATTTTTAATTGCCAAAACTACAGTTGTTAGCATATCGTCGGCTATGCCAGAGGCAACCTTTCCAAAAGAGCGTCTACTAAATTACTATATCATATATCAATTCATAGCTTCTCGCAATGAATATTTTCCTTCAGAAGCAGTGCGAAATACTAAGCAAGGAACTGCCCCCGTACAGACAGTTCCCTGTTTTGCTCGGTGGAAGGTCACAAGTTGGTTAAGCTTGAAAATGACACAGTGCAAGAGAAAAGGAGAATGGGCTGCGGCGAAAAAGTGACGGAGGGGTTCTGATGCATCATATGGGTGAGGGCAATCTACTGAAGTGCGGCGCACACCCTATCCGTTTTTGCGGGCCCTTTATCACACGAGAGCTTTTGTAAACGGAAATAAAGTGCTAATCCAGCCGCTTATTGCTATGCAGCTGGATTAACACTATATGGATTTTATATGTGGGAATTTCGCTTTATGAAGCGGCACGCTCATTTACTGCATTTTCCAGGCCGCTCAGAAATTACCGTACGTGCATATTCAGTTCAATGTCGAGCTTATAGCCCTCAAATACAGTAATCTTCTTGATCATGTAGTTTGCGATCATCTTTTTGATATCGAGATCACTTTCGTCGAAAATCTGTGACCATGTATGGATTTGGACAAGTTCTGATTTGAGCACTTCAACTTTTTCGTTGTCCTCATCAAGCTCTGCTAGAAGTGAGGTCAGATGCTCGCTGGTTTCAATGACCTTGTTTCGGCGCTCACCCACCAGCTCCGACAAAACCTCCATCGGCATCCTGCTTTTTCCCTGGACGGCCTTTATAACCTCAGCCTTCAGCGATTCGTACTCGGTATTAGCTTTTGTGTTTTCGGCTTTTACACGCTTGATAGCCGCCCTGAGTTCTGTTCTGTGCTTTTCTGCAGCACCGCAGATGATGATGCTTTCATCGGCGGCTGTGAGCCTATCGAAAATGCTGTGGAGAAGTTCGGTGATCATACTGTCGAGAACAAGAGTTGTGTACCCGAGCTGACCGTCACATTCCATACTGCGGCGGGAACGGTTATAACAGATATACCGCACTCGCGTGTAGCGGCTCTTGCTTCCGTCCGGTAGTGTTTAGGGGAGCAGTCCGTACATTCTTTTTTTCTTCTGTACGTTCCAGCATGAGGCTCTGTGCTCTGCCGAAGGTTACCGGGTCAATGATTTGCAAGTCCTCGAAGGGGTCCGAAAATGTATCGCCGCTGCGAAGGATGCCCTTGTACATGACATTGTGAAGGATTGCTCCTACTGAGGCATCACTCCAATTTTACCGCTTCGATTTTTAATACCCTTATCATTAAGGAACATTGCAAGTCTCCAGCGACCAAGACCGGATGCGACACAGAGATTGAACATCATGCGAACTACTTCAAAAATTCGACGACCCTCTACCATGGTAATAAGGATGCCTGAAATTTGCAGATAGGAGTTGATCTGCCGCTGTACCTTACTTATAGTCTTTAAAAGCTGTTCCAAGCCGTTGACAGAGTATCCTTGCAAAAGGGTGGTGGCTCTCACTTCACTTCTATGGTAAACTGGAAAATAGCATCCAATTTCGTATTTCCGATTCAAATGACATACACAGTCAAGCGACACCAGCCCTGACTGTGGTATCCTATGGTCAAAGGAGGTGCTTATTATGCATGCATGGGAACAAATACAACAAACCATAGATTTCATTGAATACCATTTAAGCGAAGAAATTAGCATTGACAGCCTTGCAAAAATGGCTGCACTGTCGCCATTCTATTACCAACGACTCTTTAGCCGTTTGGTGAAAAAGCCTGTCGCAGAGTATGTCAAGCTGCGCCGCATGGCGAAGGCTACGGAAGCTCTACTGACGAAAGAACGGCGAATTTTAGATGTTGCCTTAGAGCTTGGCTTTTCATCACACGAACACTTTACCCGTACCTTTAAGGAGACCTTTGACATGACACCGGAGGAATATCGGAAAAACCCTCAAACACTTAACCGTATGACAAAGCCCGAGCTACTGCTAAACTATACACTGGTGGATGAAGGTGTGCCGCTGATTATAGATGGTACTGTTCTAGAAATCAACAGGCAACGGCTCACACAGCCAATCCATTTTGTAGGTCTTGAAAAAAAGATGCCAGTTCAGTTTGTTGATGGTTTGGGAACCAAATCTGGGGTTGACCCCTTAGACACCCTCTGGCGAGATTTCCACCATAAAAAGGTAACTGAGTTAGTTAAAACTTTCGTTTTAGACTGTTTTTAGTGTCGTGAGTCACGACGAAAAACCAAAGTAAAACTTTTTGGATGGGGGGTACACCGCCACTGCTTTTACGGTCTCTTTGTTACAAGTGCTTTCTGATTGCATACTTACGATATGGACTCGTCGACAAACTGAAACTAAGTTAAACAGGTTGAAGAATAATATAAAAAAGATTGCTGCAGTGCAAATATTTTGCTTGCAAGCAAAGCAATTTAGTAACAACCAATATTATTTGTTGATGCATAATATGAAGCTTAAAATCAAATATCGGCTGCTTCTTGTGTGTGAGAAATGTACAGAAAGCAGTCATTTATTCAAAGTCTAAAAGCAAATCTATTTTGAACTAGCTCATTGCAATCATGTCAGTTCTTTGCGACATTGCTTTAATTTCGCAGTCTCTCGCAGTTTTAATTACATATTGGTTTTGATTGTCAAATCTAATTGATATCTTTTTCGTGAATAGAGGGCTTTCATCAGTAAACTCCGCAATCATAAAACTAGCACTGTGTTTTTTGAAAATCTCGAAAGCCGTTGTAAGACCGATACCGCTTCCTCCGTTATCTGCGTGAGTGGTGATTTTTTTCTTACCTAAGTTAACAATTGTTTCTAGCTCAAATGGGATTCCGCTGTCAAAAATATCAATCAAGTAATAACCATCCGAAACACTAATAGAGACTAAAATTCTCTTGCTATGGCTGTCTTTTGTCGCTATCATTGCATTTTCAATCAAATCTGCAAGAATAGTGTACAAATCAGACTCGGATATTACGTTTTCAACCAAATACTTAACGCTTCCGGCAGTAGTGAACTCGAATTCGGTGCCGTCTGCCCTGGCTTTATTGAACATATAAGTCATCAAGGCGTCAACTGAAATTACGTCCGTTGACGGCAACTTTTTGTTTGCATATTGATATTCTTCGATAATGCCGGAGCGCTCTGAAGTAATTAATTTTAGCTGCTCTAAAAGCAGTTGACCTTTTGCCTGGGTATCTTCCCTCATACCTGGGACAAAGGACTGTAAATATTCTTTTACTGCAAATTCCATGGCGGGGATTAGTTTATTATCTCTATGTATTATTTTGGCTAAAAAATCATTATGCTGCTCGAGCTGTTCAATCTGCTCTTCTTTTTCCTTTATGGTATCTCGGAGGCTTTGAACTTCGTTGGCTCTCAGTTTTTCAATATATACTTTACCCAGTTTTCTGCGCCACCAGAAAAGAATGAGTACGCCTAATAGAATAATCAAAACAATTGGTATTGTATAAATTAAATCCGCATTTTTACCGTTACTCATAACAATAACGCTGCACAGCAAAAATACACTTATAAAAACGCCAACATTACTTCCGCCTTTACTGCGCAGAAACGGCATACCGCTTTTTAAGCGCCTGAATCTAAACGGTATACTGATTATCAAAAACTGTATCAAAGCTATACATATAAAATATATTCCGATTCTATTTTCAGAATAATTGATGCCTATTAATTTAAAAACTACGGCAGATAATACCGAAGAAACAGCTAGAAAGGCATAGTTTATTCCAAATGATATGATAGTCGTTGTAATTGATAATTCAAAATCAGTTTTTATCGTAAATGTTATGAAAACTAAAGAAAAAACTATCGTCAGCGGTGTACATAAAGGTGGCAAATATAGTTCTATATATGATATAAAAACTGATAGAAGTGATGCGAAAATTAAATTAGTAGCTGTAATTCTTGCATTCAATTTTATATTCAACAGCTTCGCATATGTATATAGGCTATAAATAGTTATGATGAAGTATTTAATATACGAGTTAATCATATTTTATTTATCCTCGCTTTTCTATTAAAACCTACATTTTTCTACGGAAAATGCATAACGGGAAGAAATTCAAAATAATAAACTATGGCTTTATCCTTATAAGTAAGAAATCAACTTAAGGAGGATAACGCCCATGCAGGATATATGGAACTGGATATGCAGTTTTTGGATTGGATAATATACACGTTTAGGATAAGCCGCACTTTATTGTGCGGCTTATTCTAATACTCATTTTTAATCTTATTTGCATAGTAATAGACGAATTCAGTCAGTGTGGGCGTGCCCTTTTCGGAGCTTATTTTCGCTGTATAATGTACTAATAAATCTTCAATATCAGAAGTTCGCCATGCTTTATCGATTGCATTTTGCATAGCTCTTTCAACGCTAGATTCAGTTTTGCCGTATTTTGCACCGATAATTGTACAAAGTTTATTTGTAG
>CAZLLK010000107.1:0-6435 GCA_964560435.1 uncultured Oscillospiraceae bacterium
TTGTATTCATAACAGCCTGAAGAATAAGCTCCCGCTGTTTTGAAAATCGCTTGATAGCCATGTTAGCCCCCTAATCAGTAACAGTAATTATTACTGATTATGATTATATCACTTATTTGTAAAATTGCAAGCTATTTTAATTATTATTTGAATGATAATGTTTACCTAAGAAATTTGTCTTGTTTTTCCGAATTTGTCTTTGCTACGAGATTTTTCGGTAAACATATATGTCAAAGGAAATCTCCGTTTCGAGTTTATCGAGGCTTAGAAGTCGAGCCGCGCCTTCCTGCGGAGTTTTCCAAAAATAAGGCGTCATGGTGAAAAGGTCGGCAATCGTCCGCCTGTCTGATATGGATATTCTCTCCTCAACCGACACCGACTTAACAAGCTCAAAGCCTTCGTATTCAGCGATGAGTCTTTCGTTTTCATAAGGTGTGTCATAAACGGCAGATTTCATCTCCCACAAGTGACGGGGTGCCGGAACAACATATATGAAATACCCGCCCATTTTGAGAACACGTCGAAACTCGGAGCAACACAGTGGAGAAAAGCAATTTAGCACAAAATCTACCCGCTCGATCCTTAACGGCAGGAAATAAGCGGAGGCAACGGCGAATTCGGCGTTCTTCACACGCTTGGAGGCAAGCTTTACCGCTTCCTTTGAAATGTCGATACCGGCGATAAGCGGCGCTTTGCCCGTGCTCATCAATGTGTCGTAAATCCCTTCGGCATAATAGCCCTCGCCACAGCCGGAGTCCAGAATTGCGGGTTTTTCCGAAGAAAGCTCGAGCACCAGCTCAATAAGCGCACTTCTAAGCGGCTCATAATATCCGCCGGAAAGAAAGCGGCTTCTCGCACGCACCATGTTTTTGTCGTCGCCCGGAAGCTTCGAATGTTTTTTGTTCGCGGGGAGCAGGTGTACATAGCCCTCGGCGGAAATGTCATAGCTGTGCCCCGAAGGACAGGCATAGCTTTTTTCGCCCCGCTCAAGCCGTTCACCGCAAATCGGACATATAAAAAGGCTCATTCATTCACTCCAAAATCGTTTTACGGACACACGAACAGTCTGCCTTGCCATGTGTCGTCACTTGCCATTAGCTTATCTATCGTTCCCAAAACACGGATTTTGTCGCGGCTCCAAATCGGCGCAACCAACGTTTTTTGGTCACCGTCGCCCGTAAGGCGCTCTATTGTCGTTTCGGGAGGTAAAACCTCGAGCTGGCGAACAACCGTTTTTGCGTAGTCGGATAAATTCATGGGTATATATTCGCCGTTTTCGTACATTTCACAGAGCGATGTTCCCGAAATAACGTGTAGAAGGTGGATTTTTACGCCGTCTGGTCGAAGGCATCCTAGGGTCCGCGCGGTTTCGACCATCATGTTAGGCGTTTCGCTCGGAAGTCCGTTGATAATGTGCACCGTCACCCGAATTCCTCGCTCTTTTAGGGAAGTGTACCCCTTAACAAATTCCGAAAAGCAGTGACCTCGGTTCACTAGCGTCGCGGTTTCGTCAAAAACCGTCTGAAGTCCAAGCTCCATAGTAAGTCGTGTTCGGGTGTTTAATTCGCTTAGATAATCCAGCACTTCGGGGTTTAGACAGTCTGCTCGCGTAGCGATTGAAAGTCCGCATATTCCCTCGTGAGAAAGCGCCGCTTCAAACAGTTCCCGAAGTTTTGACGCCGGGGCATAGGTGTTTGAATGCGCCTGAAAATAGGCGATTGCCAAAGCCTCTGGAACCTTTTTGTGTATGCGATTTAGCTCGTTATCAAGCTGCTCCTCTATTGGAACAGTCGGAGAAGCTGTAAAATAACCGCTTCCGCCGTCGCAATAGATGCAGCCACCATTACCCCTAGTCCCGTCAATATTGGGACAGGTAAACCCAGCGTCAATTACCGCCTTATATGCTTTCATTCCCTGCAAACTGTTCTCGTAAGCCGTGCTTTTGTAACGCTTGTTGTCGTTAGAATAGGGAAAAGGGTTCGTTTTTATGGTCATTTACTTCAACTCGCTTGCGCTTGTATTCTTGACTTTTCAAGTTCATTATATATCGAAACGGTGCGAAATTCAACCATCGCGGATTAAGCTGTGTTGTGAAGTCGGCAGAAAAAGTCCGAAGTGGAGAATTTTTGCGCTAATATAAATACGCCGCCAAGACCAATGTCCAAGCGGCGTATTTGTTATCTATCCGTAAACAAGTGTGTCGCTGTCGAATGTGCGCGAGTCGCTTCCCGTCTTTAAGTCGCTGTCCGTTACCCAGAACCAGTCTTCGTCGCAGTAATTTGCCCTATCTGGGACAGGGTCGGACCAGGTAGTGTCTATGTTGTACCAGACCCCGTCAACGCAAATTCTCGACCACGCATGACCTACATCACCTATTTTTCCGGTCATGCCCTCCATCCGCACTCCGGCAAGGTTACAGAGATAATTGTACATTGCAGTGTAACCCTGACAAACGGCAGTACCTCGGACGGCGGCATCATAGCCGTTGTAAAATTTATAGCTCGTATCGTATTTTGTGTGGCACGCCATGTAGACATAGAGAACATGGGCTTTTTCCTTTGCGGACATACTGTTTTTAAGAGAGCCGTCGTTATAAAGTGATGTCACAATCTGAGAGCAGGTCGTGTTAAATGACGAGATCTCGCTTAAAACCTCGCTTTTCGACAGGGCTTCGCTGTTGGAAAGAGTGAGTTTAAATGTTGGGTTTGAGCATTTTCTGTTTCTATCAATTGTATAGTTAACGCCAACTTCCCATTTGTTAAGGAAAGACGCATATTCCAAATAATCGAACATCGCAAAGTAATACGCATTTTGTATGGTGTCAACTAATTTATCAAGCTCGGCTTCAGTGCAGGTGAGTTTGACCTGGAAGGACTCCTCTGTATCGGCATTGACTAGCATATAGTTCCAAGCGTCCACATAGTTCGCAAAGCTCGCGAAGGCAGTTGGCTTAGTGACTGAATAGTGGCTTTTGTTCAGGCTGAACGATGAGCTCCAATCTGGCTTGGAAACCTTCTGACTTAGTCTGTATAGCATTATGCAGGTATCACAGCGCTTAACATTTTGTGTTCCGCCGAACGAAACCGTATCATCGGCGTTGGGTATGCCCTTTATCACACCATAATCATAGAGCACATTGGCGGCCTTTGAGCTTGTGTCTGAAAAAGCGTTTGTGCTGGTGCTGGCGGTAAGCTTAAATGCAGCGATTATGTATCCGCATATCTGCTCTCTTGTTGCCGCCTTTTCGGGGTTAATGTCCGACGAAGCTATTCCATTGTCCTTTGCCCATGCTATAACATCCGAATACCACGGGTCTGCTTTTCCGGAATATCCCGAATAACTAATGCCCGCCATGGCGCAAACGAGCTTAATTGCCTCAGCGTGCGTGACGGAATTTTCCGGACGAAAGGTTCCGTCATCATAGCCGTTTATCACACCCTGCCCGCTCATTGCGGTAACCTCGGTGTAATAATCGCTGGTGTAGCTTACATCGGTGAAAGGACTTGCGACAGCGTAAGCGTTGCTGATTGGAGCCACGCTTGCAATGAATGAAACAGCGATTATTATGCAAAGAAGTTTTGAAATTGTATTGCTTTTTTGCATAAGCTACCTCCTATAATCAATCAAAATGGCGGTTCTCGGAAGTCCCAAAATATCGATGCTTTTCAGGTTCTTTTTAACATTATATAGTATGGGTTGCCGTATTACTACAAAATTTTTCCTCAAAATGCACATATCCATCTATTGGTAATCGTACCCTGAAAGCTCCATTAAATCGGTAATGGGGTTCATATCCAATCTGTGCAGTTGTCAACTGCGTTGGTATGTGATAAAATCCAGACCGAACAGTATACAACTAATAATACAATGAATATTTATGACTGCAATATTACAAGGAGGAGCCAATGCTTCTTTCTGCCGAACATATCAATAAGAATTATGGAATGAAACAGCTTCTTTCCGACAGCACGTTTTATCTTGACGATGGCCAGAAGCTCGGAATAATCGGCCTCAACGGAACGGGGAAAAGCACCCTTTTGCGTATTCTTGCCGAAGTGGAGGAGCCGGACGATGGAAAGGTCACGCGTTACCCTAATGTCCAGATTGCTTACTTGCCGCAAAATCCAGCTATGAACGATGAGCTGACGGTTTTGGAGCAGGTTTTTGCAAGCTTTCCTCCAGAATTTCGCGAGCTTAACGAATATGAGGCAAAATCCATACTGACAAAATTGGGCGTCTCTGATTTTTCGCAAAAAATCGGAACACTTTCCGGCGGTCAGCGAAAGCGTGTTGCGCTGGCTCAAACACTTATCCGTCCCGCCGATGTGCTGATATTGGACGAACCGACAAACCATCTGGATAGTGAGATGGTCGCGTGGCTGGAGGATAGACTGATACGCTTTTCGGGTTCTATCATAATGGTTACCCACGACCGCTATTTTCTGGAGCGTGTTGCAAACAGAATTGTGGAGCTTTCGCGCGGAAAACTGTACTTTTATGATGCAAACTATTCCAAATATCTCGAGGAAAAGCTGCTTAGAGAAGAAATCGAACAGGCTTCGGAGCGCAAGCGTCAGACGACGTTGCAGCGCGAATATCAGTGGATAATGCGTGGTGCACGAGCGAGAAGCACAAAAAGCCGCGAGAGAATCGAGCGTTATGACTCGCTGAAGTCGCAGTCTGCGCCAGAAACCGATGCCGCCGTTTCTGTTGCTGCGGGTGCTTCGAGAATGGGCAAAAAGATAATCTCTCTTGAGGGGATCTCAAAATCCTATGACGGCAGAACGGTGATTTCGCCCTTTTCGTATAATCTTCTGCGTGATGACCGAATCGGTATAGTCGGACGCAACGGAGCGGGCAAATCGACGCTCCTGAACATCATCTCTGGAAGTATCTTACCCGATACGGGGGAGGTTGACGTGGGGTCAACCATAAAAATCGGCTATTTTTCTCAAGAATGCCGCGAGCTTGACCAAAATGCCCGTGTTTATGACTTCATCACCAACATAGCAAGCGAGCTTGAAACGTCTGAGGGCAAACTTTCCGCCACAAAAATGCTTGACCGATTCCTTTTCACCTCCGATATGCAGTATTCGGTTATTGGAAAGCTTTCGGGCGGAGAGAAGCGCCGTCTTAACCTTCTTGCAATACTCATGACGGCACCGAACGTATTACTTTTGGACGAGCCGACGAACGATCTCGACATTGAGACGCTGTCGATTTTGGAGGACTATCTTGAGGACTTTCCCGGCGCGGTCATAGCCGTTTCGCATGACCGGTATTTCCTTGACCGTGTTGCTACCTCAATTTTTGAGGTTCGGCAGGATGGGGAAATCCGACGTTATATGGGCGATTACTCTGACTATCTGGATGCTCGCCCTGTCGAAGGTGCGGCTCCTGTCAAAGAGAAGGAAAAGCCTTTTCATGAGCAGACCTCGGAAACACTGAAAACGCTGAAATTTTCATTTAAAGAACAGCGGGAATTTGAAAACATCGACGACGACATTGCAAAGCTTGAAGAAAAGCTTCGAGAAATATCAAAGCAGGAACAGGAATTCTCCAGCGACTATGTTCGGCTTCAAGAGCTTTTGGAGGAACGCCAAAAGCTCGACGCGGAGCTTGCGGAAAAAACAGACCGTTGGGTGTATTTAAACGAGCTTGCGGAAAAAATCCAAGCTCAGAAAAATTAATAAAAGTAAAATAATGGAACAGGTTTGGCGACCTTTAACACCAAACCTGTTCCATTATTTGCTGCTTTAGCCTATAAAATTTGGACAAATTCACCTTTTTTAGAAAACAGTCGAAATTGCGCGTTTCCAATCGATTTTATGTGTTATTATTGTTAATAGCTTTTCATAATTATTTAAGGAGTGACTATTTTGAATCACGAGTTCAATGTCAACAGTCCGTTTCTATTTACTGTCGTCGCAATTATCCTCGCAATGGTAGTAGCACAATCGATTTTTTTCCTGGTTCGAGCTTGGAAGCAGGCAAAAAATCTTGGAATCGACAACGCAAAGCTAAAGAGTGTCGTCAAATCCAGCGCGGTTTTCACCATTGTTCCCGCTATCTCAATTTTGATAGGCGTTATAGCGCTTTCAAAAAAACTTGGAATTCCTTTGCCTTGGCTTAGGCTTTCGGTTATCGGTTCGCTTACCTATGAAACCTCCGCGGCGGAGGCTGCCGCAAATGCTATCGGCACGAGCATCGGAGACACGACTTCAATGATGACTGCAAGCCAGTTTGCAACTATCGCATGGGTTATGACTCTCGGCATAATGGTTGCAATCATAATCACCCCCCTAATCTGCCGTAAGCTCTTAGGCGGCGTCGACAAATTGGAAAAACGCGACAAGCGTTGGGGAGAAATCCTGATGTCTGCTTTGTTCATGGGCATGATTTCCGCCTTCCTCGGCATGATTTTCGGCAAGGTTG
>CAZLLK010000108.1:0-6426 GCA_964560435.1 uncultured Oscillospiraceae bacterium
AACACTGTTCCTGCGCAAGGGCGAACTTACGCCCACGAAAAAGGAACTTGAAAAGATGAACCCGCACACGCTTACGGATGATGTTCTTGAGAGGGCTGAAAAGGTATACGAAGACCGCGAGAATGAGCTGGGGCTTTTGCCGACAGGAGTGCCAATCATGCGTGAGCTTGAGCGTGTTATCATGCTTCGCGTTGTCGACGAATACTGGATGGAGCATCTTGATGCCATGCAGGAGCTTCGTCGAGGTATTGGGCTTCGCGCTTATGGAAACGACAAACCCATCGACGCCTATAAGCGCGAGGGCTTTGATATGTTCGAAGAGATGATAAACGGCATACGTTCCGAGGTTGTCCGGCGTATTTTCACCGTTCAGGTGAAGAAGGAACAGCCCATTGAACGTAAGAGCGTTGTTAAGGGGCCGATAAATAGCGTCGGCGGTGACGATACGATTAAAAAGCAGCCCGTTAAAGCAATAAATAAGCCAGGGCGCAACGATCCCTGCCCTTGTGGAAAAATGAAAGAGGACGGCAGCAGACGACTTAAGTATAAGGAATGCTGCGGCAGAAACGAGTAATTGCCGGAGCTTCGAGCTTTGAAAGGGAAATAAACCCAAAAAAGCACTTCGCATGACGTACGGGGGTCACAGGTTTGAGCCTTGTGTCGTCACAGGAACAAAAGGAGCGAAAACATTGGAATTTACTAAGCCTTTTGCAGAAATGGGATATAACGGGCTTGCCTTTATGACAGCTCCCACAATTCCGTTTACACACTGCTTTACAACAAGGTGGGGCGGTGTGTCCACAGGTCACCTTGATAGCCTTAATCTCGGCGAAAACAGAGGTGATAGCGAGGAAAATGTACGGGAAAACTACCGCAGAGTGTTTGAAGCGCTGGGGCTTCCCGAGCAAAAACCCGTTTTTACGAGACAGGTGCATAAAAACGAGGTTCGGATCGTTACGGAAGCGGACAGTCGTGAGCTTTATACGCCTTTTCTTTACGAAGCTGATGGCATAGTGACGAGCGTGAAGGGACTGCCGCTCTTTTGCTTCACAGCGGACTGTATTCCTGTTTTGCTGTGCGATCCGGAAGCGGGAGTTGCGGGAGCCATTCACTGTGGCTGGAGAAGCACTGTTGCAGACATTTTGGGTGTTGCGATTTCAAAGATGACGGAGCTTGGAGCAACTGCGGAGAACGTAAGAGCCGCTATCGGCCCGGGAATTGAAATGTGCTGTTACGAAACGGATGCTGAGGTTCCAGAGGCGATTGAAAAGCTTTTGAACGGAGATTGCGAAGATACCTATTTTGCTGTAGGTGATACGGGAAAATTTATGGTAGATCTCAAGGAAACCAACAGAAGGCGGCTCGTTCAGCTTGGTCTAAAAAACGAGAACATTTCAGTTAGCGACGAGTGCACCTCGTGCAACAGCGAAAAGTACTGGTCACACAGAGCGACCAAGGGAGAAAGAGGCTCGCAGGCGGCGGTTATTGTCGTTTCCTGAGTGAATGTCGAAAGGATACCCATATGGTGAAGCTAACAAAAAAACTCATTCTTCCGTGCCTTGTTGCGTCCCTTTTTATTAGCGTTTTTTCTGCCTGCGGGACAAGCGGAAGTGAGGGAGAAGCACCGCTTCCAGAAACTACCGGTACACAAACCAGCCAAAAGGACTATTATAAAGCTGATAACGTGTTTTCACTTAACTGCAACAAGGAATATAGCTTCAATCCGTTCACCACTACTAATGCTTCGAACATTCTTTGCACGCAGGTTATGTACGACACTATATTTTCGCTGGACGAAACTTTTACGGCAATCCCAAATCTTATCAAAAGCTTTGAAAGCGATGACGGAAAGTCGTGGCGATTTTACGTTGACACTTCGGTGAAATTTTGGGATGGAACAACACTTACGGCTACGGATGTGTCTTATTCTATTCAGCGAGCGGGTCGCAGTTCTCAATATTCGGCAAGGCTGAAGTCGATTTTCGGCGTGAATGCGATGGATGAGAGCCTTTTCGTTGTGACTCTCAATTATCCCAATATGCAGTTTCCAGCCTTGTTGGACATACCTGTTATCAAAAATGGTACTATTGAAGACTATGCGCCTATGGGTACCGGGCCGTATCAGCCGGACGAGGGCTATACGAAGCTGACTGCTTTTGCTGACCATAAAAATGGCGCTTCGCTTCCGATTGATACGATTTATCTAAAAGAAATCAAGGAAACGGAAGCAATAATTTCTGCCTTTGAAAATTCTGAGATTGATTTGGTGACAAATGACCCCACGGGATTTTTGAACCTTGGATATGGCTCTGCAAATGAAATCCGTAATTTTGCTACTACCAATATGAATTATTTGGGCTTTAATTGCAGCCGGTTCTTTTCAAATCCCTTGTGCCGAAAGGCAATGACCTATGTCGTTGACAGAGAACATATAGTCTCGGACTTCATGGGCGGGGCAGCTTCCGCGGCAACACTGCCCGTGAATCCTGCCTGCGCGATTTATAACGACTCATACTCCGATATAATTTCTTATTCAGTGAGCAAAGGCGAAACAGCATTTGACGCCGCCGAGGTTCAGGATTACGACGACGATGGCTTGAGAGAGGTTAAGGTTACGGGAATACCCGTTGAAATAAGTATCGATTTTATTGTGTGCAGCGAAAGTCCTGCAAAGGTTCAGGCCGCGCGTTCCATTGCGGATAATTTAATGAATATGGGCATAACGGTGAACTTGCGTCAGCTTTCGTGGGGTGATTACGTTGCCGCGCTTAAAGCCGGCGAGTTTGATATGTACTATGCCGAGGTCAAGCTTTCATCCGATTTTTCACTGAGAAATCTTCTGTTTGATGGCGGGAGTTTGAATTACGGTAGTTTTTCCGATGCTGTACTTGAGCAGTATATCAATGATTATATGGTCTGCGGTGAGGAAGGGCGTCAGAAGTCTGCGGATTTGATGTTCCAATACATTACGGACACCTCGCCCATAGTTCCGGTTTGCTTTGAAAAACAGCAGGTTATTACACACAGGGGTGCGATTTCGGGCATGAAGCCGACAAAAGACAATGTTTTTTACGGAATTGAGGACTGGAAAATAAATGTGGACTGACAGAGAAGGAGTTTTGCTATGAACGACAGAGAACTGCTAATTCTGGCACAAAAGGCCTCGGAAAATGCTTACGCGCCCTATTCGAGATTTAAGGTTGGAGCTGCGCTGGAATGCTTAAACGGGCGTGTTTTCACAGGCTGCAACATAGAAAATAGTGCGTTGGGCAGCACAATGTGCGCCGAGAGAGTGGCAATTTACAAGGCGTTGAGCGAGGGCGAAAACGGCTTCTACCGAATTGCAATCTATGGCGAGAGCGAGGACTATTGTATGCCGTGCGGAGCTTGTCTTCAGGTAATGAACGAATTTTCAAAGGATTTGGAGGTGCTCTGTGCGAGAGCATCGGGCGGCTATGTGAGTTACAAGCTGAAAGAGCTTTTGCCTCATCCTTTTAGACTTGGGGATTTTTGATTTCCCCGATTTCCCAAGACTATCTTAAAATTTGGAAGGGAGCGGAGAGCTTTAGTGGACTTTGAACAGCTAAGGATTTTTATTTCCGTCGTGGAACACGGCAGCTTTACAAAGGCTGCCGAAACAATGTACATAAGCCACTCGACAACTAGCAGAAACGTGTCGGCGCTTGAGGAAAGCCTGAATGTCAAACTTCTTATCCGCGACAGCAGGGGATTAAAGCTTACAGAGGCTGGTAATCTGCTATACCGTGAGGGACAGATTTTGCTGCAAAAGGCGGGGGAACTGGAAACGGCAGTTCAAAATGCGGGCAGCGGAGCTTCGGGAGTGCTTTCGGTCGCAAGCGTAAAGCTTTATTCACGAGAGCTAAACAATGCTTACAGGGAGTTTTGCTCCCATTATCCCGATGTGGTTTTGGGAATATATCACCATGAGCTTTCGGAGGTTTTTGGCCTTGTCAACAGAGCTGAGGCAGACTTGGGGATTACATTTTCCTATTCACTGCCGAAAGAACTGGAAAGCTTCGAGATTCGTAAGGTAGCTCAGGAAAAATGTTGCGTTATTGTGCCGCAGGGACATCCGCTTGCGTCAAAAAAGACTGTTCGAGCGAGTGAGCTTCGCGAAGTGAGCTATGTAAGCGTTGGGCTGCAAAGAAGCGAATTTACCCGCAGGCTTGAGGAAGAGATTCTGAAGGACAGACCCATGAATGAAATTCTGTCCGTTCCCACATTGGAATCATTGTTTTTACAGGTTCGAAGCGGAAACGGTATTTCTATTGTGCCGTATCCAATGGCACTTGAATATGGAGAAAACTGCTCAGTCCTTGACATTGAGGATGTTGACACACGCTTTGATGTTGTCGCTTTTTGGCGAAAGGACAACGAAAACCCTTCATTACCGCTTTTCACGGAACTGCTTGCACAGGAGCTGGAATAGTAACTGAATAGGCTAAAAATAAAATTTGTAGCGCATTTTTACAAAGACCGAAGAGGTAGGTATGAAAAAGACACTCAAAAGAACAATAACTGTGATATTATCGTTCGTTTTACTGCTTCAGGTGCCGATTCCGGCAATGGCGGCGACAACGTTCCCGGACGTAAATTCAGCAGATTGGTTTTACGCAGATGTGAATAAGCTTGCTAGTAATGGAATAATAAGCGGACATCCGGATGGTACATTTAAACCTAACGATACGCTTACTCGCGGAGAATTCATTAAAATGCTGACTATGGTCGCGGAGATTTGGTCGGATAAAGCACCCAAGGGTATACACTGGGCAGAAAGCGAATGGAACGCCCTAAATGACAATGGCTTTCTTGAAATTTCCACAGGATATAACAGTACCGGAGTTCTTTTCCCCTGTACCGCAAAATCACTCGACACACCAATGACTCGCTATGAAATGGCGTTTCTGATAAATTCTGTACTTTATATGTCTTTTTACGAAAAGCAGATGTCGTTGTCCGATGCCAATGATAGCTTTGCCAACCACATTTTCGATTATGGCACTATGGACCAAAGCTATAGAAGCGTTGTTGAGCAGTGCTACGCTAAGGGAATTTTGACAGGTGATGGCGACACTATATTTTATGGGTACAACAATTTGACCCGTGCGGAGGCGGCAGCGGTTATTGTTCGCCTTGTGTGGCGAGCCGAGCGAAAGACAATCAGCTGGGCCGTCGAAAAAGAGTATGAGATTGACCCGTCCTTTACGTCCTTTGCATTTCAGTACAGAACAATGACCAATGCAGAGCGTAGGCAAATGTTGTTTGGAAATCAGAACAAGACGTACTTCACAAGTGCGACAGATGCTAAGGCATACATGGTTTCGGTTTCGGTTCCTATCTGGAAGCTAAACGAATCGACTGGACAGAAGTATAGCTCCACGGCCTCACTTACGGTGAACAAGCTGGTTGCAAAGGAAGTCAAGGCGATATTCAATTACATTTATAATTCTCCGGAGAAATTCCCGATAAAGGGTAGCATCGGCGGCGCGCGCTATTCCGATACAATGCGCCATAGCTGGGGCTGCGCAATTGACATTAACCCGACCGAGAACTACTACATCAACTATAAGACGGGCGCAACAGTGGGTAGCTTTTGCTACAAGAACGGCACAAGCCCATATTGCATTACCCCAAACAGTAGCGTCGTAAAAGCCTTTGCCATGTATGGCTGGGGCTGGGGTGGTCAGGGCTGGAGCACCGCGGCAGACTATATGCATTTCTCAATATTGGCGTCCGGCGGCTGATATACATTTATAAATACTGCAAAAGGGAGCGAAAATTCGCTCCCTTTTTTCACGAGGCTGACCGAAAAAACGCGCATTTACTCGCCCGTTTTATGGATTTTTTCATAATACGAGCGGATACTATTTTGTGTACGGAAAAATGCAAATATCTATTGACAGAGGGAGAATTATCTGATATTCTAACGGAGCGCCTATTGGGAAAGTTGCGCCCTAATTGCGCAAAATGCGATGAAGCGGGAGATTGCGGCGAAAATTTCGGAAACGAAATGCCGGTAACTTTCGTGGAGTATGTCCGTCGCCGAAGTAATTCGGCAATAATCGGGCGGTTGAGAACGTTTCTGCTGCACGCGTATATCGCTTGTACGGAGTTTGAACCGGGCAAAGATCCGGTTTGTTTTTCGGGTAAGGTCTGATACGCACGGCAAAGTGTACAGAAAAACTTCTCACCGAACGTAAAATTTAGCCGACGGAGCCCAAACCGTCGGAGAACTAACGTTCAGGAGGAAAAATAATGGCAGTATCAAACAAAAAAATGATTCGCATCAGACTCAAGGCCTATGACCATCAGCTCATCGACAAGGCGGCCGAGAAAATCGTCGAAACCGCTAAGCGCACAGAAGCTAAGGTTTCCGGCCCCATTCCTCTTCCCACGAAGAGAGAA
>CAZLLK010000109.1:0-6323 GCA_964560435.1 uncultured Oscillospiraceae bacterium
GTTTCAACCATATGGACGGGTATACGGATGGTACGTGCCTGATCAGCAATCGCTCTCGTGATTGCCTGACGAATCCACCACGTTGCATATGTCGAGAACTTGTAGCCCTTAGTGTAGTCAAACTTTTCAACAGCCTTGATAAGTCCGAGATTTCCCTCTTGGATAAGGTCGAGGAAAAGCATTCCGCGTCCGACATAGCGCTTTGCGATACTGACGACAAGGCGCAAATTTGCTTCCGACATACGGCGCTTTGCTTCCTCATCCCCTTCTGCCATACGAACAGCAAGTTCAATCTCCTCATCCGGAGAAAGAAGCGGGATTTTTCCAATTTCCTTGAGATACATACGCACGGGGTCATCGGTTGAGAAGGAATCCACCATGCTCTCGGTGTTGGTGATTTCGTCCTCGGTGACTTCCTCGAGCTCTTCAAGCTCTTCAAGCTCTGGGAGCGCCTCCTCATCGATTGGGCGCAAATAGTCTTCCCCTGCGGTTTCGATTCCAAGGTTTTCAAGTGTGTCATAAAATTTGTCAATCTGATCGGCGTCGAGATTGAGGTTTTCAAGCACATCCATAAGTTCTTTGGAGGTGAGCTTTCCTGCTTTCTTGCCTTTTTCAATCAGCTCTCGCAGATAGTCCTCATTGGTTTTTTCGGGAACCGCACCAGCTTCCGTCTGTGCGCCTGCTTCTGCTTCGGCCGTGGCATTCAGCTTCTTTTTAGATTCTTCTTTTTCTTTTGCAGCCATTATCTTTATCCTCCATACCTCTTGCTCTCGCGCATTTTATTAGCGAACTCGTTCAAATCCAGACCGTCCCCGTCGCCACTTTGCTTCCTAGCAAGCTTTTCGGTTTTTATTATTTTTATGTAATCGTTCAGAGCCTTTTCGCTTTGAGATAGTTCCTGCGGCTCATTGAGTATTTCTGTCAGAACAGAAATCTCCTCGTTTGAAAAACGTTCGGCAAGCAAAGCCAGTGAGGGCTGCGCACCGTGTTTAGTGTGTTCACTAAGCTGGGTATAAAATCTTGCAAGCAGGGCTGAGGAAAAATCATCCTCCTGAAGCTGTGTCTTCTCTTTGAAAAGAGAAGGCTCATAATACAGAAGCCTAAGAACGCCCTTTTCCGCCGTCGCACTTTTAACATTTTCGAAATGCAATTTTCTTTCACGCGGCTGATGCAAATGTGCAGGTCTGGAGCTTTCGGTATCCTGTTTTTTTTTCGCCTGACCCAAGAGTTTTTTTCGGACACGCTCCACCTCGGTGATAACCGTATCGCCCGAAACCTTTGCCATATCAGCAGCTTTTCGAGAATAAACCTCTCGTTCAACGGTGCTTGGCAAGCTTGCGATAAGCCCTGTCGCGTCTTTAATAAAGGCGACCCTGCTCTCATCGTAGCTGAGGTCATATTTTGCCGCAATATCGGATAAGCGGTATTCAATGTGGCTCTCACTTCGCTTTAGCAAGTTTTCAAAGGCGGCGGCACCGAACTTTTTGATGTACTCATCGGGGTCCTTCGCTCCGGTCATACGGAGCACCCTCACCTTAATATCAAGCTGCTGCAAAATTGAAATTGCCCTCTGCGAAGCCTTTTGCCCCGCCTGGTCACCGTCATATGCGATGACGACCTCGTTCACATATCGTGAAATCAGCCGTGCCTGCTCCGGTGTCAGCGAGGTTCCGAGTGATGCAACGGCACAGTCGATGCCCGCCTGATGCATTGCCACAACGTCTATATTGCCCTCTGACAGGATTATATATCCCAATTTTGACTTTTTAGCCAAATTCATTGCAAAAAGATTGTGGCTCTTACTGAAAACAAGCGTTTCGGGGCTATTCATGTACTTTGGCTCGCCGTCATCCAGTATGCGCCCAGAAAAGCCGATTACGCTTCCGCGAATATCAATAACTGGAAACATCAATCGATTTCGGAATGTGTCGTATACCCCTCCGTCGCCCTTTTTTGAAGCCCTTGCAAGCCCTGCGTCTAAAAGTTCTGGTTTAGTGTACCCCTTTTTTTGCATTGCATTGACCAGACCGTCCCACGAATCTGGCGCAAAGCCCAGTCCAAAGCGAGTCACCATTGCGGGAGATATATCTCGCTTCACTATGTATTGCCTTGCGATTTCAGCATTTGAAGCGGAAAGCTGCTCGTAAAAATAACGAGCCGCGTCGCGGTTTATTTCGAGCATTCGCTCTCGTCGCGAATAGTTTTCGTCCCTTTCGTCCTCGGGAACTGCCATGCCCACCCGTCTTGCAAGGTGACGCACAGCATCGGGATACGAAAGGTTTTCGATTTCCATTATGAAGTTAATAACCGAACCGCCCTTACCGCAGCCGAAGCAATGATAAATTTGCTTGTCGTTCGAGATAGAAAACGACGGGGACTTTTCACTGTGGAAGGGGCAAAGTCCAAACATATTGTTTCCGCTTTTTTTGGTAAGCTTAACATACGAGGAAACGACGTCGGTTATATCGTTGCGTTCGGTGAGCTCTTTTATAAAGCTCTCTGGGAAAGCCATTTCGTCGCCTCCGTTTCTGAAAGACTCCTTTTTTCGCCGTTATTCGATATGAAAACAGCAACGGCATTTCAAAAACAAACAGTTATGAAAAACGCCGTACCAATCAGTTCACTTAACCTGCCATGCCGCCGGAATATAAATACTGCTAAATTTGAATATTGCATAGTCATCGGTCATTCCCGAAATGTAGTCGCAGATGGCACGCTCTATGCCCTCGTCATCGGCTATTCGCTTGTAATCCTCGGGCAACTGCTGGGGGGTCTTTAAATAGTATTCCCAAATACCGCCCAGAATGTTTGAAACCTTAGCCTCTTCACCTTTTGCCTTCGGATTATGATAGACTGTTTCGTAAAGGAACTCATAAAACACGTCGACCGCCTCGGCCATTTTGGCGGACATCTTGATTTCGCCCTCGGCGCTGTTTTCGATAAGGTCTTTTATTACCGTGTCAATTCTCGTACTGTGGCGCTCGCCCATGCGTTCACGGACAAGAAACGGAATATCGCCAGCGGTGAGAATACCTGCACGGATTGCGTCGTCACTATCGTGGTTAATATACGCAATTTTGTCCGAAAGACGGACAGTGGTTGCCTCCGCCGTATCGTCTGGCGCGCCAACCGTGTGGTTTAAAATACCCATACGAGTCTCGTTGCAAAGGTTAAGTCCCTTGCCTGATTTTTCGAGCCTGTCAACAACGCGCAGGCTTTGCTCATAATGCTTAAATCCACCCGGAAGAATATCGCTCAGTGCCCGCTCTCCCGCATGACCAAAGGGAGTATGTCCAAGGTCGTGACCCAGTCCGATTGCTTCTGTAAGGTCTTCATTGAGAAGAAGCGCTCTGGAAATGGTTCTAGCAATTCGCGTGACCTCGAGCGTGTGGGTTAGGCGTGTGCGATAGTGGTCGCCCTCCGGCTGAAGAAAAACCTGTGTTTTATGCTTTAGACGACGGAATGACTTTGAGTGTGTGATTCGGTCAATATCGCGCTGGAAGCAAGTGCGGACGTCATCCTGTTCCTCAAATACTGCTCGTCCCTTTGAATTTCCCGAAAGCACTCCGTACTCGGAAATCATAAGGTGTTCAAGCTGTTCGCGTCGTTCTCTTGGATTTGGCACGGTAATTCACCTCCTAGTAATGGGGGTAAAACATTCTAATTTACTTATACGACATTGCCCACCATTTCCCTCTTTTTTTTATATATTATTTTTATATGAATTGAAATAAACGAAGGGTTGGCATAAGCAAAGCGAAGGCGGCACCCCATCAGCGGTGCCGTCTGTCACAATATAAATAACAAGTTATCATAAACACGCTCTTGCCCGAATCAGTTCTCGTGACTCATCATCTTATGCAGACGCCCAAAAACTGACTTCCCACGTCTTCGAAGACCGCCTTGCCGTTTGAAGCGTCAATAAGTTTTGCTAAAAACTCCTCAGCCCTATCCTCACGAACAAGCGCTTCAATCACAATGTCTGTTCCGAAGTCCGTGTTCTGAACAACCGCTTCAAAGTCCTCCAAAATGCGCTTTGCCCTATCGAAAAATCCGTAGTCGTTGGAAATCACAAACGAACGCCATTGTGCCATCTGCGCAACTCCCGCCGCATCGAGCGCCATTTTTGCCGCCTTTGAATAGGCGCGGACAAGTCCGCCCGTCCCAAGCAGAGTTCCGCCAAAGTACCGTGTAACAACACAGCACACGTTCTTAATTTCCTCGGACGCAAAGACGTTCAAGGTCGGCATACCCGAGGTTCCGCTTGGCTCTCCGTCATCCGAATACCTCGTAATGTTGTTTTCGCGAATAATATAGGCATAGACATTGTGCGTAGCGTCGCGGTGCTTTTCGCGAGTCTGGCGAATGCACTCAAGTGCTTCTTCCTCCGTGTCCGTCCGCCATACTCTCCCGATAAAGCGGGAATGCTTTTCAATGAATTCTGCCTCGCCGAATCCGGCAGGCACAAGATATGTCGTCATTGGCAGTTCCTTCCCGCTCCTTTTGAACTATCTTTTCAGCTAACAATCGCGCATCAGATGCAGAAAAAGCCGCTTACTCTTCCCCGTCTACGACAAAGTTGCGAACCTTGCCCCACAGCTCCGGTCTGATAACAGCCTTCACCGCGATACCATTTTCCAGGTACTCACTTGACAAAACCGAGCCCTCGCGGTGCAAAAACTCCAGAATGCCCGCCTCTGCATACGGCAATAATAGCTCAACGGTTTTCTTTCCGCTTTCCAAAAGAGTTGAAAGCGCAGACAACAGTTCGGCAGCTCCCTCACCTGTTTTTGCCGAAATGCAGACGATGTTTTCTCCGTGCGGAAGCTCACCGACAAAGGCATCGCACTTGTTGAAAACTCTGATACAGGGCGTATGCGCCGCGCCAAGCTGGTTAATCAGGTCATCAACTATTTCCGCCTGATTTTCCCATGTCGGGCTTGAAATGTCGATGACGTGCAAAAGGACATCGGCATAGGCAAGCTCCTCCAGCGTTGCTTTGAAAGCCGCAACAAGATGGTGCGGTAGCTTTCTGATAAAGCCGACGGTGTCGGACAGCAGAACCTCCTGCGTTTCGCTAATCTGTGTGCGCCTTGTCGTTGTATCAAGCGTGTCAAAAAGTCTGTCGTTTGCCGAAATCCCCGCCCCGGTAAGGCAGTTTAACAGCGTGGATTTTCCCGCATTTGTATAGCCAACCAGCGCGACCACTGGCATTGAATTTTTCTCTCGCATACGGCGCTGGGTTCCGCGTATACGGCGAACCTCCTCCAGCTCCTCGCGCAGCTTATCGATTTTACGCCTGATGTGACGGCGGTCGGTTTCAAGCTGAGTTTCACCGGGGCCACGCGTTCCGATTGGCGAAGTTCCGCCAGAGGCCGTCTGGCGCACAAGATGCTTCCACATACCGGTTAGGCGCGGCAGCAGATATTCGTATTGAGCAAGCTCAACCTGAAGCTGACCCTCCCTTGTCTGTGCTCTCTGGGCAAAAATATCCAGTATAAGTCCACTTCGGTCAAGGACTTTTACTCCAAGTTCCTCCGAAAGCACCCTCATTTGCGAGGGTGAAAGCTCGTTGTCAAAAACCGCAAGGTCACAGCCCAGGTTATCAATAAGTTCCTTCATTTCCTGAACCTTGCCTTCACCAATGAAGGTTCGTGCTTCGGGCGTCGCCTTGTTCTGTAAAACATAGGCCGCCGCTTCCCCGCCCGCCGTTTCAACCAGCGCCGCAAGCTCTTCCATGCTGATTTCGGTCGAGCGCTCGTCTTCCTTCATCGAATTTGCGGAAAGCCCAGCTAAAACCGCCTTTTCTTTTATAATCTCCATATCAAGCCTCCGCAAAATATTCTGTGCCTATAAAGTCCATCCAAAAATCAGCTACGTCGTAAAGGTACAATTATATGCTGCCCCTTTACGACGGTTAAACACTTCTGCTATTATACCCCGGTTAGCATTGATACGCAAATCGCCCATGTTTTCTATGAGCATTTACATCTGTTTCTTTGATAAACCGATCACTTTATACGATATATTATACACAAACAAGCATGAACGGTCAACGAAGTTTGGGAATTGTTTGTTAACTTCCTTACACTACCATGTAGCACAACAAATGATGCATTCCAATCCCATATTAAGCATTTTCGGCTCAGCACACTCATTTTTTTCATTACTCAAGCGCGACATAGATTGAAACAATAAATATAAAAATCCGAACCGCAAGCCAATTGGCAAAGGGTTCGGATTTATTTGGTGGACGATACAAGACTCGAACTTGTGACCTCCCGCACGTCAAGCGGATGCGCTACCAGCTGCGCCAATCGTCC
>CAZLLK010000110.1:0-6207 GCA_964560435.1 uncultured Oscillospiraceae bacterium
ATCAACCTGCTCGACGGCAGTCTTGGCTCCGGTTATCCCGCTGCTTCTGCAACTGTCGGCGGTGTCAAGATGACCGCAAAAGAAGTTGCAGGTACTGTAGCCACCGGTACAACAGCTGTTTTAACCGCATCTGACACAGAATTCAAATTTGAATCCAAAAATGCCGATGGTACCGCACTGTCAGTCACAGTAACTACATCAGCAGTTACTGCTGATAAAGCGGGCGCACAAAAAGTAGTTGATGAATTCAACAAGAATTCAGACTTCTCAAAGAACTATACTGCAACGGCTGGTGATACTGGCACAATTACATTTACCGCAAAATCCGCTTTTGCAGTAGCCACAGCTGACATAAAGTTTGACGGAGGAGCCACAGCAGGTTCAGCGTCAGCCGTAGCCTTTGGTGCAACTGCAGGTACAGCTAATAGCTCTGAGTTTACACTTTCTGCTGATATGGCCGCTGGCGATAAGATTTCAATCGGTTCAAAAACTTACACCATGGCTGCAGCAAACGATGCGGAAAAAGGTACGTTTAAGGATTATGCTGGACTTCAAGCTCTCGCTACCGCTGACGGCTACACAGTCACGAATACGCCTGCTGATCTAAAGGATGGCTCCAAAGTTGCCATCACCGCTAATGCAGGTACTTCCGCAGGTGGTCTGACCCTTCAGGTTGGCGACACAAATGCCGATTACAACAAGGTTACTGTTTCCGTCGACGATATGTCCGCCAAGGGTCTTGGAATTGATAAGCTCGACGTTTCCACACAGAAAGCCGCTGGCGAATCCATTCAGACAATTAAGGACGCTATAAACAAGGTTTCCACCAACCGTGGCAACATGGGCGCTCTGCAGAACAGACTTGACTACGCTATCAACAACCTTGATACCACAGCCGAGAACATGACCTCCGCTAACAGCCGTATCCGCGATACAGACATGGCGAAGGAAATGATGACCTACACCAAGATGAACATTCTGACTCAGGCTGCTCAGGCAATGCTTGCTCAGGCAAACCAGAATCCTCAGTCCATCCTTCAGCTCCTCCAGTAAGAGAAGCAGGAAGATTAGTACATAAGCCAAACAAATTAAGGGGCTGCCCTGAAAATCTCATAGGTATACCCTTTGGAACAGGGCAACAGAAATGGGCTCAGCCGTTATGGCTGAGCCCAACTTTTTCTGTTTAAGCTAAAAACGTGATACCTGAAAACCCAAAGTCTGGAGAGATGCAACGTTTTACTTCATGATGCGTTCGGCGTTTATGGTATTGAAAAAATCAGATCCCAGATTGCAAAAATCTTGGTGCTCTTTAATATAGTTTCCCCCTAATTGTTCTAGGCAATAGCGGTTTTGGCAGCTACGGCTCCAACATATACTACTGCCGGTGTTTCATAATTTAGGCTTTGGTGCGGTCTCTCGTAGTTGTAAAGCTCTATGTAGTCTCGTATTCCGGCTTTGAGTTGCCGGGGTGTTGCATACTCATTGATGTAAATATTTTCGGCTTTTAGACTGCGGAACCAGCGCTCGATGATTACGTTATCAACCCAGCGTGCCTTTCCGTCCATGCTCTGTCGGATATCTTTGTTCTTTAAAAACTCCGTGTATTCGTGGCTGGTAAATTGACTGTCCTGGTCGCTATTGATGATTGCCGGAGTGCCATAGGTTTGGATTGCACCCTTAACGGCGCCAAGCACCGGCGCGGTGTCCAGAGTGTCGGAAAGAGTCCAACCCACGATGTAGCAGCTAAACCAGTCGATGATTGCGGTGAGATACATATGTCCGTGGGACATATTGATGTAGGTGATGTCAATTGACCATACCTGATTAGGCATAAAAATGAGCTTGTTTCGCAGTAAGTATGGGTGAATTGGGTGTGATTTGTTGGGAATTGAGAGGTTGCGTTTCTGGTAAATTGCACCCCCCCATCTCTTCCATGTAGCTTTCAATGCGTTTGCGACCCACCTCGAAGCCGTCAATGGACAGCAGTTTCCGTAGCCCACGAGTGCTGAGAGTCGGCATTCTGTTGTGCCAAAAGTCAATTCTTGTCATGACTTTTGACTTTAATTCAAGTGCTTCATCTATCGGACACGAGGATTTATAGTAGTATGTTGCACGGCAAATTTCGAGCTGCTCGCACTGCCTTTCAACGCTCAAATCCGCCGTTTTTTCGACGATAGTTTTCCTCGAAGTCGGGTCCGCCAAGCATTTTACCGCATTGCCGAAGCCAGTCACGCTCGATAGTCAACTGGCCGATGGTTTTGTAAAGCTCGGCCCGTCTTGCCTCAAGTTCTTGCTCCTTCCGGCGCATTTCTTTCTCACGCTTGTTTTCATCAAACACCCTACTTGAATTCTCCAGAAACTCCTTTTTCCAGTTGCGGATTTGGTTGGGATTTAGGTTGTTTTCCGCAGCAAATTCGCCTAGCTGCTTGTCCCCTTGCAGGAGGTCGAGCACGATTTTGCTCTTAAATTCTGCGCTGTATGTTGTACTTGCCATATTATTGCTCCCTTCGTGTCTTTGTCATTATTCTACCAAGTTCACGATAGCTTTGCAATTTTGTGTATAGTTTCATGGGGACATTATACCGCCATCTTGTCTATGTGCTCAGACAAAATGGCGATTTTTCTTTCTTGGGGTAAGCCCCAAAATGTAATCGGTTGATACGTGATAGTATTTTGATAAGATGATGAAATGGTTTGTTAGCTTAGCTTAAATAAGGATAGTTTTAACAGTCTCACCATTAAGTGGCACGATTACATATCTTATTATTTTGTTATAACAGATATTGTTAAGAACGACAAATTATTCTTGACAATTATGTTATATTCTGTCATATTGTTTACGGAGAGAGGATATGTTATCGTTATATCGGTTTTATCGTTACAATAATGGTTATTTTATCACAAACTCTCACGATATATGAAAGGGGTGATTCCATTGGGCTGATAATAAGGAGGTTTCATATTTGTGAAGCTTCTTGTCATTGCGTTGCCTTGTAGCCTACTTACGGACAAGTTTGTGAAAACACATTTTAGCCTAGGTGAAATCGGTTCATCCGTTTTTTCTTAGTGTATAACGAAAGGAATGGCATAACAATGAAAAAATCCATGAAAAGATTATTTGTTATATGCGCAGTTGTCGCACTAGTCTTTTCCCTTTCCGTCGCTGCCAGCGCAGAAAGCTTACAAATGGCCATCGACCCGATGTCAACGAATTTGCAAGCAACTTGGGCGTCGGATACCGTATCGGTTCCTGGAACAAATGGAAGTGGTTTCTCCAGTGTTAGCACCTACAAGGCAACCTCGACACAAATTGCGTCCTTTAAGTGCACGAGTAAATCTATTGATCGTAATTTTGATGCTCGATTGGTTAATACTCTCGGCGAGTCGCGTTCCGCATGGGCTCGCAACCTCGACATAAATACCCTTATCCATGTAGCTGAAAACGGAGGGGCAGTAGTTGGCTATCTATATAGTTGCGAAATCAGCTCTGACTTGTTCACAACCGGTTCCGTAGACGTTGGTATTGATTTTAGTCCCGATAGCCTTTCCTAAATCAAAAGCTCTAATATAGAAATGGCTGAGAAATGCAGCCATTTCTATATTAGAAAAATAAATTGCATAACTCTCTAAGGGAGGCGTCAGTATGCTGATTAAATACGAATTCCGTCGTGCATTTGGTCGTGCTTTCGTTATAGCTTTCGTTTTAGGTGTATTAAGTGGAATTGGCGGAATCATTGCGTATTATTCTGATACACAATGGAATGAACCTGCTGCTATTTCATGTTATGATGCATGGTTATATTGCTTATCTGTAAGCGAAGGCAGTTTCTATAAGGCAATGTTCCCTATTCTAATTTGTCTGCCATATCTGCCAACATTTTATTCTGATCGTAAAAGTCCTTTTATATTTAGCATTACCACTAGAACCTCATATTTACGCTATTTGCGTATAAAAATCGAAGTTGGTTTAATATCCGCAATATCTGTAATATTGTTAATACTCGTTTTCTGGCTATGTGTATGTTTCGCATTATTTCCACATAATCTGCCTATTACGGAATTTAATTATTTACCTAAAGGTGCCTTTTCACAATATTTTGTTCTGCAACCGATGAGATATATAACAATTATCATATTGCTGAATCTTATAACTGGAGCACTATTTTATCTTATAAGTATGGCAATATCATTTGTGGCTAAGAATAAACGCCTTGTGATTGCGCTCCCTTTCATTGTGTACTTGTTTTTAATATTAATATCGCAAATGAAATCTTTTTCTATGCTATATCCCGTTGTTCTCATTGCCCCATTTGAAGCATCATCTTATACAATTCATCAAATTGTCTTTCGATGGATAATTATTATGATTATAAGTTGCGCTAGTCTATATCATTTCTATAGGATTGATAATAAGGAGATATTATAGATGCGTACTTTTATTAATAACACGAAAGCTCAATACACTCTTATTATTGCGTTTATATTGAACTGTATATTTAGCGTAATATGTCAACGACAAGTTTGTATCATAAACGGAACGAACAACACGTCATTAGCTGATATTCTCACATTTCAGTTTAATTTGTATTCATATACATATTTATTTTTCTTACCTGTATTTATATATGCGTCATATCGTTACCTCAAAACGAGCAAATTCAATGAGTTTACAATAACCAGGTATGAAAGCCGAGTAAAGTATTTTCTTTGCCGAGAAAAAAACGCTTTCTTGTTTTCCTGTATATACCGTATAGCAGAGATATTAATTAGCGGGTTAATTTTCATAGCTTCATATTTATTAAATTCTATAAATAACCTCCACGTATTTTCTTTGTCTGTTCCAATGCAGAAAATATTATGCATTATGCCACAAACCTCTAAAGAGGTGTTTATCATATTCATTTATGTTCAATTAAATATGATATTATTATATTATTTTTTTACCCAAATAATTATTTTATCTGACTTTAACTTGAAAAACCCAGTTTTTTCTGTTTCAGTTCCCATAATAGTAAACTTTTTGTTTCTTATTCTAGTAAAGTCAAACTACTGGTTTGAGGGCAATCCTATTCGCTATCTATTGCCACACAGCAATACATTTTTAGAGTATATATTTAATAGAATGAGGAGTAATTACTCTTTGGGTCAAATATGGTACACTTTGATTTATTGGGTATGCATAATCGCAATTTTGAATTTAGTAGTATTTTTAAAAACTAAGTCTAAAGATTTCATATACCCTACAGAAAACATTGATCGTGAGGCTGAATAGTTATAACAGAAGGAGATATGAGATGACGCTTATTGAAGTTACTAATTTAACTAAAGTTATAAAGGCAAAAACGATATTATCCAGTATCAATTTGAAAATTGAAAAGGGAAAAGTATATGGTTTTGTGGGGCCGAACGGTTCTGGAAAAACCATGTTGTTACGTGCGATTGCCGGTTTGCTATACGTACCAACCAACAGCATACGCTATTTTGAATCAGCTTCTAAAGGGGTTATAATTGAAAACCCTGCTTTTATCAATGACTTTTCTGGACTTGAAAACTTACAATATTTAGCGAGTATTAAGCATACTGTCTCCGAGGAACATATTAAGTTTATTATGAAAAAAGTGCAGCTAGATCCGGATGATACACGCAAAGTTAAAGTATATTCATTAGGCATGAAACAGAAGCTTGCTTTTGCGCAAGCGATAATGGAGTCTCCTGATCTTCTAGTACTTGACGAGCCTACACGAGGACTTGATAGCGAAAGCGTACTTAACGTACGTCAAATTCTTGCGGAAGAGCAACAACGTGGTGCAACTATATTAATAGCAAGTCATAATAAAGATGATATTAGCGAGCTTTGCCAAGTGGTCTTTTGCATTGATAACGGACATGTCATGGCGGAAAATCCCACAAGCAAAAAGTGAAGATTCTTGCCGGAATATTAAACCAAGTCATAACCATTTTTATGAATACGCTAAAGCGTCCCAGCTGTGCTATGAAGATGAAATGAGCCATGCGAAAAAGAACTCTCAAAATGGGCGATAAATTGGCAACTCAGCAAATTTTGCGTAAATAGGAATTCCAATCAGGCGGAAAACATCTTTAACGGAGCTTGATTTCGCACGAAATCACAGGTTTGGTTTTTTCCTTGCGGTCCGTTCTTTTTGAAGTGATGGCGGTACACGCCCCCACAGGCACGAATGCCGACAT
>CAZLLK010000111.1:0-6141 GCA_964560435.1 uncultured Oscillospiraceae bacterium
ACTGCATCGGGAAGTCGTTTGCCGTGTAATACTGCGGCAGGCGATTTTTGTTTGAATGATACAGCCAATCTGCACCCGTCTGGCCGAAGGTTCCCATCCAGTACGGAAGTCCAAGCTGAGCCTTGCAGTATTCTACAAGGCCAATGTTTGTTTTTTCCACGTTACATCACTCCTTTTCAAAAATGTCGTGAGCTGCTTCGTTCAGATATTTTTCCATCTTGTCCAGTGCTTTGGTGACCGGACCGTTGCAGCCCTGTTCTTTAAGTCCTTTTAGGCAACAGAGAACGCCATAGCAAATCAACGTCTGTTCCTTTTTCATTTGAGTCATTTCCTCTGTTTGCTGTTTGCTTCTCGCGCAAAACTTATAAACACCCAAAAGCAAGCCCCCTAAAAAAATGAGCGAGCCTATAAGTTTCGCCAGATCGTTTATCTGGTCTGCAGTTGGCATAATTGGGTTTACCTCATTTCTGCACAAAAATGCCGCCCTCCGTGGCGGCTTATACATTATCGAATTGTTACTTCAAGTGTATTTATTTGGTCGCGTATCGCTTGCCGTTCCGCGTTCAACGCCGTTATATCATAAGGCACCGTAAGCCCCGCAAGACTGCATTCGGAGCATTTAATAACCTTATAATCGCTTGCGGAAAGTTGGGTTTTAAGGGTCTCAATCTGCGTAAGGTTTTCTGCCTTTTTCTGTGCCGCCGCTATGTCCGCATCCAAGTCACTACGCAACACCGCCACGCCATCTACCAGCTTATAGCGACAAACGCCCTCTGTGGTCATGATAGGCTTATCAAAATAGTTGCCCTGTGCGTGGTGGTATTTATCTCCGATACCCTCGTCTATCTGCACCCATCCCGTTACATCAGTCAAAAAAGCGGAGGAATTGGGCGGTGCTATAATATTGCCGTTTGTGTCCGTCTGAACATAGACCTTGTACGTATTTTCAAACTCATTCACAGCTATTCACCACCTTTCAGCTTGGGGATAAAGAATTGAACACAAGTGTCGTTTGGCTTAGTGAACACATCGTATTCACCGCCAGTCATATCACTAAATGGGTCACAAAGTCCTTTGCATCCATCACTGCATTCAATCCAATTGTCACAATTTTTGCAAATTTTTTCATTCATATTTTATTCCTCCTTATAAATCAGCAGATAAGTCTATATGCCCAGCTGACGCTGCAAATATGGTAGATGACTGAGCTGCTCCACTGTAAAGTTTTCCAAGAGTAACCATACCAGCAGAAGTTGTATTTATTGTAACATCCGCCAGAGTTAATGCGTCAGAAGACCTAGTTGGAGAACAAGTGATAGACAAAGTTGGGTTTCCTATTCTCAGTGCGGTTGCTAAAGATAGCGAGTACATTATATATCCTGTATCTGACGAAGCTATAGATATACAAGCATACTGCGGATAATTAAACCTTACAAAGTATCTCTGACACTTTGCCAACTGCTCTCCGTCGTCAGATGGAGGGTCGTTTGCAAGAGTGGAAACGGAACCGAGTTCGAGTTTGGAACACATAAGTTTTCTAGCGGTTGAAAGTTCCGATACATATCGGCACATTAAGTTAGCGCCGTCAAAAAAGATGTCAATAAACTCACTACCGCCTGTAATAGCAGCTTGCACTACAGTGCAAGAAGAACCTAAAATTAAATTACAAGTGCCAGTACCGACATACATCGTACCGTCTATTAACATGGAGAAAGTCAAAACTTTACCATTAAATTTATTATAGCCATTCTCAATAATTTGAGAGAAAACGCAAACTCCTGAAGATGGTCGCACTGTTATCCCCGTGCTGTCTAATGTTACAAAAGTTAAATTATAAGCTTTCCATTGGTCAATCGAGTAGCCATTACTTATCGTCTGACCGTTTGTAATAACCCGCTGATTCACAGGATTTCTAAAATCCCCGTTAATTATAAAGGTCGGGTTGCTACCGCCTACTTGCGCAAGATTGGTACCGTGAGGATTGCCACTCGATTGACTGTGGTCTATACCAGCATCTATTTCTTGCCCAGTGTATTTCGAAGTATAATTTGACATTAGTTTACGCCTTTCTTAGTAGTAAATTATTATTAGTCCCGGTCCACCTTTGCCTCCATTGCCTCCATTGCCTCCATATCCACCAAACGGCTTGCCGCCGCCGCCTCCAATACCTCCACGTCCTCCGCCGCCTCCACCATGTCCTCCGCCTCCGCCTTGACCATAGCCTTCGCCAGTGTCTCCAGCTACCGAAGGAGTAGCGCCCCAGCCACCTAAGCCGGGAGCAGCACGACCAGCTAGGTCATAAGCATCTCCACCATCTTTTCCATCCATTCCAGCTGCCGGTCCACCACCAATTCCACCAGAAGCATAATATCCTCCTATAGTAGCGTCACTTCCTTCATGCCCAGAAAAGTAGGGAGAACCTTTAAATATTATAGCATTCAAGCTTCTAGGCCCACCATTGCCACCACTAATGCCAGCAACTCCGGTTTTGCATAAGACGAGTCCAGTTTTCTTCTCGACGTATTGTCCATAGAAAGTTCCATTGTTAGAATTAAGGCCAGCAAATATAGTCTCTTCTCCATTTGGTAGCCACGACTCGGTAACTATTCCGCCATTGCTGCAACTATATGATATTTGTTGATTTTGAGAAACTTCTATATCTGCAATAAGTATCTTGCCTCCATTGCCTGGAGTACCAGGAGCACCTCCTATAGCATTGTCGGTTCCATTTGATTTTGCTCCATCATACCCTCTACCTCCGGCTTGGCCACCACCTACAATTATAGCATGAACTCTTTCAACACCTTCCGGTACTGTGTATATTCCACTTCCAGTAAGGGTAGTGTACCTTGTATAGTTGTTGCCCTGACCAATTGGCAGGAAGCCTATTGCAATATCGGTAGCCGCTTTTAAGGTCGTAGATAAGTTGATGTCCATGGATTTTATATACCCGGACACCAGATCGTCAAAAGTATCTGTGAAAGACACCTCTGTCGCGGGACGTTCGTCCCCGACTACTAGGCCGATTGAGTTAATGGAAACAGCCGAATAATACTGCGCGACACGGCGGGCAACATTATAAGAGTTAAACGTGGAAACAAGCGTGGCGTCTTTTACTGAAACAACATTAGGCGCACCAGCTACTCTGGGCGAGTAGCTCATTATGTTTGCGGTGTGAGTGTACTCTTTTCCCGTCAGTGAGCCGTTCCCTGTGACGATTGCGTAGTTAACTCCAGACGACTCAATTGTAAGCCCTGTTGCGACTAAATCATGGCACGGCTTATCAAATAGGACAGGCTGGGATAATACATAAGCAGTGGTGTTAAATAGCGTTACTAGCTTATCGCTTGCTAGCGCATAATAGGCGTGCTCGGTTACGTCCACCTGCGTGCAAGGAGTCTTGTAGTCTGCGGAGCCTTCCATGTATATGCGGTCGTCGCTGATGGCCACCGGCCCCGACGACATAACATAGCGGATAGCTATGTCCCCCGCAGCGTCTTTGAAAATGCCTGCCCCAATAGCAAATAACACTTGCTGAAGGTTATTTCGGCGACTTGCCACGGGCAGCCAGCCGTCCATAGGAACGTCGGCTACGCCGGCAGCTATTGTATAGGGAATGTCGCCCATAATATCCGCGATGATTACGCCTGCGGATACTTGGGTATAAATCCCGCCGTAGTGTGTCATATTGTCGAGTAACCCAATGGCAGACACGCAGAAGAAGTCATACTCAATGCGGCTTTTTCTATTTGCTTTTTCAAAATAGAACTTTCCAAAAAGCAAATCCTTGTGATTGAGCCTTACAACGTTACCGTATTCATAGCCGGTAACAGGGTTAGTGCACAAAAAAGTGGTCCCATCACGCCCATGGAAGTCGTTGCCGTCGCTTGTCGTGAATACTGAGGACTCAACAACCAGTGTTGCCTCGAGAGTATCAATGGACAATTCTTCCCCAGCAAGAGAATTTCCGATAAAGCAGTTTGCCTCGGAAATGTCGTCGCCGGTGAAGGTGTAATTGTTGCATACAATTTTGTTTGACATTTTCGCTCCTTTATGGTGTCCGCTGTGGTTTCATGGCGACAATGTCAACCGCCATTTCGTTCCAGTAGTTCACTCCGCCGCGCATCTTCTGTAGCCTGTCCTTTACACCAGCGACATAAGCTTTGAATTCTAGCGTGCCTTGTCCATATGGAACTATAATAGAGTGCTCACGGACAACCGGATCCGTGAGCACTTCATATAATGCGTCATACGCTTCTACGTTTTCGCCTGACCGTACAAACGTCAGAGAATAGTTGTAATATGTGCCGATTGTGTCCAGTTTCATTGCGCCAGATTTGAGCCGCCCTGCGTTACTTCCGTCAAGAATGCTGGCGTCTCTCGTAAGATCACCCACACGTACACGCACGTCGTAGGCAGTGCCATCAACAGTTATAATTCCAGCCATTTAAGTAGTACCTCCTGTCACAAGCGATTTTCCGACGATACGAGAAGTACGTTGCTGATTTTTGTAGATTGTTCTACCGTCCAGCTTTAGAACGTTGTTGACTACTGTTTCGCCCCCTCCAAACTTCATGTCTGCGAGGACTTCTGCCACGCCCTGCTTGATTGTGTCCAGCGGGGCTTCAATGTTCACGCCGCGCTTTTGGTCGCCCAGTGTTGCAATGAATTCACGGTTAGGCGGGATTACTGCGCCTTTAGCGAGTTTTGGAATGGTCATAGAGTCTGATATTTTGCTTTGTGTTGTAAGAATTGCCGTGCCCACCGCGACCGCTCCCACGGCCATCGCAGCTACGGAAAGCGGACTTAACATTCCCAATGCTATGCACACGCCGCCTATAGCGAGCGCCAACAGTCCGAATACAGTCGCAGCTTTTTGTATGGGATTCATGTCCGGCCACTTTTGAACAACTTCGGCTATAATAGCCACGAGAGCGGCAAATGCCCCGGCAACAAGTATCGTTTTCCATTTAAGGCTGTCCATCAGTATTGCCGCGGCGAAACATATTCCATCCCAAATTCCAACTGCTTTTACTAAATCATATACCGCAGTAATGATTTTGGTCATTTCAAGAACAAAAGTTGCCGCCTTAAAGGCTGCAAATACTGCCAGAAAATCAACAATAAGGTTAGGGTGTTTTAATATCCAACCACCAAGAGCTAGGAAAGCGTCAACAATTCCACCTAGCAATGTTTTAAACACGCCCCACGCCGCGTTTAGTATAGGCTCTAATATTTTCCATATTTGTTCGGCTACCTTCCCTAAAGCAGTTCCGAGCTTGGTGAAGTCTTCTCTATGTGCGGTAAACCAATCGCCGATTTTAGTAAACTGTTCAGCTAAGAATTTAAATGCATCAACTACTTTCCCGCCTATCCATTCAGCTATGGGTACGAGTGCCGTATTGACGAAGGCCATTACACCCGGAGTTATAGCAATAATGGCATCTCCAATAGCCTTAAACGCTCCAGACAAAAGGTCCAAAGCACTCTGTATTATTGCTGGTACATTAAGTGCTATAAATAGTTTTCCAACAACGCCTATGACTAAATTCGCTGCGGCCACAATAGCATAAAGAAAATCCAATACCGCTTTAAATGCAGCCCCACCGATATCCACTCCTGCGAACTGCTTAGATAGTTCGGAAAATATGCCAGATACTGTTACTTTAAGCGTTTTCCATTGTTCTTTAACCCGGTTAATTCCATCCTGATATTTACTGAAAAAATCTGCTAAGCTAGCTTTCATGTCGTCAATTGATTTGTCAACAGCTTTTCCAGCATCCGTAGCAGCAGTCGTTGTGGTAGTATCAACCGGCGTAGTTCCGGCAGCGCTGCTGCTTGCATCAGCCAATATATTTAGATTATCAAAACCTGCAAGGCTCTTTCCGGTTTTCTTAGCCGCTTCACCCGCTGCTGTAGTAGATTCTGCACTTGCATCCGTAGCGTTGGTTAAGTCCTCCGTTGCCGCTGTCGTAGCTGCAACCGCAGTAGTGGCCGTTTGCGCTGTGCCTGTGATTGCAGATATAAAAGTAGCAAACACCGTTGCCGCAGCATTTAAGGCGCTCAATATATTGTTTATCATCCGAAGTACAGGAGTAAGCACGGTAATAAACGAAGTACCTAAGGTTGCTTTGACGCTAT
>CAZLLK010000112.1:0-5693 GCA_964560435.1 uncultured Oscillospiraceae bacterium
ATTGCCGGAGAGGTTATCGCAACACCGGGCTGCGAGTCGAACGTCAAGGAGATATTCGATAAGACTTGGGAACTGAAAAATACACGCAGCGACGTTATGATTTTTAATCAGTTTGAGGAAATGGGCAACTATCTCTGGCATTATCAGGTCACTGGTGGGGCTTTCGAGGAAGTTTTTGAACATATCAAGCGTCCGGGAGATCGTTTCGCGGGAGCCTGCTTCACCTCGGGTTCTGCGGGAACGCTTGCCAGCGGCGATTACCTTAAAGAAAAGTATCCGACGCTCAAGCTTGCCGTCGGCGAGGCACTCCAATGTCCGACAATCTTGAACAACGGCTTCGGCGGTCACAGGATTGAGGGGATTGGCGACAAGCACATTCCTTGGATTCACAACGTTAAGAATACGGATATGGCGATTGCTATTGACGACGAGGACAGTCAGAGACTGTTAAGGCTGTTTAATGACCCCGAAGGACAAAAATACCTTGAAAATGAGCTTGGCCTTTCAAATGAGATTATCGAAAAGCTTACATGGCTGGGCATTTCCGGAATTGCAAATGTCCTCTGCTGCATAAAAATGGCGAAGTATTATGAGCTGACGGAGCAGGATGTCGTTGCAACCGTCCTTACGGACTCGGCTGTTATGTACGGCTCGAGAATAAACGAGCTGCACGAGCAATACGGCGATTACAGCGCAATAAACGCCGCTGTTGACCTCAGCCTGCATATGCTCGGAGTACGTACGGACAGTATGCTTGAGCTTACTTATGCAGAGCGCAAGAGAATACATAATCTCAAATATTTCACATGGGTTGAGCAGCAGGGCAGAACCTGCGAGGAGCTGAACAGCCTCTGGTATGACTACGAAAACACGTGGGTCGCGGTTCATGGGCTAGACAAAAAGCTTGACGAGCTTATTGACGAGTTCAACGAGGAAACAGGACTTCTCAAGAAACTTTAACGGCACTTCGGGGAGGGCTATTATGAGAAACGTAATATGTGCACGCTGCGTAAAATGCGGCAAAGAGTACGAGGCTGTTCCGAATCTCGAAAACTGTTCCTGCGGCGGGATTCTCGACATCATTTACGATTACGATTACATAAAGACAAAGCTTACAAAAGAAGTGCTAAGCACAAGAACAGATTATTCGATGTGGCGCTACCGCGAGGTTCTTCCCATAAACGAGGATACGCAAAACACGCCGCTTCGAGTTGGCTGGTCGCCACTTTACGACGCACAGAGACTTGCGGATTTGCTTGGGTTAAAAAAGCTGTACATAAAAGACGACGGCTTAAACCCAACGTCCTCGCTCAAAGACAGGGCTTCCGCCTTGGCGGTTGCAAAGGCGATGGAGGCGGGGGCTAAGGTGATAGGCTGTTCCTCAACCGGAAACGCAGCGTCAAGCCTTGCGGGGAATGCGGCGGCGGCGGGACTCAAGACCTATATTTTCGTACCGTCACGCGCGCCGAAGGGCAAAATTGCCCAATTGATTACCTTTGGCGCAAACGTAATTTCGGTTGACGGTAGCTATGAGGACACCTTCAAAATATCCGCCGAAGCTATCAAAAAATGGGGCTGGTACAATAGAAATGCGGCTATCAATCCTTACCTTTCGGAGGGAAAAAAGACCGTTTCACTTGAAATTGGCGAGCAGCTTAATTGGAAATGCCCAGACTTTGTCGCGCTTTCAGTCGGCGACGGCTGCACGATTGCGGGGGTTTGGAAAGGCTTCAAGGATTTATACGCGCTTAACCTAATCGACAGGTTACCGAGGCTTATTTCCGTTCAGGCCGCGGGCTGCTGTCCGATAAACCGTGCCGTAGCTGAGAAAAAGCCGTGGTACCCAATGGAGGAAAACACTCTGGCCGATTCGATTGCCGTTGGTGTTCCGCGCAATCCCGACAAAGCCATCAACGCTATCATGGAATCAAACGGGATTGTCGTTAATGTTACGGACGAGGAAATTATGGCGGCGCAGAAGCTTCTTGGTAAGACCTGCGGCGTTTTTGGAGAGCCTGCAGGAGTTACAGGAACCGCGGGGCTAAAGAAAGCCTGTGAGCTGGGGCTTGTCCCAAAGGACTCGACCGTCGTTTCAATAGTTACGGGCAACGGACTTAAGGACGTTGACAATGCAATCAAGGCGACAAAACCGCCGGTTGTGATAAAACCGGAAATGTCGTCACTCATCAGTGCCTTCGAAGCAAACGGAATAATGCCCGAAGAATAAAGACAAAAGCAAAAAATAATAGGTTTATGCACATGGCGGGAGTATTTTCTCCCGCCATGTTTAATTTCCATAATGCAAAGACTGGGGGAGAGGGCAGTCGAGTAGTCTGAGAAATAGAATAACTTTCATTGTCTCACACATAAAAACTCGATTATTTGTGCAAACTAAACAAAAATTTGTTTTTGACTTGTCATTAGAGAATGCATGCTATATATTTAATATTCATAATAGATAAAAAAGCTTAGAAATAATTGTGAAATATGTCAAAATAAGTTAACCTTTTCCAAGCATTTGAAGTCGGGGAAGGTGATATTATTAATTGGTGCGGTTAAATGAAAAATAGCAAGGGTTTTACTTTGCTGGAACTAATTGTTGTAATAGCGATTATGGGGGTTCTGGCAGTAGTAATGGTGCCAACTTTAACTCAATACAAAAGTCGCTCTGAATTAGGGGTTTGTGAAGCAAACCGGCAAGAGTTTCTCCACAGTTACATTATTAACCAGTCGATGGGAGATTCCGGTTATTCGCTTGAGCAAGCAATTAATGGGGATTGCCCAGCGTTGCTTGCAGATAAAAATAACTTAAAGTGTCCAGACAAAGGTGATATTAAGGTTGAGAACGGAGCGCTTGTCTGCTCAGTGCACGGTGCCATCGGTAGTTCGGGTTCTGGTAGCGGCTCGGAGACGCTTGTTTCTGGAGACAAGATTTTTGGAGATACCGTTACGCTTCAAAACTGGGAAACATTATGCAAAACTACGGGTGCTTTGCCGTATGGCGGAACAGAAGTTGTAATGGGGACGGTTTATGTTGTAAAAGGGGTAACTTATGTAGTGAAGTGGAAGGATTATCTGCACGATTATGAGGCGAATAGCTTTGTCTCAAATCCTGATGGAGCAAAATTCTTACAAAAATTCAATCCAAATGTAACTATAAACTCATCATCTTTCTCCGCCGGGAACAAATGGACTCCTGCACTAATGAACGGCACGGTATTTTCTGAATACGATTCAAATAAGAAAAGAATGGTTTCATATGTGTTTCTGGGATCGGATAATACCCTGTATGAGAGCTTGCCTACTCAAGGCAAAGGATACTGGGTGAAACTAAGCTGATAACAGGGGAAATGTAAAGTGACAATGCAACAGCACACAATACCACCTATATTCGACGAGAATTCAAAAGTACTCATTCTTGGGTCGTTTCCGTCTGTAAAATCGCGCGAGGTGCAGTTTTACTACGGAAACCCACAGAATCGTTTTTGGCGAGTTATGGCGGGGATTTTAGACAAAGAGCTTCCGAACACAGTTGCGGAAAAAGGAGCTCTACTTCTCCAAAACAATATAGCACTATGGGATGTTATTGCCTCCTGTGACATTAACGGCTCAGAAGATTCCACAATCTGCAATGTTCTTCCTAATGACCTTCGAAAAATAACAAAAACAGCCGGTATAAATCGGATTTTTACAAATGGCGGAACGGCAGACAAACTCTACAGAAAATACTGCGTTTCACAGACGGGAATTCCGGCTATTCACCTTCCGTCAACCAGTCCGGCGAATGCGGGGTATAACCTTGAAAAGCTTACCGATGCTTGGAAAATTGTTGCGGAAAGTTTGAAACAGTTCGAATAAATGACATGAAGCAGCGGCAGGAAACTGTCGCCGCTTCACGTTGACATATCGGGCTTGCGGATGTACTATACTCGATATATGGGCAAATATTCCGAAAATCTCATGCGATTTGAAGCCAAAGGAGAAAACGGCTATGATTCAAAGATTGAAATTCAGCTATGCGAACTGTTATCTACTTTCGGGAAAGAACGGTTCCATTTTGATAGATACCTGCAATTACAAGGACGGTCCGGGCATTTTGAAACGCATTGAGGGAAAAAATGTCAAGCTGATTCTGCTTACACACGGGCACTTTGACCACGTAAGCTCTGCAAAATATCTGGCGAAAAGACTTAATGTGCCCATAGCCATGAGCGAAAAAGACAAATATATGCTTGGAAATGGAACGGCAAGCAAACTGCATGCCGACACCCTGTTCGGCAAAATTATGGTGCATTTTTCGCAAAGAGTTTTGAAAATAGCTACATACTCTGATTTCGAGCCGAATGTCCTTCTGGAGGACGGCCAAAATCTTTCTGAATACGGCGTAAATGCCAGCGTTATAGCTCTGCCGGGGCATACTCCAGGCTCAATTAGCGTATTGACGGACAACGGGGAAATTGTCGTCGGTGATGCGATGTTCAACATGATGCGCCCAACAGGCTCACGGCTTTTTGAGGATAAAAAAACTATGGAACAAAGCGTGGAAAAGATAAAAAGAACCGGAGCGCAGACCATTTATGTTGGTCACGGCAAGCCGATAAAAAACGCTTAAATAATAAGGAGAAAAGTAAATGGAGAAGTATAGCTGGCTGGACGAATATTTGTTATGTAAACCAGGCGCCGTCAAAGACTTTAAGGTTGAATGGGAGTGGTTTCGCTACCTTGTGGGTGGTAAAATGTTTGCCGCCACGTGCCAACCGGGACCCCAGTATAAAGGCTACGACAACCGCGAACTGTTGCAGCTAAAGTGTGAGCCAATGCTTGCCGAGCTTCTGCGAAACGAATATTCGGACATTGTTCCGGGATTCTATATGGACAAGAACAATTGGAATTCGATTTTTCTTGACGGCAACGTGCCAGACGATGTGCTGCGTGATTTGTGCGACAGGTCATATTCTCTTGTATTTGCAAAGCTGACAAAAAAGGCAAGAGAAGAGATAGCGAATAAAGATTAATCAAAAAAAGCATGAGCAGAACCGCTGCATTACTTAGCGGTTGAGTGTTGAATTTCAGACGCGTTTATGGTATAACCATGTTACAAATCAATATTGCAAAGATAAAAACACGGTCCGGCTGGTAGTCCGGACGCAGAATGATTCTGTCAGTAACCTGCCTCCTTGGTTGTCCCTTCTTTGCCGAAATTACAAGGGGGCATTTGTCATGCAAAAAACTGAGAGCAAATTAACAATATTTTTCGAAGACCCGTTTTGGGTTGGCGTTTACGAACGCGCTTCAGAGGGAGAACTGGAGGTCTGCAAAATCACGTTCGGTGCAGAACCTCGTGACGGCGAAATTTACGAGTTTTTTCTTTGTAACTTCAATAAGCTAATCTTCAGCCCACCAATCAAAGCTGAAGAAAAGCGGGAAACCCAAATTAACCCGAAGAGAATGCAGCGAGAAATCAATAAGCAGCTTGATTTTAAGGGCGTCGGAACCAAATCGCAACAGGCTTTGAAGCTTCAGCAGGAGCAAGCGAAGACGGCTCGTAAGGAAAAATCAAAGCAGAAAACGGAAGAAGAGAAACAGTTGAAATATGACCTGCGTCAACAGAAACAAAAGGAAAAGCACAGGGGACGTTAATGAACTGACCCCTAAAAGTTAGACAAATATTTAGAATAAAAATTGATTAAGCA
>CAZLLK010000113.1:0-5614 GCA_964560435.1 uncultured Oscillospiraceae bacterium
AATGACTTTCACTCTGACCTCCAAGCGCATCTTGCGCAATAAAATAATAAAGCCGAAAACTGACGAGCATTGCTATTCGGCCTGCAAATTGTTGTTAAGCCCAAATAAGAATGGCTAAAATAGTGCGGAATATCATATTTTTCAAAAGAACACCAAATAAAAAGGTCTTTTTGCTCACTTGTTAAAAACTAATAGATGTTATAAAATGATAGAAAACATTTTTTGAAAGACGCAATTTGCGTTGCCGACTTCAATTATGACATAATTTCTCTTTTATTTTATATCACACCCGCCCCAAGCGGTCAACATTTGGAGGTCAATATGACAAAAATCTATCTGATTCGGCACGCGGAGGCCGAGGGCAACCTGTACCGCCGCATACAAGGCCACTACAACGCAGGAATAACCCAAAAAGGCTACAACCAAATTGCTCTTCTTTCCGAACGCTTCCGCGACATCAAAATTGATGCTGTTTATGCAAGCGATCTTAAGCGTACGCAAATAACGGCAGGTGCGATTCTGAAATATCACGACCTTCCATTAAACATCGACGCACGTCTTAAAGAGGTCAATATGGGTGTCTGGGAGGACAAAACCTGGGGGAATGTCGCCTATGACGAGCCTGAGCAAATGCTGAAGTTTGCGTGCGACCCCGCCAAGTGGGACATCGAGGGGGGCGAGAACTTCGACGACCTTAGAACCCGCATTACTGACGTTATTTCGGAGCTTGCGAAAAAGCACGACGGTCAGACTATCGCCTGCGTCAGCCATGGAATGGCAATCCGCGCATTCATCAGCGGAATAATGGGCATCCCGTCAAATCGTATAAACGAAATCCTCCACGGCGACAACACCTGTGTTGCCTGCCTCAACTATATCAACGGCAAGCTCGAAATCGAATATTACAACGACAACAGCCATCTTCCAACCGAAATAAGTACATTTGCGAGTCAGGAATGGTGGAAAGAAAAACAAAAGGTTGACTTTTCAAATCTCCGCATACTTCCAATGGACATTGCTAAAGACGCGGAGCTTTATGCAAGCTGCTACCGCGATGGTTGGGAAAATGCGCACGGAACTCTTTGCGGCTTTTCCGAAGAGCCTTATCTGCGCGACGCAACTAAGGTTTCTAAAAACAACCCTCAGGCGCTTATGAAGGCCTATTTCGGAGACAATTTTGCGGGAATCATAGAACTGGACCCCGAGCGAATGGCAAAAGAGGATGTCGGCTGGATAAGCTTCTGCTATTTAACGAAGGATATGCGTGGACGCAATATGGGCGTTCAGCTTTTAGGTCACGCAGTCTCGGTTTATAGGCGGCTCGGCAGAAAATCTCTTCGGCTCCATGTTGCTCGAGACAATCCGCGTGCCATTGCATTCTACGAAAAATACGGCTTCGATTGCATAGGTAGCGAAAACGGGAGCTTATGCCCCTTGAAGCTCATGGAACTAAAGCTTTAAGCGAAGGTCTTTGCTGCTTTATTGTCCCGATTTTTTACTTACACAAGATTATTCTCGCCAAATTATTAAGGAATGGTGCGCCAATGGAATTAACGGATTTTTTGCCGGTTTCAAAAGAAGATATGATCTCTCGCGGGTGGTATAGCTACGATTTTCTCGTCGTCACGGGCGACGCATACGTTGACCATCCGAGCTTCGGCCCCGTTGTCATCGCGCGAGTGCTCCAGGACATGGGATTTAAGGTCGCAATCCTTTCACAGCCAAAGTGGAACGACGCCTCCTCTTTTGAGAAAATGGGGAAACCGCGCTTTGGCGTTTTCATCGGAGCCGGCAATCTCGACAGCATGGTCGCGCACTATACCTCCGCCAAAAAGCCAAGGAGCGAGGACTTTTACTCTCCTGGCAAAAAGGCAGGTCTTCGTCCCGACCGTGCGACGATAGTATACGCGAACCGCGCAAGGGAAGCCTTTGGCGGGGATATGCCCATCGTCATTGGCGGACTCGAGGCATCGTTGCGCCGTTTTTCGCACTACGACTACTGGGACGATAAGGTGCGCCGCAGCATACTTTTTGATTCGAAGGCCGATTTGCTGGTGTTCGGCATGGGCGAATACGCAACGCGCGAAATCGCAAAACGCTTAAAGCGAAAAGTTGACCCCGCTGAGATTACCGATGTTCTCGGCACAGCTTTTATCGCGCCGAACGAAAGCGTGTGCGGCTATGAAAAAATCATGCTCCCCTCATACGAAGAAACAGCCTCGGATTTAAAAGCCTACGCAAACGCGACCCGCGTAGAATACGAAGAGCACGACTCCATTCGTGGCAGAGCCCTTTGCCAGCCCTGTCAGGGGCGAATGCTGGTTGTAAACCCTCCCGCTCCGCTTCTTACCACGCAGGAGCTTGACGCGGTTGCCGAGCTTCCCTTCACGCGCGAGGTTCACCCCATGTACGATGAAATGGGCGGTGTTCCCGCGATAGAGGAGGTTCGCTTTTCCGTCATACACAACCGCGGCTGCTTCGGAGCCTGCAACTTCTGCGCCCTTGCCTTCCATCAGGGCAGAATGATTGCCGCCCGCAGTCACGAGTCCGTTATCCGCGAGGTTGAGGCGATGACTCATCATCCGCTCTGGAAGGGCTACGTTTCGGACGTCGGCGGCCCGACAGCAAATTTCCGCCACCCATCCTGTAAAATTCAAAAGGAGCACGGTATGTGCGCAAATAAGCGTTGCCTTGCCCCCACTCCCTGCAAAAATCTTGATGCTGACCATTCGGATTATCTGGAGCTTCTGCGTAAGCTGCGCGAAATTCCAGGTATAAAAAAGGTTTTTGTCCGCAGCGGTATACGTTACGACTATATGCTTGAGGACGAAAACGATAAGTTCTTCGCGGAGCTTGTACACCATCACATCAGTGGACAGCTCAAGGTCGCGCCCGAGCATTGCATTGACGGCGTTCTGGACTGCATGGGAAAATCGCACATCGATGTTTATGAACGTTTTATGGATAAGTACTCACGTCTAAACCAGCGTTACGAAAAGGAACAGTATGTCGTGCCCTATCTCATGTCCTCGCACCCGGGCTGTACGCTTTCTGACGCTGTCAATCTTGCAGAATATCTCCAGTCACGCGGACGTCAGCCCGAGCAGGTTCAGGATTTTTACCCCACACCTGGAACCATATCCACCTGTATGTATTACACAGGACTTGACCCGCGCACAATGAAGGAAGTCTATGTCGCAAAATCCTTCCATGAAAAAGAGCTTCAGCGTGCTCTTTTGCAGTGGAAACGCCCCGAAAAACGCCGTCTTGTCATTGAGGCCTTGAAGGTAGCGAACAGGGAGGATCTCATAGGCTTCGACAAAAAATGCCTTGTCCGTCCCGACAACGCACAACACACAGGTTACAAAGGTAACGCAAAGGACGGCAGCAAGGGTCAGCCCGACCAAAAGGGAAAGAACAAATCCACGACCCAGCCTTCTGAGTCAGTCAAAGTTTCAGGCAGAGCAAAGGGTCTGGGCGGCAAAACTGCGAAGGTTACAACCTCGACCAAACCGTCCTCCGGCATAAAAAAAGACGGAACATCGCCTAAGCCTTATGGTGGAGCCGCTAACGAATTCGGCGCGAAGAAAGCTCCTTTCGGCGGCAAGCCCACAAATTCAGCTTCTGCGCCGAAGTCTTACGGCAGTGCGAAAGACCAAAACGGCGCAAAGAACATGGGCGGCAAAACCGTAAACCTAGCTTCCACTCCGAACTCTTACTCCGGTGCAAATCCCCAAAACGGCGCAAAAAAAGCCCCTAACAGCGGCAATCTGCAGAAAAGGGGAAAGGGATAATGCGATTTTTTGATTTTTTATGGCAAAATCCCTTGTACATACTTTGGCTCTACCTCGCAATAATAAACCTTACAGCTTTCATTATCATGGGCATCGACAAGCACAAAGCCACACACCAAAAATGGCGCATTCCTGAAAAAACGCTCTTTCTATTTGCCGCAATCGGGGGAAGCATTGGCGGAATCGCAGGCATTTACGCCTTTCGGCATAAAACCTTGCACAAAAAATTTACACTAGGCTTTCCCGCAATTTTGATTGTTCAAATTGCCATCGGTATTCTCATTTATATTTGCACAAAATAAGCTTGTCCCAAAAGCAAAAAAAGCGGCGGGACGCAAATGCGGCCCGCCAAAAACAGGGTTGTGGGATAAAGATATGAGCCCGGCACGCAATCAAGCGCGCCATTGGATAAGCTGTAATGAGAGAATAATCTTTTTTTACCGATTTGTAAATAGCAAACGGGCACTACTTTTGTCGAAAGAAAATTTTTTCTATTTTTCAAAACACGCTCGTCCATAACCCGAAAGCCGACTATCATCAGCCGTGAAGGAGAGAACCTGCCATGCGGGATATAAGCTGTCAAACAATAATCGAAGCCGTTGCAGAGCTTTGCATCAGGGCCAACACCATTTTGCCCAATGATATAAGAACGCTTATCGACTGCGCTTCGCTGTCCGAAAAATCCCCCGCAGGGAAGGACGTTTTGCGCGATTTGCGCGAAAACTATACTCTCGCAGAAAGCGAGCGTCTCCCGATTTGCCAAGACACTGGTATGGCCGTCGTTTTTGCAGAAGTCGGTCAGGATTTGCACATTACGGGCGGAAGTTTCGAAGACTCGATAAATGAAGGTGTACGTCAGGGCTATGAAAAGGGCTTTCTTCGCAAATCCGTTGTAAAAGACCCTCTGCGCCGCGAAAACACGGGTGACAATACTCCCGCTGTTATACATACGCGCATCGTTTCGGGCGACGCCCTCAAGCTTACTCTCGCGCCGAAAGGCTTCGGAAGCGAGAACATGAGCGCCGTTAAGATGTTCCTGCCCTCCTGCACAGTCGACGAAATTTTGGACTTCATAGTCGAAACCGTTGACAAGGCCGGTTCAAACCCCTGTCCGCCGGTTATTCTAGGTGTTGGTCTTGGCGGAACTCTCGAAATGGCGGCTCTTATCGCAAAAAAAGCACTTACTCGCCCCATGGACAAGCGAAATCAAGACCCGTTTTACGCAGAGCTTGAAGAAAAGGCTTTAAAACGCATAAACGCTCTCGGGCTTGGCCCGCAAGGCTTCGGCGGCACAACAACCGCACTTGCAGTTAACATAGAAGCATATCCAACACATATAGCTGGACTTCCCTGTGTAGTAAACGTAGGCTGTCACGTTACAAGGCACGCCGAAACAATACTATAAAAGTTCGACATGAATAAATTTAAAAAAACCACATATCATATCACCGAAGCTAAGTAAAGGAGCGTAGGTTGAATATGATTATAGATAGAATCGCCCTTATTCTCGCCATTATCGGCGGACTTAACTGGGGCCTGGTCGGTCTTTTCCGTTTTGATTTAGTCGCCTTTCTTTTTGGGGGACAAACAGCAACTCTCAGCCGCGTCATTTACACTCTGGTGGGACTTGCCGCCATTTGGTGTATTTCACTTCTGTTTCGTGATCATCGCGGCGAACATGACGAGGATTGACCTTCCTGCAATCAAAAAAACGTGCTGTATCCCGAGTTTTGGATGCAGTGCGTTTTTTGTGCTTAGGTTGCGTTTTCCGTCATTTTTTGCACAATATATGGTATATTCTATCATCACAAGCACCATAT
>CAZLLK010000114.1:0-5469 GCA_964560435.1 uncultured Oscillospiraceae bacterium
GTGGAGATAAGCGGGATCGAACCGCTGACCTTCTGACTGCCAGTCAGACGCTCTCCCGGGGTATCGGGTGTTCACCCCCCATGCTTACTGTATCTTATCACAATAGGGATATTGTTTTCTGGAATAAATCTTGACCTATAAAAAGACACAGAAGAACAAGACCTGCCGTTCATATATCTAAGGCCTAACCAGCATTGGGGCATCGAGCAGTGATTTGAGAATATTTTTCACAGACTTGTACTTAGGCGTACACATTATTGAGCCATTTTTTCCATGAGTAGATGACGTAATGTCTGTACTACACATGGGAGGCTAAAATGGAGGATAATTAGCCTAATAATTTCACGCATACTATCGCTGGTAACGGATATATGCCTCCCGACGGTTATGTAATGAAGTGTTCTTTCAAAATTTCTGAGAGATTAAAACTATGCTCTTAACTCTATCTTACGAATTTTCCCACTTATTGTTTTCGGCATACTTGCTACGAATTCTATGAACCGAATCCATTTATATTCTGCCACTCTTGTATTGCAGAATTCACGAATCTCCTTTTGTAGCGGAGTGGTTGCCTCGTATCCGGGAGATAGTACAACAACCGCCTTGATAGCTTGTCCGCGCAGTTCATCCGGAACGCCTATTACCGAGCATTCCATTACCGCAGGATGCTCCATCAAAACATTCTCGATTTCAAAAGGTCCAACACGGAATCCACCAGTCTTAATAACATCGTCGATACGCCCGTTAAACCAGAAATACCCGTCCTTATCCTTCCATGCGGTGTCCCCAGTGTGATAGACTCCTCCGCGCCAAACATGATTGTATAATTCCTGATTGTCATGGTATCCGACGAAAATGCCCGGCTGTTTCCCATCTCCTTGAGGAACGATGACAAGTTCACCTATTTCACCGACTTCAGCAGGCGTTCCGTCATCCTTCAAAAGTTCTACATGGTAAAGCGGAGATGGCTTTCCCATTGATCCGGGCCGGGAAATACCTCCAGCAAGGTTCCCAAGAATCAATGCGGACTCTGTCTGACCAAAGCCCTCCATAAGGGGTATTCCGGTACGCGCAACAAAGCAATTGAAAACCTCTGGATTCAAAGCTTCTCCAGCAGTAGAGGCGTGTTTTAGGCTCGGCATATCCACCATGCCTTTTTTAACGAGGTATCTGTACACTGTGGGAGGAGCACAGAACGTCGACACCTGATATCGGTTAATAATTGTCATAAGTTGTTTAGGATCAAAATTATCAAAGTCAAAAACCATAACTGTGCTTCCGGCAAGCCATTGACCGTAAATTTTGCCCCAAGAGGTTTTTGCCCAGCCTGTTTCGGCAACAGTAAAATGCAGTCCTCCGTCAATGACCTGCTGCCAGTACTTTGCGGTGATGATATGAGATAGGGGATATGTATGGTCGTGAATAACCCCCTTAGGGTATCCCGTCGTCCCAGAGGTAAAATACATAACCATAGGATCCTCCGCAAGTGTTGGCTGACGTTCCAAAACCTCAGTTGCTGACTGTGTTTCTTCAGTCAGGTTCATAAATCTATCCACTGTTTTCTGAACCGTCCATAAAGCACAGAGGCTTTCACATGTTTCCTTTGCCGACAATATCTTTTGTGGTGCATCATCCTCCGGAGTACAAACCACGGCTTTGATTTTTGCGCTGTTAATACGGTATTCAATATCTTCTACAGTCAGCATATGGGTTACTGGAACAAGCACCGCTCCCAGCTTGTGCAGGGCAACGGCAGTATACCAGTACTCGTAGTGCCGTTTCAGCATGACCATGACTTTGTCACCCTTGACAATTCCGCGAGCGCGAAATACATTTGCCGCTTTGTTGCTCAACACCTGCATATCCCGAAAAGTGAGAACAAGCTCCGAACCTTCGGCATTGCACCAGACAAGTGCTGCTTTTTCAGGCTCTGTCTCGGCAATAAGGTCTACTACGTCATAACCAAAGTTGAAATTGTCAGGATACTTAATTTTAAAATCAAACAGATTCCCGTCCTCATCAAATCGTTCTTCGCAAAACTGCTGGTAGATGCTCATGTTTCTTTCTCCTTAAGTAAAGCCATGCCTCTTTCGTAAAACTCTTGATATCGCTTTTTTAAGCTTAAAGGCACTCTTTTGGCATCATCCAGAAAACAATGGCTACTCTCGCCGGATGCGGCAAGCATTTCATTGTCCTCTGTATATATTTCATATCTATACACCGCTTTGATTCCATTGAAAAAAATTGGCTTTGTATAAATATTAACTGCCTCGTTAAAACGTATGGAAAAGATATATTTGCAGGAGACTTCAATAACCGGCATAATAATCCCGTTTTTCTCCATATCCTCATAATTCAATCCAGTCTGCTGCAAAAAATCCAGCCGGGCTTCCTCAATCCAGCGGATATAGTTGGAGTGGTGTACAATCCCCATTTTATCGGTTTCATAATAAAAAGCACGTCTTTTGTATGGCAAAGTTGAAAACGGCATTGTTCGTCAACCTCCTTATAGATTTGGCTTACCGATTGACCGAAACCTCTGGTAACGCTTTTTAATCAGCTCTTCACAGGAAGCTGTCATCAAAGACTGTAACTGCTTGGATAGTTCGGCCTTCATGCCTTCATAAAAACTGCCGTTTCCCAGATCTTTTTCTGGAATAATCTTTTCAACAACAGACATTGAGAGGGCGTCTTGAGCCGTTAGTTTCAGGCTCTCAGCAGCTTCGGTCGCACGTCCAGAGTCCTTCCATAAAATACTGGCGCAGCCCTCGGGAGAGATTACCGAATAGATTGAATTTTCCAGCATCCATACCCGATCAGCAACAGCAAGAGCGAGCGCTCCTCCACTTCCGCCTTCTCCGATTAAAATTGAGATAACAGGTACTTTCAGTGTCGTCATCTCCATCAGATTTTCCGCAATCGCCTGACCTTGTCCGCGTTCCTCGGCACCTATTCCGCAGAATGCGCCGGACGTATCTACAAAACATATAACCGGACGGTGAAATTTCTCAGCCTGCTTCATTAGCCGAAGTGCTTTTCGGTATCCTTCTGGATTCGGAGCACCGAAATTTCGCGCTACGCGATCTTTTGCATTATGACCTTTTTCAATCGCGATAACGGTGACAGGAAGCCTGTCTAAAAGAGCTACACCACCAACAACTGCCGGATCGTCCCCAAAACGTCTATCACCGTGCAATTCGAAAAAGTCAGAAAAAATGTATTCTATGTAATCTGTGCCTGTTGGCCTGTTGTTGGCCCGCGCAAGCATAACCTTATCAAAAGCAGATTTACTCATTACTTGTTCCTCCGCAGTGCATTCTTAACAGATTGGAGACAGTTTGTTTTTGAGTTTGCCTCGGAACAATTGCATCCGCAAAACCATGCTCCAACAGGAATTCGGATTTTTGAAAACCTACTGGCAGTTTTTTACGAGTCGTCTGTTCAATGACTCTTGCACCCGCGAAGCCCACTGTGGCTCCCGGTTCGGCAATTATAATATCACCTTCCATGGCAAAACTTGCTGTAACTCCGCCTGTTGTTGGGTCAGTCAAAATTGCCAGATAAAAGAGTCCTTGATCGCTGTGACGCTTTACAGCTCCGCTGGTTTTCGCCATCTGCATCAGTGAAAGAATGCCTTCCTGCATTCGGGCTCCGCCGGAAACGGTGTAACCTACAACAGGAAGCCTCTGCTCTGTTGCGTATTCAAACAACCTCGTAATCTTCTCGCCTACCACTGTTCCCATACTGCCCATCATAAAGTACGGTTCCATAATAAACAGACAGCAGGTATTACCGCAGATTTTCGCCTTCCCGCAAATCACCGCCTCAAGTTCGCCACAAGCTTTTTGTGTCGTTTCAAGCTTCCTTTTGTAGCCAGGGAAGTCGAGTGTATCCTTTGTGATAATGGTTTCATCCGTTTCCTGAAAGGTATCAGTATCCGTTATAAAACTGATACGCTGCCGTGCGTTCATACGGAAATGATACCCACAGTAACAGGCGTGATAATTGCCCCAAATCTGGCTTAAAGGAACCTGTTTATGACAGTTTGGACATACTTCTGACGGTTCGTTTTCATCCGCAAGCACTGGGGCGGCCGCTCTTCCGCCTTTTTCAAGTTCATTTTTGGGTTTATGTAAAAACTGAGCAAATGACAAACGAAACACCTCACTTATCGAAAAAACACAGATTGTATTTTCCACTCATAAATTTATTATTACTAATGATATTAATCTGTTCTTCTATATTGTTTTGCACTCCCTCGATTACCAGTTCACAGAGTGCGGACTTCATTTTTCGGAGAGCTTCTTCACGGGTTCCAGCATATACAATCAGTTTTCCAAGCAAAGCATCGTAATACGGAGTAATTCGAACACCTGTCATCAGGAAAGTATCAAAGCGCACAAAGGGACCGCCCGGTATATGCAAAAACCCAACTGTTCCCGGTGCGAGTGCATTGATACGGCATTCAATAGAGGAGCCTTTCAAAACGATGTCCTTTTGCTCTAAATTCAAAGGAATTCCCGCAGAAACGCGGATCTGCCACTTTACAAGGTCAATTCCCGTGAGTGATTCCGTTACGGTGTGCTCAACCTGAAGGCGGATGTTCATTTCCATGAAAAAGAAATTATCGTTTTCGTCGAGAAGAAATTCCAAAGTGCCAGCGCCGACATATTCCAATTGCTTCACGGCTTTGGTCACTTGTTCTATGATTGCGTATCTTTTCTTCTCATCAACGGCGGGGGAGGGCGATTCCTCAATTAGTTTCTGATTTTTGCGTTGTATAGAACAGTCACGCTCACCAAGACAAATAACATTACCGTCCTCGTCCGCCAACACCTGCATTTCGATGTGTCTCGCCGGATGTATGTATTTTTCCATGTATACTGCACCGTCACCAAACGCTGATATGCTTTCGGACGTTGCGGACAAAAAAGCTGTTTCGAGCTCTGATTCTTCTCTAACAAGGCGAATTCCACGTCCGCCGCCACCGGAACGCGCTTTAAGCATAATAGGATACCCGATTTTTTTAGCAGCAAAGGCGGCAGCTTGAACTGTATCCAGAATTGCCGAGCCTGGAATAACGGAGAGCCCTGCTTCGGACACCAATCGTTTAATTTGTTCCTTATCGCTTAGCAACCTCATGTTTTCTGTTGTCGGTCCTATAAAGACAAGGTTGTTTTTCTCACATAACTGAGCAAAATGTGAGTTTTCAGATAAAAACCCATATCCGGGATGAATAGCCTGTGCGCCGGAAACAAGCGCGGTGCTTATAATCCGCTCCTCGTTTAGATAACTGTCGGCGGCATCTGCCTTTCCTATGCAAAAGCTCTCATCAGCCAAAGCTACATGTAGTGCGCCCGCGTCGGCTTCCGAAAAGACCGCAACGGTGGCAATACCCATCTCTTTGCAGGCACGGATAATACGGACAGCTATTTCGCCTCGATTAGCAATAAGTATTTTGGAAAACAT
>CAZLLK010000115.1:0-5440 GCA_964560435.1 uncultured Oscillospiraceae bacterium
TAGCAATACTGCCTTTCCTGACAAAAATAGGGGAACTCGAACAGCTCGGGCAGCAGTATGACATTAGCACCGCTTGCGGCTGCTTTTCGCACCAGAGCCTCCGCTTTATCCAAGTTTTCCTCCTGCTTTGAGGAACACTGCATCTGCACTGCTCCGATGGTTACATTGCGCATAGCTTTCACCTTTTTCTGTATTTTCAGACTGTCAATATTGAGTTAAGAAAGTCGGGATTTGAAATCATCATATCCGAAGCTCTTTATGATACGGCAGTTGCCGTCCTTCGCCATGGCGGCTATGGAAGGCAATTGTATGCCGTTGAAGGTGTTGTTTTTGACCATGGAATAAATCGCCATATTATTAAAGCACAGCCGATCACCGATTCCAACAGGATGATCGAAGGAGTAATCGCCGAAAATGTCGCCTGCAAGACAAGTGCAGGAGCTTAGGCGGTATGTGTATGCTTTTTCTCCCGGCTGACCTGAACCCTCAAGGAGTGGACGCAGCGGCATTTCAAGCACGTCGGGATTATGGCAAGCTGCTGAGGCGTCCAGAATGAGATTTGCGATACCTCTGTTTTCAACAATATCCAGCACTTCGGTGATGAGGTAACCGGCATGGAGTGCCACGGCCTCGCCCGGTTCGAGATAGACTTCCAGACCGTATTTTTCTTGCATATGGCGGATACACTTCTCGAGCAACGGAATGTTGTAACCGGGGCGGGTGATGTGATGACCTCCACCCATATTTAGCCACTTCATCTGATGCAGATGTTTTCCGAATTTCACTTCCACCGCCGCTAATGTCGCAACAAGATCATCGGCGTCCTGCTCGCATAGGGTGTGGAAGTGTAGCCCCTCCACGCCGTCCAGTATTTCCGGATGGAAGCTGTCTTCGGTAACACCAAGACGGCTGCCGGGTGCACAGGGGTCGTAGATAGCATGATCCTGCGTCGAACACTCCGGGTTAATTCGGATTCCGATGCTGGCTACTTTGCAGCGACTACGGAATTTTTCTAGCTGCGCAAATGAATTGAATACGATATGACCGCAGAGTGACGCAATTTCGTCAAAATCCGCGTCCTTATAGGCAGGGGAGAAGATGTGAGTCTCTCCGCCCATTTCCTCCGCACCAAGTCTGGCCTCAAAGAGACTGCTGGCGGTTGTGCCGGACAAATATTTGCGCATGAGGGGATACTCGGCAAACATTGAGAAGGCCTTTTGCGCAAGCAATATCTTACAGCCGGTGTCATCCTGCACCTGTTTCAACACAGCAAGGTTAGCAGTGAGCTTGCCCTCATCAAGAATATAGCAGGGAGTAGGAAGAAGATCGAATTCCATTAGCCCACCATCACCGGGTTTTCGTCGATGACCCAAGGCAGCCCCCATTTGCCCAGCTCTTCCATGAAAGGATCGGGATCGAATTGCTCCGCGTTGTATACTCCTGGTTTACGCCAGCGTCCGTCGGCGACCAGCATGGAGAATATCATGGCAGGGACGCCTGTTGTGTACGAAATAGCCTGACTGCCCACCTCGCGGTAGCTTTCCTGATGGTCACATATGTTGTAGATTTTTAGTGCCTTCTCTTCACCTTCCTTTTTGCCGGTAAAGATGCACCCGATGTTTGTCTTGCCAACCGTGCGAGGGCCGAGAGACGCGGGATCGGGCAGAAGCTCCTTCAGAAGCTGGATAGGTACAATTTTCTGCCCCTGATACTCTATGGGTATTGTGGAGAGCATACCAACGTTTTCAAGGCATTTCATATGAGTCAGATAGCTGTTCCCAAAAGTCATATAAAAGCGGATGCGCTCAATTCCGGGGATATTTATAGCCAGTGACTCGATTTCGTTGTGGTGCATAAGATATATGTCTTTTTTGCCCACCTGCTCGAAGTCGTACTCGGCTTTAACAGACATTGCGGGAATTTCTACCCAATGTCCGTTTTCCCAATAGGAACAGGGGGACGACACTTCGCGCAGATTGATTTCGGGATTAAAATTTGTGGCAAAGGGATAGCCGTGGTCACCGCCGTTGCAATCCAAAATGTCGATATTGTTGATTTCATCGAAATAGTGTTTCAGCGCATAGGCGGAAAATACGTTGGTAACACCGGGGTCAAAGCCGCAGCCAAGCACGGCGGTAAGCCCTGCTTCCCTGAACTTTTCCTGATATGCCCATTGCCAGGAGTAGTCGAAATAGGCGGAGAAGCCCAGTTCCTCGCAGCGCTTTTCGTATATGGGACGCCAATCCGGATCGTTGATGTCCTCCGGCTCATAGGTGGCTGTGTCGATATAGTTAGTGCCGGCAGCGAGGCAGGCATCCATAATGGCAATGTTCTGATATGGAAGTGCTACGTTAAGTACTACGTCAGGTGCGTATTTGCGAATCAGGTCAGTAAGAGAGGGCACATCCATTGCGTCGATTTGAGCTGTGGTAATGCGGGTGCTGGTTTTACCCTCCAGCTTTGCTTTCAGCGCATCGCATTTGGATTTCGTGCGGCTGGCGATGCAGATGTCAGTGAACACAGCACTGTTCTGGCAGCATTTGCTTATGGCAACGGAGCCAACTCCGCCGCAACCGATGATAAGAAGTTTAGCCATTAGTAAATTCCTCCTGAAAGTAAAAGTTTTAAATTTTTCTGATTTAAAGTGAATGTTGCTTGCTCTATGGGCAACCGCAACACTTGTACAATTCATTACCATTCCTCTTTGCGGTCATTTTGTGCCTTTAGCTTAACGAAAAGAATGGACATAATTATGCGTGGGGTTGTCAGTAAGCTTTGCTGCCTGCGTCCTCCGCGTTTATGAGTAAATCCTCTACATACTTCGGAAGCATAAAAGCCCCAAGATGCAGGTTGGTTGTGTAATATTGAGTTTTGATTTTGCGGTTTTTCCACTGAGTGGGGCTGAAGTCGTTGATGGGGTGATATTTTTTAGAAGCAAAACCAAACATCCAGTAGCCGGAAGGGCAGGTTGGTATATGTGCCTGATAAACCCGGCTGATGGGGAAGCTCTGGAATACCTTTCGATGCATTGAGCAAAACGCTGCCTCGTCCTCGTCAAAAAAAGGACTGCCGTGCTGATAGACCATAATGCCGTCGTCCTTTAGCGCACGATAGCAGCTGCCATAGAACTCCTTTGTAAATAAGCCCTCGGTGTGACCAAAGGGGTCGGTTGAATCGTTAATTATGATGTCATAGTCCGCTGTTCGTCCGCGCAGAAAGCGAAGGCCATCCTTGTGAATGATATTTACACGTGGGTCCTCAAAGCCTTTAGCGGCATCGGGAAAGAACTCGCGGCAGGCCTGTACGAAAATCTCGTCCGGTTCAACCACATCTATTTGCTCGATTTCGGGGTAGGCAGTGAATTCACGTGCCACGCCACCGTCACCGCCGCCAATTATAAGCACTCTTTTTACACCGGGATGAACGGACATAGGCACGTGAGTTACCATCTCGTTGTAGATAAACTCATCTGCCTCAGAGAAGATTACGTTCCCGTCCAAGGTGAGAAAACGGCCAAATTCGGGGCTTTCAAATACGTCGATACGCTGATACTCACTTTCGGCAGAGAAAAGTTGCTGATTGATGCGGATGCTCATTTTCACATTCTCGGTATGAAGCTCGGAAAACCACATATTCATGTGCAATCACTCCTTTATGACCTGAAGATAATCTGTGCGTGGGTCGGCAGCACCCTGAAGGGAACAGCCCTTTTCGCGGGCAAAGAGAATGTAGTCAATAATCTCCTTAGTCACGCGCTCACCGGGCGAAATTATCGGAATTCCGGGGGGATAGCACATTACAGACTCGCCGCTGACTCTGCCTGCCGCCTGACGGATGGGCAAGGGCTCTTTTTCAGAATAAAACGACTTTTGGGGAGAGTAGACGACCTCCGGCTGAATAAAATAGCCGAAATATTGGTCGGAAGGATTCTTTTCGTAAAGTCTCTTAATATCCTCGAGAGCACCTACCAGACGCTCGATGTCCTGAATTCGGTCACCGATGGAGATATAAGCAAGAATGTTTCCAATGTCGCCGAATTCAATCTGAATGTCATATTCGTCCCGAAGCAGGTCATATATCTCAATGCCGGTGAGACCAATTCCCTGCGTAAATACTGACAACTTGGTTACATCGTAATCACAAACGTTGACTCCATCAATCAGCTCTCGACTATATGCATAATAGCCTCCGATACCGTTGATTTCGCCTCGGGCATATTCCGCCCTTTGCACCACTTTTGCAAAGGATTCACGACCACGCAGCGCGAGATTACGGCGCGAAAGATCCAGACTTGCGAGTAAGAGGTAGGAGGCGCTGGTGGTTTGCGTCAAATTGATTATCTGGCGGACATGACTGTGATCCACACCGTTTCCGGTGAGAAGAATGGAGCTTTGGGTCAGACTTCCACCGGATTTGTGCATGGAGACGGCGGCTATATCCGCACCAACCGCCATGGCAGAGGGTGGGAGGTCTTGGCCGAAGTAAAAATGTGTGCCGTGGGCTTCGTCCACCAGCAGCTTCATTCCGTGGTCGTGAGCAAGCTTGCATATCGCTCGAAGGTCAGAGCAGATGCCGTAGTAGGTGGGGTTGTTGACAAACACCGCCACAGCGTCTGGGTTTTCCTGAATGGCTGTTTCGATAGCAGAAATCTCCATGCCGAGAGCCACACCGATTTTGGGGTTGATGGAGGGGTTGATGTAAACGGGGATACCTCCGCAAAGTATCAGCGCATTGATAACGCTTTTATGGACATTGCGGGGAAGAATAAGCTTGTCACCCGCCTTGCAAACCGAAAGCACCATGCTTTGCACAGCTCCGGTGGTGCCGTTTACCATGAAAAAGGCGTGCTGAGCGCCAAAGGCTTCGGCGGCCAAATCTGCGGCTTCTTGGATAACGGACACAGGGTTGCACAGGCTGTCCAAAGGCTTCATGGAATTTACGTCAAGCCCAACGCATCGGTCTCCAAGAAGCTTTGCCAACTCAGGATTGCCGCGGCCTCTCTTGTGCCCGGGTACATCGAAGGGAACAACGCGTCGACGTTGGAATTGTTCAAGCGCCTCGCAAATTGGTGCAGACTTCTGATGTTCCAAATTCATAGCTCTATCCTCCTTGTCGTGGGTAAAATGTTGAAGTTAATCATATAATGCCCGATAAAACAAAAAACGCAGATGACAGCGTCATCTGCGTTTAATAACAGTCAAATGGAATCCCCCACTTTTTCCGCAAAAAATACACGAAAAAAAGGTACTAAATACCAGTTTCGTTGCGGAATATATGAGAAAGAGTGGTTCAGCAAATTCGGTTGCTGCTCTTATTGACCGTTTCACAAGATGAGATTATAAAGTAATCAACTTATAAAATTTGAGCTTCTAACTCAATCAATAATGCGGATTCTACCGCACGGCAACCGACCCGCCTGTCCGTAAGGGCTTATCTTTGG
>CAZLLK010000116.1:0-5091 GCA_964560435.1 uncultured Oscillospiraceae bacterium
ATTTCAAACTCCGCAGGAGAAAATCGAGCCTATTTCGCCCGTATGCGTCAGCTTTTTATTGACAATTCAGCAAAAAAATACGATAATGTCAGCATGGATTTTCTATCTATGGGCATGAGCGGAGATTTTGAGGAAGCCATTGCGGAGGGCTCGAATATGGTTCGGGTCGGCTCTGCGATTTTTGGTGCCCGTGCATATCCGACAAAAGAAGATTAGCCAAACTGCACTATTTCTCCTTTTTTGCCCGATGTTCAATTTTTTACGCTACTTAAATAACAATTCTTAACTTCATATAATGTGCCGGCCGCACACAAGTGGCCGATACGCAAAGCGCTCCACCACATATTCGTTTTGTGTTTATGCACCATGAAGAGAAAGGTCATAATTATGGGTCTGTTAGACGAGCTTAAAAAGCTCACTCGTCCTTACAGCGGCGATGAATATGACGATTTCGGTGACGAGTTTGCCGAGTCTCCGGCAGAAACACGCGTTCCGGCTGCCGAAAGTCAGAGAAGATACGCGGCTTCTTCAGAGCGCCGCAATCCTTTCTCCGATTTTGATACTCATCCTGTTGCTCCCGCAAAACGGGACAAGGTGGTTAATCTTGGCGGAGGCTCTCCGGCACAGGTCGTCCTCGTCAAGCCTGAGCGCTTTGAAACCGCTGCAGAAATCGCAGATCACCTCCGTGAAAGACGCAGCGTCGTCATGAATCTTGAGCAAACAAGCAAGGACACTGCTCGCCGTCTTATCGACTTTTTGAGCGGCGTTGCCTATGCTCTCGACGGAAAAATCAAAAAAATTGCCGCCAACACCTACATAATCACTCCCTATAACGTGGATGTGATGGGTGATCTCATCGACGAAATAGAAAACAGCAGTCTATATTTATAGACACGCCCCCCTGTTTCTTTTCTCAGTTAAATGCGGAACGCAACCCCATCTGTTTTCGGTTTTTCCGAAAACAAAGTTGCGGCAGTCGCAGTTACGTTCCATTAATTTTTTGTATCACCTGTTAAACGCAATTAAGTAACCGTTATAGATTTTTGCGCTTCGCAAGATAGAAAGGGATATTGATATGCTGACACCTCAGAATTTTAGAGAGAAAACCTTTGAAAAAGCAATCTTCGGCGGCTACGACATGGGAGCCGTGGATAATTTTCTGGACGAAGCCGCAAACGATTATGCGGCAATCGCAAAGGAAAATATGGTTCTAAAAAGTAAAATGAAAGTCCTCGTGGATAAGATTGAAGAATACAGAGCCACAGAAGACTCTATGCGTCTCACCCTGCTTTCCGCTCAGAAGCTGAGCGTTCAGATTGAGGAGGATGCTCGCAAAAAGTCTGAGGAATTACTTGCCAATGCGCGCTCTGAGTCAGAACGCATTACCCGCGAAGCATATACTCAGCGCACAACCGAGGAATCAATGCTTCTCGAAGCAAAGCGCGAAAGCACTCAATACATAGAAAATATGCGTATGCTTTGCTCAAAGCAGCTTAACTTTCTTGACAATTTGAAGGGCTTGAAGCTGGAGGATATTGCTCGTCCTGCGTCTACCCCCGAAACTGTCGAAGAAACTGTCCGCAGCATCGAAAGCTCTGTCGAAAAGCTTTCCGACTCCGGCGAAGCATCCGATGAAATTCGCCGTGTCGTAACCGACTCAGCAGATACTCCAGTTAACAGATTAGAGGAGCCGACCCGTCAGTTCTCTTCAAACAGCACGACAACGCCGACGAGTCAGTTCTCATTTGATAATCTTCGTTTCGGAAAATAAACGATTAGCGCTTCATTCGCACCCGCACTAAAGCCCTTATAAGAAAACGGCGATTAATTGTATGTGCCGCTGCTACCAAACCCAGGCGCGCGGCACGCTTAAAAATTGTGTTTTGTATTTAGCTCAATTTTTCACACTAAATATTGTCGGGGCGGGGCATAATACGCTGAAGTGCTGTGCCCCGCCCCGCATCTATTTTATACCGTGCACGTGCTGTGGTTGTCCGCAGAACGTGCGTCACACACTCAAAACAAAAAGTTAGAAACTTGTTTCGAACTTACCTTTCGCCCTTGAGGTCGGGGGGTAGCAGCCGAAAAGCCAAAAAGAATATAATTTTCGAGCAGCTTTTGGTATCACTTATTCAGATAGGAGCCAACGCCAAATGTCACAGGATTACAACAAAACCGTTAACCTTCCTCAGACCGATTTCGCAATGCGTGCGTCACTGCCGACACGCGAACCGGATATGCTTAAAAGCTGGTATGATAACGACATATACCACAAGATGATAGCCCGCAATGAAGGAAAGACCCGTTTTATTCTTCACGATGGACCTCCGTTTTCAAACGGCTTCATTCACATGGGCACTTCCATGAACAAATGCCTGAAGGATTTTATCATTCGATATAAGAACATGTCCGGATTTCAGGCTCCCTATGTCCCCGGCTGGGACAATCATGGAATGCCAATCGAAAGTGCCATCATCAAGCAGAACAAGCTTGACAGAAAAAAGATGTCTATTCCCGAATTTCGCGACGCCTGCCGTGATTTTGCCGCAAAATTCGTAGATATTCAGCGTGACCAATTTAAGCGTCTTGGCGTTATTGGTGAATGGGACAAGCCCTATCTCACCATGGACCCCGCGTTTGAGGCGGAAGAGGTCAAGGTTTTTGGCAAGATGTACGAAAAAGGTTACATCTACCGCGGCAAAAAGCCCGTTTACTGGTGCTGCCACGATGAAACCGCACTTGCAGAGGCCGAAATCGAATACGCTGACGACAGCTGCAAATCTATCTTTGTAAAGTTCAAAGTAACAGACGACCACGGCAAGCTTTCAAGCTTTGCCGACCTCGACAAAACATATTTCGTCATTTGGACGACCACCACCTGGACAATTCCGGGCAACCTTGCTATCAGCCTGAACGCCAACCTCGACTATGTTTTGGCAAAAGCACCGAACGGTGAGGTTTACATCCTCGCAAAGGAGCTTCTCGCGAGCGTTTCTAAGGCTGTGGACATCGAGAGCTTTGAAATTCTCGGCGAGCTTAAAGGCTCGGAGTTCGAATTTATGCGTGCAAAGCATCCGCTCTATGACCGTGATAGCATCATCATTAACGGTGACCACGTTACGCTTGAAGCTGGTACCGGCTGCGTCCACACCGCTCCCGGCCACGGTATGGAAGACTATATGGTCTGCCAGAAATACGATTACAGCGGCAAAACCAAAATTGGTATCATCGTCCCCGTAGACGACCGCGGAATCATGACAAGTGAATCTGGAAAATACGAGGGTATGTTCTACTCAAATGCAAACGACGCAATCTGGCAGGATTTATTGGACTGCGGTGCTCTGCTTGCCTCGCAGACACTAACCCATCCTTATCCCCATTGCTGGCGCTGCAAAAACCCCATAATCTACCGCGCAACAGACCAATGGTTCTGCTCCGTGGACGCCTTCAAGGAAGAAGCCGCAAAAGCCTGCGACAACGTAACATGGCTTCCCGAATGGGGTCACGACCGCATTGTTTCCATGGTGCGCGAGCGCTCCGACTGGTGCATTTCCCGTCAGCGTCAGTGGGGTCTACCCATCCCCGTTCTTTATTGCGAGGATTGTGGTGAGCCTATCTGCACTGCCGAAACCATTGCTAAAATCTCCAAAGTCTTCGGCGAGCAAGGCTCCAACGCTTGGTTCTCCACCGAAGCCTCTGAATTTTTGCCCAAAAGCTTTGTCTGCCCCAAGTGCGGCGGCAAGCATTTCACCAAGGGTACCGACACACTGGACGGCTGGTTTGATTCCGGCTCAACTCACCACGCTTCGCTTGAGCACGACAACGCCGCTGACTGGCCGGCTGACCTCTATCTTGAGGGTGCAGACCAATACCGTGGCTGGTTCCAGTCCTCACTCCTCACCGCAGTTGCCACAAAAGGCAGCGCACCCTACAAAGCCGTTCTCACGCACGGCTGGACAGTCGATGGCGAGGGCAAGGCGATGCACAAGAGCCTCGGGAACAGCGTTCTTCCCGATGACCTCATCCCGAAATATGGTGCTGACCTCATGCGTCTGTGGGCGGCAAGTGCCGACTACCGCGTGGATATGCGTTGCTCCGACGGAATATTTAAGCAGCTTTCCGACACCTACCTCAAAATACGTAACACGGCACGCTTCATGCTCGGCAATCTCGATGGCTTCGAGCCGGACAGCCGCTTGAGCTTTGACGATATGGAAGAGCTTGATAAGTGGGCGCTTACGCGCACGAACAAGCTCATCGAGCGTTGCATTTCCGCTTATGAAAACTACGAATTCTACAACGTAATCCACGCAGTACACAAATTCTGTGTTATGGATATGTCCAACTTCTATCTCGACATCGTCAAGGACAGACTTTACTGCGAGAAACGCGACAGCCAGCTTCGTCGTAGCGCACAGTCCGCTATGTACGAGATTTTGGATGCCATGGTTCGTCTTATAGCACCTATTCTCGCCTTCACCTCAAACGAAATCTGGCTCTCCATGAAGCACGACAGCAAGGCGAACGCCGAGCACGTTATGCTCAACGATATGCCAAAGGTGAACCCTGCGTATACTTTCGATTCTGAAACCGATGAGCGTTTCAATTTGATAATCGCTCTGCGCAACGATGTCAACAAGGCTCTGGAGCTTGCCCGCGCGGAAAAGACCATCGGAAAGCCGCTGGAGGCAGTAGCAACTCTCTTCGTCTCTGAAAACGCTAAGGCACAGTTCGAGAAAATTGCTGCAATGCCTCTTTCCATGATTTTCATTGTCTCCGAAACGAAGGTCGTTTACGGCAGCGGTGAGGGCTACGAGGGCGACGAATTCAAGGGAATAACCGTTCGTATAGAGCCTTGCAACGTGCCGAAATGCGTGCGTTGCTGGATGCACAATGAGCACGTCGGCGAAAACGCCGAGCATCCAGAGCTTTGCCCACGCTGCGCTGCAGCCGTTTCGGACTAATCAAAAACATCTACCGTGAAGCGTAATGCTTCACGGCAAAGAAAATCTATCACAGGAGGTACCTGCCATGCTGTATGCAATTGTTGCGGTAATCATCCTAATTATCGATCAGGCAGTTAAATTTTGG
>CAZLLK010000117.1:0-5043 GCA_964560435.1 uncultured Oscillospiraceae bacterium
ACAATACCGACACGGGATTTTTGTTTTCATGTGTCTTTGTTATGGCAAGCTTTTAGTTTTTGCGAGAGGGAATTTTTGCATCATGATGTTTGATTATTAAGATTTTTTGCCAATCCGTAGATGGAGTGTTTTTATAATTTCCTAAAAAAGCATAAAAACACTCCAACGATAACCACTAATTAAACCTTACTTTAAAAAATCATTCGCCGCAGTGGTGCTCGTGGCTACCGCATCCGTGATCACCGCAAGCGCCCTCGTGTTGTTCACCATGATGATCACAGGTTATTTCGGGATTGAATTTCAGCTTGCCTGCGATAAGATCCTCAACTGCCGCGTCAGCGTCTCCAGATACGCCGCCATAAAGCTTGATGTTTGCTTCAGACAGAGCGGTTTTCGCACCGCCACCGATACCGCCGCATATTAGAGTGTCTGCTTCAAGCTTTTGTAATACTCCTGCCAAAGCTCCGTGACCGCTACCATTGGTATTGACAACAGCCGTAAATACTATCTTTCTGTCCACGATGTCGTAAACCTTAAAAAATTCGGTGTGACCAAAATGCTGAAAGACCTGACCATTTTCATAAGTTACTGCAATTCTCATTTTATTTTCCTCGTTTACTGTTATTTATGTTATCAAGCAAGCTTGCCTAATACTATTCTTCGTCGCCTAAACGGCATCTTCTTTTGTGGCAATGTCCGCAGCCGCATCCGCAGGGCTCTCCGTCGCATAGAGTATAATCGCCGCCGCTGATAGACAGTTTGATGCCTTTAACGAGGCATTCAGCTAATTTTACGCGCGCGCTGTTGTAAATTGCCTGCGCGGTTGTTCTGGCAACGGCCATCTGCTTTGCGCATTCTTCCTGGCTGAGTCCTTCTAGGTCGATTAACCTAATAGACTCAAATTCATCCACTGTCATAACTATTGTTCTTCGTTCACTCGGACTCCGATCCAATGGTCCGAAACTCTGGCTATCAGGCATACAGCAAACACGACGACATTTTCTCGGTCTTGGCATTTTATTATTGCCCCCTATAAATTGTTGCTGGCATATGCCATTAACTAATAAAATGATACCATAGTTAATGGCATATGTCAATAACCTGTCTGATTATACTACAAAGAATGTTCGAGTCTGGACTTTTGTTCAGTGAAACAATAGCGAATCCGGCTGGTCGCGGAAACAATTAAAGCGGTTGGTGGCTCTTCGTATTAAATAGTGCAATCGAAAAGCTTTAGCTCAGTGACTGTTTAGTGAGTTGGTATTATTTTACGTACAAAGAAAGGTGCGCGTAGTATAAAAACACTCTTGAGATATAACCGCAAGAGTGTTTTTACGCTGAACCTGTATGAACGAGGAGCTAATGAGGGGGATAAACTATCACATAAGATTGATATAAAAAGAAAAAAGCCTTGAAAACCTAGCGTTTTCAAGGCTTGCGTTGGTGACTCAGCGGGGATTCGAACCCCGGACCCTTTGCTTAAAAGGCAAATGCTCTGCCGACTGAGCTACTGAATCATGTGCAAGATAAAAAATGGCTGGGATAGTAGGGCTCGAACCTACAATACCAGAGTCAAAGTCTAGTGTGTTACCATTACACTATATCCCATCGTAGATTCAAACAAAACTTAGGAAATGATTTATGGGGTGGGTAAAGGGATTCGAACCCTCGACCCCCGGAACCACAATCCGGTGCTCTAACCAACTGAGCTATACCCACCATATTTTTTACGCCAAAAACCATGTCCGGCATCCTGCTATGAAGAAAAACTGGTACGCCAGAAGGGACTCGAACCCCTGACCTACTGCTTAGAAGGCAGTTGCTCTATCCACCTGAGCTACTGGCGCATATAGATATATCGCTCCCTCTAATGCCTCTGCGAAGTCCGAAGGACTTTGTGGAGAGAGGAAGAACCGGTCAACGTGCTAAGCTGTGACGCTTGCGGTACTGCGTGCAAAGAGACCGAGTTTTGACGATTTGGAGCGGGCGATGGGATTCGAACCCACGTATCCAGCTTGGAAGGCTGGTGTTCTACCATTGAACTACGCCCGCATTTGAGTTCAGCTTTAGAATAATACCATTTATACATATGATTGTCAATGTTTTTGTTGATAATTTCCGATATGAGAATGAGAAATTTTTAATTAAAGAATAACTATGGTTATTCCGTTGTTGCTTCGCTCCAAATCCCTGTCGCGTCTAAGGTCGTCGCAAACAAGAAATGCGCCTCTGGTAGGCTCGTTAAATATGGAGAAATTTTCACCGATTATATAGTCTTTGATGAGGCGAGTTTCCTTTTGCTGCTGAAGATAGCGGCGGGTTTCGGTACGGATTTTGCCACCTTTGCCGCTTGAACCGTAACCGTGGATGATTTTGATTGCCGTGTAGCCAAGAGCTTTGCTGTTGCGGAGATTGAAGGTTACACGCTTAATTGCATCTGAAGCTGTTGGCATATCTTCCTTTATGTTGATCTCTTTTAACTGTCCAAGCATATTTACTCCTTTGGACTAATGCACACTATGTCTACAGTCTGCGACGCCACTAATGAAAGCGGCGTCGTTCACTTTCGCCGTTTTTAACTAAATATCTGAATTAAAGACACTTTTCCGCGTACTCACGTCCCAGTATAAACGCTTTTTTGTTAAGGTCAAGGAATTTCGGCTTAACGCACTCCGTAAGTGCTGCCTGCCAGACATCCTCTGAAAACTCTGTGAATGCCGATAGAATGCCAATCATTACGACATTGACGGACTTGGGGTTCCCGGCTTCAATTGCCATTGAGAGAGCGTCGCACGCGACTACCTTTGCACCCTTGCCGCGGAGCTTTTCCACAATTTCGTCCGGATACTCCATGGCACCAGTGATAACGGGCATGGGGCTGATTCTGCGATCGTTAATCATGAGCGTGCCGCCCTCTTTGAGATAAGAAACCCAACGTGCGGCTTCAAGGCGCTCAAACGCGATGATGTAGTCCGCCTCACCCTGATCGACGAGCGGAGAATAGACTTTTTCGCCGAATTTGACATAGGTGACGACACTGCCGCCGCGCTGTGACATTCCGTGAACCTCGGACATCTTAACGTCATAGCCCTGTCCGATGAGGACGCTTCCGAGAATTCTGGAAGCAAGCAAAGTTCCCTGTCCGCCAACGCCGACAATCATAATTCCTTTTGTTTCGCGCATATTAGTTGCCCTCCTTTTTGAGGATAGCTTCACATTTGCACATTTGAGTGCAAAGCTCGCAGCCGACGCAAATAGTCGGGTCGATTGTCGCCTTTTTGTCTTCAAAGCTGATTGAGGGACAGCCGATGGTCATACACTGGCGGCAGCCCTTGCACTTTTCGATGTCAACGTAAAGCGCGGGAGCGGTCTTGACCTCGGGAAGAAGTATGCAGGGACGTCTTGCTATGATAATGGAGGGTTCCGCTGCATTCAGTTCTTCTGTAATCATTGCTTTCAGCTCGTCAAGGGCATAGGGGTCGACAATGCGGACTCGCTTAACCCCAACTGCCTCGCAGAGCTTCTCGATGGAAACTGAGGGGGCAGGTTCGCCCTTTAGCGTTTTTCCGGTTGTGGGGTTTTCCTGATGACCTGTCATACCGGTTATGGAGTTGTCGAGAATTAAAACCGTGCTGATTCCCTTGTTGTAGACTATGTCGACAAGACTGGTGATTCCGCTGTGCATAAACGTACTATCACCGATGACGGCAACGGACTTTTTTGCACTCTCCTCACCGCGGACGGTGTTGAAGCCGTGCAGACCAGAGATTGAAGCACCCATGCAAACAGTTGTATCGATGGCTGCAAGTGGGGGAAGAGAACCGAGCGTATAGCACCCGATGTCACCCGAAACCATAAGCTCCATTTTGCTGAGGGTGTAGAACAGCCCTCTGTGAGGACAGCCCGGGCAGAGTGTGGGCGGACGGGGTGGGACGGTCTCACCGAAATCTATGTATGGCGCGGTTTGCATTCCCAACGCCTGAAGGATTCTGTTTTGGCTCAGTTCGCCGCAGTAACCGAAAAGATCCTTGCCACCGTTGACGCGGATACCGTTTGCGCGAAGATGAGTTTCTATTACGGGGTCAAGCTCCTCAACGACGATGAGCTTTTCGACCTTTGAAGCAAAGTCACGGATAAGATTGATGGGAAGCGGATTTACCATGCCGAGTTTGAGAACGCTGGCATTGGGGAAGCACTCGCGCAGATATTGATAGCAGATACCCGCCGTTACATAACCAACGGAGGTGTCGCCCATTTCAATTTTGTTAATTCCGCTTGTTTCGGCATATTGAATGAGCTTTTGTGTGCGCTCTTCAACGACGGGATGACGGTTTTTCGCATTTCCCGGCATCATTACGTACTTTGAGGGGGTTTTTACGTAGGGCTTCAAATCATGCTCGACACGGTCAGAAAGCTCGACAATGCTCTGAGAATGAGCAACCCTTGTGCAGGTGCGGAACATAACCGGAGCGTCGTATTCCTCCGAAAGGTCGAAGGCGAGCTTTGTGTATTCAAGGCACTCGGAGCTGTCGGCCGGCTCAAGCATGGGAAGCTTGGCGGCGATAGCGTAGTGACGGGAGTCCTGCTCATTCTGGGAAGAATGCATACCCTGATCGTCTGCCACCGCGATGACCATGCCACCGTTGACGCCCGTATAGGAAACGGTGAACAAGGGGTCGGCGGCAACATTCAGACCAACGTGCTTCATCGCGCAGAAGGAGCGCGCACCGCCTATTGAGGCACCTATTGCGGCCTCTGCGGCGACCTTTTCGTTGGGTGCCCATTCGGCATATATTTCGTCGTATTTTGCAACGGTTTCGGCAATCTCCGTCGAGGGAGTGCCGGGATAAGCGGAAACAAAGCGACAGCCGGACTCATATAGCCCACGGGCGACAGCCTCGTTGCCCAAAAGCAGCGTTTTCATATGTTTGTGACCATTCCTTTCAAGGATGTAGCTTTTCTGATTTAAAGCGACAATAGTTAGCAAACATGATACGCTAAAAACGAAAATCAGTCAAGAGTAATACTATACCAATATGGCAC
>CAZLLK010000118.1:0-5007 GCA_964560435.1 uncultured Oscillospiraceae bacterium
AGAAAATGCGCGAAAAGGACCTTGAGGCGGAAACCTTGAGGGCTAATTTGGGCGAAGCCGATGTCGCTTGCGCTGAGTGCGAAAGCGAAATTGCCGTCCTTGAAAACAGCCTGAAGCATAATGCGGAGCGCGAGGCACAGCTCCAAACGGAAATCGAGGAGCAGGGAACAAGGGCAAGTTCTCTTGAAAACCAGATTGCCAAAAGACACGAGCGTGTCTCTGAAATTAAAAGTGAGATTGACGGACTTGAAATAAAAACGCAGGAAATTACGGGAGAACAAAGCCGCAATTCTGAGTTCGATACCGGCGCAAAGCACGAAATGTCGAGGCTTATTTCAGAAAGAAGCGAGAAGCAGTCGTCGCTTGCGCATTGCGGTGCGGTGTTCTCCATGCTCTCAGACTCGGCTCGTGAGCAGAATGAGGCGGATGAAAAACGCCGCCGCGAAAACGATGAAACGGTTACACGCCGCGACGAGCTGAAAACTCGGCTTGAGAAAGCTGCAAAAGCTCAAAATGAGGCAAAGGATAAAGCGGACGAGCTAAAGAACGTCATCGAAGGCTATTCTATGCGCATGGAAGGCCGCGAAAGCAAGGTCAAAGCGCTTGAGGAAAAGCAGACAAAGCTTACAATCGACCTTAACTCCACAAAATCCCGCGTTTCCATGCTTTCCGAAATGGAAAAGGAATTTGAAGGCTATTCCTTGGCGGTTAAAACCGTTATGCGTGAGCATGAGCGCGGAACGGTTAAAGGTGTTCACGGTCCTGTTGCGAACCTTGTTAAGACCGACGACCGATTTACGCTTGCAATCGAAACCGCTTTGGGCGCTTCAATGCAGAGCATAGTTGTCGATACGCAAGAGCAGGGTAAGTCTGCAATCGAGATGTTAAAGCGCCGCGATGCGGGCAGAGCGACCTTTTTGCCCATCGATACAATTAAGGGCTTCGAATTGAAGCACCGACCCGACGGCGAGAGCGGTTATCTCGGAACGGCTTTTGAGCTGTCGCGCTTTGACCCGAAGTTTACAGGCGTTTTTTCAAATCTGCTGGGAAGAACCGTTATTGCGGAAACCTTAAGTGATGCTGTCGCTATGTCGAAGAAAAACGACAATCAGCTTCGAATTGTAACGCTTGACGGACAGCTAATTAACGCCGGCGGCTCAATGACGGGCGGAAGTGCGGCGAAAAATGCGGGAATCCTTTCCCGTGCAAACGAACTCAAAACGCTCCGTAGCAAGACAGAGGAGCTTGAAGCACAGTCGCACGAATGCGGCGCAAAGCTGGCGGAAGCCACACGCGAAATGAACTCCGTGAGATATGAGCTTCAAACCGCAGAATTCGAGCTGAAAGAGGCTCTTGAAGAGCTACGCGAGTGCGACAGCGAAAAATCGCAGACGCAGTTTGTGCTTGGCGAAGCGGAAAAATCCATCGAGGGCTATTTGAACGACGAGGCACTGTCCTCGCGCCGTCGTGAGGACAATTCGAAGCGCGCAGAGAGTACAAAAGAGGAAATCGAGCGGCTGAATGTGGCGCTTGCGGAGCTTGATTTGAAGCTTGGAGAGCTTTCTGCAAAAAGCGAGGAGCACGAAAAGCAGGCGAGGGAACTTTCCGAGAAGCTGTCGGCTTATGCTGAAAAGCGCTCGTCACTCGTTTCGGAAAGTGACACAACGCTAACGGCAATAAAGCAGCTTGAGGAGCTTTTTACCGACCTGACTGGCGACGGTGAAACTCGCAGGCAGGCAATCGATTCGCTCAATGCAGAGAACGAAGCCATATCGGTCAGGAAACAGGGAATTTCCGACAGGCTCGCTCAAAGTCGATTAATTGCGGATAATATCAGAAGCGACCTTACAAAAATAAACACCTTGAAGCTCGAGCTTGAGGGTAAACGCACACAGAGCGAGAAAAAAGCTCAGGACAAAAACCGCGAGCTTTTGGACATCGAGCGGCTCTGTGGAAGTATGGAGCAGAAAAAGCTTGCTTCCGAAATGGAAGAAAAGCAGATTATCGACAAGCTCTGGGACAGCTATGAGCTTAGCCGCACGGCGGCGCAAAGCGTCCGCGAGGCTGTTGAGAATTTTTCAGACGCGACGAAGCGCATAAACACCCTTAAGCGCGAGATAAATTCGCTTGGCAACCCCAATATTGGAGCAATCGAGGAATACGAGCGCATCAGTGAGCGTTATAATTTTCTCAGCGAACAGCGTGACGATGTTGATAAGGCAAAACGCGAGCTGGAAAAAATCATAGACGACATCACAAGAGAAATGAGAGATATTTTCCTCCGCGAGTTCAATGTTATCAACGAGAGCTTCCGCGACACCTTTTTGGAGCTTTTCGGCGGTGGTCGCGCTGCGCTTATTCTCGAGGATGAGGAAGATGTTTTGAACTGCGGCATTGAAATCAAGGTTCAGCCTCCGGGAAAAACACTTAGTACGCTCAGTCTTCTCTCGGGCGGAGAAATGGCGTTTGTGGCTATCGCACTTTATTTCGCAATTATTAAGGTTCGCCCAACTCCGTTCTGCATCATGGACGAAATCGAGGCGGCACTTGACGAAGCCAATGTTGACCGTTTTGCGCATTATATGCGTAGTATGACAAACAAAACGCAGTTTATTGTTATCACTCACCGTCGTGGAACGATGGAGGATGCTGATATGCTTTATGGTGTCACCATGCAGGAAAAGGGCGTTTCTCAAATCCTGTCCGTTGATTTGGAAGAGGCGGAGAGGACTATCAGTAAGTAGTATTCTAAGAAGGGAATAAGGTCCCGAAATGTCTCGGGATGTATGTAAATAATATGGGTTTTTTTGACAAGATAAAGCAAGGACTCGCAAAAACCAAGAAAAATATGTCTATTCAGATGAATAATGTTTTCTCGGGCTTCACTGGCGAAAACGAAGAGTTTTTCGATGAGCTTGAGGAAGCTTTGATAATGGCTGACACAGGAGTGGATACTTCTGTGAATGCTGTAAATAGCCTCCGCAGACTCGTCAAGGAACGCGGTCTCCGTGGCGGTGAAAGCGTGAAAGTGGCTTTCACAGAGGTTCTGACGGACATTTTGCAGGTCGAAGGCAGCGAGCTTTGCCTGAACACCAAGCCCTCCGTTATTCTAATGGTGGGTGTTAACGGCGTGGGTAAAACAACGACAATCGGAAAGCTTGCGGCAAAAATGACAGCTTCGGGCAAAAAGGTGCTTCTCGTTGCGGGCGACACGTTCCGTGCCGCGGCAGCGGAGCAGCTCACAGTTTGGGCAGACCGCGCGGGAGCCTCAATAGTGCGCCACGAGGAAGGCTCAGACCCCGCCTCAGTCGTGTTCGATGGCATTGCGGCAGCTAAAGCTAGAGGTTCTGACGTAATAATCATCGATACCGCCGGAAGACTCCACAACAAGCAAAACCTAATGAATGAGCTGAACAAAATCACAAGGATTATTAACCGCGAGTTGCCGGATGCCTGCAAGGAAACGCTCCTCGTTTTGGACGCGACCACAGGTCAAAACGGACTTATTCAGGCAAAGCAGTTCAAGGAAACTGCCGATATCACGGGTATTGTTCTGACAAAGCTCGATGGTACGGCAAAGGGCGGAATTGTTTTCGCAATTGCGGATGAGCTTAAGCTTCCAGTTAAATATATCGGAGTGGGCGAGAGCGTGGACGACCTTATGCCCTTCGAGCCGGAAGGATTTGTGGAGGCGCTGTTACAGCAATGAGATATATTCTGGCATCAAACAATAAGGGAAAGCTTAAGGAAATGAAAGCTATTCTTTCAGACCTCGGCTCAGAGGTCGTTTCGCAGAGCGAGGCGGGACTTGAACTTGAGGCTGAAGAAACGGGTTCAACCTTTGAAGAAAACGCGCTGATAAAGGCCAGAGCCGCCAGTGAAGCACTGTCGGAGCCTGCCATAGCCGATGACTCGGGGCTTGCAGTGGAAGCCTTGGACGGAGCGCCAGGTGTCTTTTCCGCACGTTACGGGGGCGATGCCTGCCATAACGACGACGAGAGAGTTCATCTTCTATTGAAAAATCTTGAGAGCTTCGAGCACAGGAACGCAAAGTTCGTTTCTTGCATAGCCTGCGTTTTTCCGAACGGCGATGTTGTTACCGCCAGAGGTGAATGCGAAGGCAAGATAACAGCCGAACCAAGAGGTGAGGGCGGTTTCGGATATGACCCGATTTTTGAAATCCCGGGGACGGGAAAAACCATGGCCGAGCTTTCCGAAGAAGAGAAAAATGCCATTTCCCACAGAGGCAAAGCACTGAAAATATTTGAAAAGAAATTGAGGGAATACAATGCTGACAAGTAAACAACGCGCATATTTGCGTGGTCTTGCCGCGAAAGAGGATACGATACTCCACATCGGCAAAGGAGACTTAGGCGAGAACATAATAACCCAGGCAAAAGATGCGCTTAAGGCTCGCGAGCTAGTTAAGGGAAAAGTTTTGGAAAACTCGACGCTTTCTCCGAACGAGGTTTGCGATATGCTCTGCAAAGAATGCAAGGCCGACGGAGTACAGGTAATAGGTAGCAAGTTCGTCATTTATAAGAAAAATGAGGCACACCCAGTAATAGATCTTCCGAAGATAGAAAAAAAGAAAAAGTAGGAAAGAAAATTATTAAGGGGGCTATAATATGCGGATAGCTGTTTTCGGCGGGAGCTTTAACCCGCCGCATAACGGACACATCGAAGCGGCGAAAGCCGCGGCGAGGGAGCTTTACGCCGACAAGCTAATAATTGTTCCGGCTGCAAGACCACCGCATAAGGAACAGGAAGCTGGGTCGCCTTCCGCGGAAGAGAGGTTTTCACTCTCGCGCCTTGCCTTCGGGAGCCTCCCAAACACCGAGGTATCCGATATAGAAGTGTCTCGTGAGGGCATAGGCTATACTGTCGATACGCTTTCGGAACTGCAAGAACGTTACCCCAATGATGAGCTTTTCCTGCTTATGGGTACGGATATGCTCATGAGCTTTGAAACTTGGAAGGACTATAAACGAATTCTGGAGCTTTCAA
>CAZLLK010000119.1:0-3535 GCA_964560435.1 uncultured Oscillospiraceae bacterium
GGATAATACGGACAGCTATTTCGCCTCGATTAGCAATAAGTATTTTGGAAAACATACCTCACTCTCCTGTAATGGCAAAGGAAAACTCCGCCTTGATACAAAGCTCTCCTGCTACAAAGCCCTTTCCTTCGGCAAAGTAGAAGGGTGGTTTTGCTCGTACAATTCTGCACTCGGTTTCAAATGTATCGCCGGGTTTTACCGGCGTTTTGAACCGTACGTTGTTTAGACCCGCGAATAGAGGCAGCTTACCGCCAGTCATTGCATCCCGCAAAAGCACACAAGTGGATTGTGCCAGCATTTCACATAGAATAACACCAGGGACTACTGGATTTTCGGGGAAGTGACCTTTAAGAAACCATTCATCGCCGCGCACATGGTATTTTCCGTATGCGGTCTTTTCTTTTTCATATGCTTCCTCAATTAGCAGCATGTTGTCACGATGAGGAAGTACCTTTTTGATTTCTTCCTGATTCATTCATAATCCTTTCGCAGCCGAAACAGCACATGGCCGAAATCAACGGTTTCATTATTCCCAACGCAGACCTCGCAAACTTTTCCACTTTGCTCGGCAACGATTTCGTTCATCAGTTTCATTGCCTCAATGATACCAAGAACATCCCCTTTATGCACTGTGTCTCCTACCTGTACAAATGGTGCAACATTCTCCGCTGGCGCGCTATAGAATATCCCCACCATTGGAGAACAGATATTCACAAGGTTTGAGGAATGCTCATTCGTTTCATTGCTTGGTACAGTTTCTTTAGGAACAGCTTCTATTATTGATACTGTTCTCTCCAAACGTACTGTGCTCCCGTTTTCGCTTATCTCCAGCCCCGTTAGGCCCAGTTCCTGCATCAAACCCGCATATTTACGGATATTATTTTCTTCCATGGTCATACCTTTCTAAATGCAAGACAAGCGTTATGACCGCCGAACCCAAGTGAGTTGGATACGGCAAGATCAATATTTTTATTGACTGATTTACAGGGAATATAGTTTAAATCACACTCGGAATCTGGCTCTATCAGGTTGATGGTTGGAGGAAGTATACCTTCAACCAAAGTTTTCAGACAAACTATTGCCTCTGCCGCTCCTGCCGCCCCCAACATATGTCCGGTCATGGATTTGGTGGAGCTGATCAAGACTTCCTTGGCTTTCTTCTCGCCGAATACTTTTTTTATTGCCAGAGTTTCCGCAACGTCATTAAGCGGTGTTCCTGTACCATGGGCATTTACATATACGTCTTCTGTTCCGAGATAGCTTGCTTCTTTCAATGCGTCTATCATAGCGCGGCTTCCGCCCTCAGCGTCCGGTCTGGGAGCTGTGATGTGGTAAGCGTCACAGGTAGAGCCGTAACCGCATAGTTCAGCATAAATATGCGCCCCGCGGCTAACTGCGTGTTCATATTCTTCAAGTACAATTGCCGCACCGCCTTCGCCGATGACGAATCCGCCGCGGCGGCGATCAAAGGGGAGAGAAGCCGCATCCGGATCCTCAGAAACAGAAAGTGCCTGCATATTGATAAACCCTGCAACGCCGCATTCTGTAATGGCGGCTTCAGCTCCACCGGTAATTACCGCATCGGCATATCCATGGCGGATTGCGCGAAGTGCTTCGCCTATTGCGTTGGCACCGGAAGCACAGGCGGTAACAGACGGCATGGCGGCACCCTTACAACCAAAGCGTATAGCAATCATTCCTGATGCCATATTTGCAATCATCATAGGCACAAAATATGGCGACACTTTGCGCGGACCGCGGCTCCGAAGCTTATCGATTTCGTCAGTAGTAGTTTGAATTCCGCCGATTCCGGTTCCAAAATAGACACCGATTCGTTCCGGGGCAAGAGTACCGATAACGCCGCTATCATCAACCGCCTGGCAGGCAGCTGCCAGAGCGAACTGTGCGTACAAATCGGTGCGTAGCATGTCTGCCTTTTCCATATAATCTCTGGCATTAAAGTTTTTCACTTCAGCCGCCAGCCTTGCCTTGTATTCAGTTGTATCAAATTTGGTAATTTGCACAATCCCGTGCGTTCCGTTTATAAGGTTGCCCCAGAAATCCTTCACCGTATTGCCGACAGGACTGATGATCCCCATGCCGGTCACAACAACTCTTCGCATTTTATGTACCTCCTTACATGGCCAGCCCACCATCCACTTGTATAACCTCACCTGTAATGTAATCAGAACAGCTACCTGCAAGAAACGCCGCAGTCTCCGCAACATCCTCCGCAGAGCCCACTCGTTTCAGCGGAATTCCGGCCACCAATGGATTTGTATCGTCTAAAGCCTGTGTCATATCTGTTCGGATAAAGCCTGGAGCAATGGCGTTACAGGTGACATTTCTGCCGGCAAGTTCACGGGCAACGGATTTAGTGAGTCCAATCAAGCCCGCCTTGGATGCAGAGTAATTTGACTGTCCCGCATTCCCCATCAGCCCGACGACTGAACTGATATTTATAATCTTTCCGCCGCGATTTTTAATGAAAATAGGACTGCAGTGGCGAATCATATTAAATGCACCCTTTAGGTTGGTGTCGATTACATCGTCAAAATCTGATTCCTTCATAGTCGCAATTAGTCCGTCGCGGGTAATCCCAGCGTTATTCACCAAAATATCTACGGTACCAAACTCGGCTTTAATATCCGAGACTGCCTTTTTTGAAGCTTCGAAATCCGCTATGTTGCAGTGAAAAGCGGCCGCTTTTACATTGTGTTGTTCGCTGCATATTTCGCATACCTTCATGGCGGCGTCATGGTTTCTGGCATAAATTATGGCAATATTAGCACCAAGTGACGCAAATTTAATCGCAATTGCGGCTCCAATTCCTCTTGAACCGCCGGTAATAATTGCAGTTTTTCCTTTCAGCATCCGCCTACCTCCTCAATGGTCTCCTTCAGGCTGGCACAGTCCTCAACATGAAGGGTGCGAACAGACGTATCCGTTTTCGAAATCAGTCCACAAAGTGTATTTCCTGGGCCGATTTCTATAAAAGTATCCACTCCGTTTCGTACCATGTGAGTGATGATGTCCTGCCATCTGACAGGATTACATATTTGGCGGGACAGAAGCGTTACATAGTCGCTCTCAAACGGTAGACCGGTATAATTGGAATATAGCGGCATTCTGGGGCTTGAGAAAGCTACGTTTTTCAGCGTCTCTGTAAAATTTTGAGCTGCTGTAGCCATAAAAGGCGAATGAAATCCGCCCTTGACCCGCAGCGGAATTGCACGGCCTCCGGCGGCTTTTGCACTTTTTATAAAATCCTCGAGCTCTGAGCTAAGCCCAGAAACAGAAATCTGGCCGGGGCAATTGTAGTTAACAGGGTATACATGTTCATATTGCACACACAGACGCTCAACTGTTTCCGAATCAAGCTTTAAAACAGCCGCCATGGCACTGTCCGCCTTTTCCGCGTCAGAGTGCATCAGCTCTCCGCGCAGGCATACCAAACGAAAGCCTTCCTCAAAGGATACCGCGCCGGAATAAGTCAGCGCAGCAATTTCACCCAGCGAAAAACCGGCAACCGCAT
>CAZLLK010000119.1:3635-4982 GCA_964560435.1 uncultured Oscillospiraceae bacterium
GAAAAGACAAACGCTATTTTACCCATTTGAAGCCTCCTTTCAGAATAAGCTCCGCTTCTTCCATTACCTCACGGATAATATCTGCGGCGGGCTGTTCCTTTTTAACCATGCCCGCAATTTGACCGCAGAGAAAGCAACCGTTATTCAGGTCTCCCTCTTGCACGGCGAGACGCAGTGCACCGGTTCCCATAGCCTCCAGTTCCTCGTCTGTAATATTGCTGTACTCAGCCTTGAAGTATTCTCTGGAAAATGGTGTTTTCAGACTTCGAACAGGGTGGCCGAGCCGTTTGCCGGTAACGATCGTGGAAATGTCGGTAGCTTTAAGTACGCTTTCTTTATAATTTGGGTGAACGGAGCATTCCTCTGCAACGAGAAATCTTGTGCCCATTTGCACGCCGCAAGCACCGAGCATGAATGCCGCTGCAATGCCTCTTCCGTCACCGATACCTCCGGCGGCGATTACAGGCAGATTGGTTACATCGCAGACCTGCGGAAGAAGCGTCATTGTTGATAAATCTCCTACATGGCCGCCGCTTTCACCGCCCTCGGCAATAACCGCAGTTGCACCAAGACGCGTTACTATCTGCGCCATCGCGACAGAAGCGACAACGGGAATAATCTTGATTCCCGCCGCAAGCCAGCCCTCCATATATTTTGAAGGGTTTCCGGCGCCGGTTGTAACAACGGCAACCCTCTCATCCTTCACAACCTTAGCGACCTCATCTGCAGAGGGACTAAGCAGCATGATGTTTACACCGAAAGGCTTATCCGTTAGTGACCACGCAAGACGAATCTGCTGCCGAACATATTCAGCCGATGCATTCCCCGCAGCAATTATTCCGAGACCTCCCCCGTTAGATACGGCGGCAGCCAGTTTTCCATCCGAAATCCATGCCATACCGCCCTGAAACACAGGGTGATTAATATCTAGCAGATCGCATAGTACAGTTCTAATCATTTAACTAGTCCTTTATTTTTTCTTCGATGAAGCGGACAAGATCTCCTACCGTTTCCACCTTCCTATCCAGCTCTATCTCTCTCCCGATTTTATCCTCAAGGTTCATGAGCATCTCAACAGTGTCAAGAGAATCCAACCCCAAGTCCTTAAAACGGCTTTCCATTGTGATTTCGGATATGTCACAGTCGATATGCTCTGCGATTAGTTCAGAAACTGCTTTAAAAATCATGATAATAACCTCCAAGTAAATAATTGATATTGTCCAATACGTGTATCGCAATGTTTTTTTACACCTTTAAAGTCTCGTCATACTTAAACAAAGCGGAAGGTTATCACTGATAACCTTCCGCAATTATACCATGCTCTTCCTTGGTGTCAATATACAATTT
>CAZLLK010000120.1:0-4961 GCA_964560435.1 uncultured Oscillospiraceae bacterium
CCATCGCACACCGTCTTGGTATGCAGAAAATCAAATGGGAGCTTGAAGACCTTTCCCTTTTATACCTTGACCCAATAGGCTACAAAGAAGTAACGGATGCATTAAACGCACGCATGGTTACTTTGGAATCCTTTATGGAGAGCGTGGAACAGAAAATCAAGGCTCGGCTGGACGACTGGGGAATAAACGGAACAATTTCCAGCCGATTAAAGCATATTTATAGCATTTACCGCAAAATGTACTCTCAGAACAAGCAGATAAATGAGATTTTCGACCTCTGTGCTTTCAGGGTCGTTGTTGACAACATCGCAGACTGCTACAATGTTCTGGGGCATATTCATGATATGTTCAAGCCGCTTCCGGGCAGATTTAAGGACTATATTTCAACCCCTAAGCCCAATATGTACCAGAGCATACACACAACCGTTATCGGCTCGGAGGGAATACCCTTCGAGGTGCAGATTCGCACATGGGATATGCACCGCACGGCCGAATACGGTATTGCCGCACACTGGAAATATAAGTCCGGCGATCAGGGTGTTAAGCAGGGCGACGAGGAAAAATTCGCATGGGTGCGCAGGCTTCTGGAAACTCAGGCGGACAGTGATGCTCAGGATTTTATTCACGACCTCAAAATAGATATGTTCTCGGACGAGGTTTTCGTCTTTACGCCGCAGGGCGACGTTATTAATCTTCCCGCGGGTGCAACGCCCATCGACTTCGCCTACGGCATACATTCCGCGATCGGCAACAGGATGATTGGCGCAAAGGTCAACGGACGCATAGTCCCATTTGAAAGGGTACTTCAAAACGGCGACATCGTCGAGGTTTTGACATCCAATTCTGCTCCCGGACCAAGCCGCGACTGGATGAAAATTGCAAAAAGCGGTGCTGCCAGATCAAAAATCAAGCAGTGGTTCAAAAAAGAAAAACGAGAAGAAAACATTATCCACGGAAAATCGGCATTGGAGTCCGAGCTTCGGTTAGCCGGAATATCCATGGCGGCCGTTACGGACGATGAAATGCTTCCCAATATCATAAAAAGACTTGCCGTGTTTTCACTTGACGACCTGTTTGCGTCTATTGGCTACGGCGGAATGACCGCCACAAAAGTTGCAAACAAGATTAAGGACGAGATTACAAGAAGCCAGAAGCTTCCTTCGAAAACCACTTTGGAGAAAGTGACGGAAAGAGCGGAAATCCGCAAGGCGCAGCAACTTGAAAAGCACGCTGTCCACGGCGTTTTGGTTGCGGGCTTGGATAATTGCCTTGTCAAATTCTCGCGCTGCTGTACGCCTGTTCCAGGCGACGAAATTGTCGGCTTTATTACCAGAGGCTACGGCGTTTCCGTGCACAGAGCGGACTGTAAAAACTATTTTTCTAGCAAGGACGACCCCAATGACGGCGGACGCTGGATTGATGTTAGCTGGACAGATTCGACGAACGAAAGCTACGTCACCACAATCAAAATTATTGCCCGTGAACGCAGTGGCTTTATTATGGATATTGCCACAGTGCTGAACACATTGAACGCAAAGGTGCTGAGCTTGGCGGCAAGGGACCTTGACGGAACCAAGTCAACCGCAATCGTTTCGCTTGAAGTCAAAAACGCAGCGGAATTGGAGATTATTATAAACCGCCTAAAGACTGTTTCGGGTGTTTCTGAAATAACTCGCGCCGGCGACTGACACCCATATTTCGGAATAGCAGAACGGGAAGCTTAGTTTTCATTTGAAGGAGTAATATAATGCGAGCGGTAGTAACAAGAGTTTGCAATGCTTCCGTCACGGTTGACGGCGAAACGGTCGGACAAATTGAAAAGGGCTTTTTGGTGCTGCTCGGCATTTCTGTGAGTGATACTTCAGCCGAAGCGGACAAGATTGCGGATAAGCTCTGCGGACTTCGCGTTTTTGAAGACGAAAACGGCAAGATGAATCTGTCGCCCGACAAGGTCGGGGCAAAGATGCTAATTGTTTCCCAGTTTACGCTTTATGCGGACTGCTCATCGCGCAGACCGGGCTTTACAAAGGCGGCGGGTGGCGCTTTGGCGCAGCCACTATACGAACGCTGTGTGGCTCAATGCCGTGAGCGAGGCTTCGTAGTTGAGTGCGGTGTCTTTGGTGCGGATATGAAGGTTTCGTCGGTGAATGACGGCCCTGTCACTCTGCTTTTGGATACCGACGAGCTTTGACCTACGGATTATTACCTGCAAACATACAACACAAAATTAACGTTTTTGCGATAATATAAGGAGAAAAACCATGCTGATAAAATGTTTTACACTGGGTCATGTTCAAACCAATTGCTACATTGTAACCGATGAAAACACTCTTGAATGCGCCGTTATCGACCCCGGTGCAGAGGAGAACACCATCATGCACTACCTTGAGGAGAATAAGCTAAAATGCCGCTACATTCTTCTCACTCACGGTCATTTCGATCATACCGGAGCCGTTGAGGACATTGCAAAACAGACGGGCGCTACTGTGTGTATGAGCCATAATGACGTAAGAAAACATATTACTGAAATGGGCTTTAAATATGCGCCGCCTAAGGGGACGGTATATTTTAAAGAGGGCGACAAGTTTACAGTTAGCGCACTCGTGTTTGAAGTTATCGAAACCCCGGGCCATTCGGAGGGAAGTGTTACCTTCCGCTGCGGAGACGTGCTCTTCACAGGGGACACGCTGTTCAAAGACTCCTGCGGACGTACAGATTTCCCCGGGTGCAGCGGAGCCGAAATGATGAAGTCGCTAAAAAAGCTCTATGAGCTTACCGGCGATTACGAGGTTTATCCGGGACATATGGAACCGACCTCTCTTGAAAGAGAGCGCAGATCAAATTACTTTATGCGTCAGGCAGCACAGGACGAGTGATTTGAGCTTTGCCATTTGGCGTGGACAATACGAAAGAAGCGTAGAACATCGATTGCCATATAAAAGGGGCTGCAGTAAAACACCCCCTTCAGCAAAATAGCACACAAAAATGCGCCTTGATTTGGCATCTAAAAGCCATTTCAAAGCGCATTTTTGTAGTGATTAAGCTACTTTTTCTATGCAACCGGCTATTGCAAATTTGTTTTGCAATAGCCGATTTTCATAATTATAGTCCGAGGGCCTTTGTGTAGTCCTCTGCGCTTAAAGTTTTTCCGAGCGCTGACAGCGACATACGAGAATAATCAATGCGATCCCGAGCTAGATTGAGAATCTGCTCACAGCTCACAGCGTCATAGCGAGCAATCAGTTCATCAGGCGTCAGGCACTTTCCGAGAGCGAGAATCGAATTGCCCATTTTGAGCATACGGGAATTCGTGGATTCGAGGCTCATAACAAGAGAGGACTTTGCCTGCTCTCTGGCTCTTTTCAACTCGTCCTCGCTTATGCCTTCGTCGACAAAGCGTTTTAGTTCATCGCCGATAAGACCGAGCGTCCGTATCTCTGTTTCTTTGTTTACGGCTGTCCCAACTGAAAGCAGACCAGTATCCGCAAAGGTGGACTGGAAGGAATAAATGGAGTAACAAAGCCCGTATTTTTCGCGGATATTCTGGAAAAGCCGCGATGAGACTCCGCCACCCAAAACGGTTGTCAGAAGATTCATTGCAAAGCGGTCTTCGCTCATAACCGAGCTTGAAGGAAAGGCAAGGCAAAACTGGTTTTGCTCGGTTTTTTTGCGGCGCACAGCTATGTGAGTGCTGTACTCCGCGCGACGTGTGGCTTTGCGCCTTGATTTTTCCATACCGGAAAAGTGCTCTTTTATAAGCTCGAGGTGGCTGTCCTCGTAGTTGCCGCAGAGCGAAATTATTATATTGCCGGCGGTGTAATGACTTTCTTTGAATTCCTTGAGACTTGCTCCCGACATCTTGGCGAGAGTTGCAGGCTTGCCCAGAACGGGACGACCCAAAGCACCCTTGTAGCAGCCGCTCATGAGCTTCTCGTAGCAGGCATCATCGGGAGTGTCCTCATACATACCGATTTCCTCAAGTATAACGCCGCGCTCACTATCCGTTTCGGCCTCGTCGAAAGCGCAATCAAAGAACATTTCGGAAAGCAGGTCAATGGCCGTGTTTAGATGTGTGTCCAGAACCCTGGCGTAAAAACAGGTGCTTTCGCGCGTGGTATAAGCGTTAATCTGACCGCCAATGGCATCCATTTCAAAGGCAAGATCAGCGGCGGAATGCTTGGAGGTGCGTTTGAAAAGCATATGCTCGATGAAGTGGGCACTTCCGTTTACTGAGGGTGCCTCATCTCTCGACCCGACGTCAACAAAAATACCTACGGCTGCTGAGCGTACATACGGAATTTTTTCACATATGATACGGACGCCGTTTGGGAGCTTTATTATTTCATGCATAGTGGTTATGACCATTCCTTTCGCTGCGCTTAAAACACAAAATGACCATGAAATGGAATGGCCATATGTTAATGTGTTGAGCTTGCCCGCAGGGCGGGCAATACGCACTTATAATCAAATGAAATAAATATGGAACTTGTTTCGCGTCTGTTTTGCAATAAAAATATCGGAGCGGGGATAGTCCCGCCCCGATATTTTAAATGTTAGATTTTAGTCGGTAAGCCCAAGCTCCTCGCGCTCTCTGAGGGCTTCCTTGCGGGAGAGGTTGATTCTGCCGCGTTCGTCGACTTCAACAACCTTAACCCAAGTCATATCGCCGATGTCGAGAACATCCTCAACCTTTTCGGTGCGCTTGTTTTCCAAATCCTTGATGTGGCACATCCCATCCTTGCCGGGAACCATCTCTATGAAGGCACCGATGGGGATTATGCGGACAACCTTGCCATAATACATCTTGCCGACCTCGGGAACGAACACGATGTTATCGATGATGGCCTTTGCTTGCTTGCAAGCGTTAATGTCTGGGCTTGCAATATAAATTGTGCCGTCGTCCTCGATGTCGATTTTGCAGCCGGTGTCGGCGGTAATCTTCTGGATAACCTTGCCGCCGG
>CAZLLK010000121.1:0-4880 GCA_964560435.1 uncultured Oscillospiraceae bacterium
TCAATTATCTGGTCAATTGTCTGTTGTTTAATTTCCTTGCCGCATTTCGGACAGTGCGGAACTCCGATTCTCGCCCACAAAAGGCGAAGATAGTCATATATTTCCGTAACCGTGCCAACGGTTGAACGAGGATTTTTCGAGGTTGTTTTCTGGTCTATGGATATGGCTGGAGAAAGCCCCTCGATATAGTCCACGTCGGGCTTTTCCATCTGTCCCAAGAACTGACGGGCATACGACGACAGCGATTCGACATAGCGGCGCTGTCCCTCGGCATAAATCGTATCAAAAGCCAGAGACGTTTTTCCACTACCAGAAAGCCCCGTAAAAACCACAAGGCTGTCACGCGGGATTTCAAGGTCTATATTTTTTAGGTTGTTCTCTCTCGCACCTTTGACGAATAAGTTTCCACGCATAAGATTATTTCCTTTAGGATTGATTTAAAAGCCGAAAATGCTGCCACTTCGGCACAAAAAGACTATATTGACATATCAGATTATTATATCCGAAAATTGTTAACATTTCAAGGCAAACAGGCTATTATTTAGACAATAAAAGCTGTTGCGATAAATTGGAACAGTGCGCTCAAAACCTGTTGACACTTTTTGAATATTATGTTATTATACCAAAGCGACCTAAACGGAGAGATGTCCGAGTGGTCGATGGTGACGGTCTTGAAAACCGTTGTACGAAAGTACCGTGGGTTCGAATCCCACTCTCTCCGCCAATTTTCTTTTTGGAAAAGCTCCAAAGCAATTACTTTGAAGCTAGGTGCACAAAATATAGTTCGTCTTTCGGCATGGAGAAGTACCCAAGAGGCCGAAGGGGCTCCCCTGCTAAGGGAGTAGGGCGTGATGAGCGTCGCGAGGGTTCAAATCCCTCCTTCTCCGCCAAGAGCAGTCTTGAATTGGTAACAATTCGAGGCTGTTTTTCTTTTATTTTGCTTATAATCATGCGCTTTCGTAACTTTTCCGAGCACTTTGAATTTGGAGAAATTTTCTTGACCCTTATTTTGACCCTTTTCGCATTATCAGCTAATATTTCTGCTGATAAATAAAAAGCCAAAATGCACATATTAGCAAAAGGGTTAGGATGAAATATTTTTAATAAATTTCTCCATGCGATCTGCCGATTGCTGACGCATTTTTTGAGATACGTGACCATACACATCCAGCGTGAAGCTGGCTGTTGCATGGCCAAGATTTGTTTGCACAGTTTTGATGTCATCTCCACTCTCAATTGCTACAACGGCGTATGAATGACGTAGATCGTGGAAGCGCTCTGAGGACATACCCATATCTTTAACAATACGCTTAAAATGCTTATAAACCGTAAAGTGAACAAGATGACCACCAAGCTCATTTGTGAAAACCAAATCTCTTTCATGTTTCCAAGCAGGTCCTGCCAGCTGTTGCATTTGCGACTGCTGGCTTTTTTGTTTTTTAAGTACTTCCATCACCGATGGCGCAGCTGTAATTATGCGGTTGCGGCTGTTTTTTGTAGGGCAAGTATGTACTCGCCGCCAACCTTCTTTGTCTTTTGAAGTTGATGCTTTACAAAGATACAGTTTCTCTCAAAGTCAATACAGTCCCAGGTAAGTCCAAGCACCTCTCCTTCGCGTAGACCAGTAAACAGCGTGACCAAATATACCAGTTCAAATTTGTGTCCGCGTATTTCCTTGAGGAACCGACTGATATCCGGCTGTTCCATCGGAATAATTTCCTTGCGATAGGATTTTGGTAAATCACAAATTTCAGTTGGGTTTGACCGTATCATTCCAAGCTTCAAAGCTTGTCCAAGCCCCCTGTGCAATATTCCGTGAATGTTCTTGACAGTCTTTGCCGATAGCTTTTTCTCTGTCAGCAGAGAATTATAAAACTGCTGTATCTGCGGTGCAGTCAGCGAGGACAGTTTTACATTTCCCAGTGCAGGCTTGATGTGGTTGTTGCAGGTACGCTCATAAGAATCAAACGTATACGCTTTAACTGAATATTTGACATAAGTACTTATCCATGTATCAAGCCACTCTGAAACTGTGTCCTTTACCGGTTCCATGTAGGTACCGTTATCAATCTCGGCGGTCACCTCTGTAAGCTTTTGTCTAACTTCCTTCTGCGTTTTGCCGTAAACGGATTTCTGAATCTGCTTGCCGGTTTTCTTGTCAATGCCTGTGGTGTATCGTGCTTCCCATCGCCCGTCGGAGCGTTTTCTGATGTTGCCGCTGCCGGAAGCACTTTTTTTCGCTGTGTTCGCCAATTCGTACCTCTCTTTCTTTAGTCTATAAAACGGCCAGTCAGTCCGTTGTTTTTAAGTTAATCTGTCACTGTCGAGCCACTCAACGAACTCCTCCAGAGACAGCTTGCCCACTACGCATTTATCGCGCTTTTCTCGGGCTTTTTCCGACCACGCAGAGAATTCCTCCCTGGTCATCAGTCCGTAGCGGATACGGGCATTGTGTGCCTTATACGAGCGCTTGTACTCGCGCACCGCGGGATCTCCCAGCTTGCGCTTCTCGTAAACGCGCAGCGCACCGTTTTCTTTGCAGGTCTTAGTAGAGCCCTCAATAAGTCTATCACAATAATCTAAATTGTTTCCGCCGGTCACGCCAAAATAGCGTTCACAGTACTTGCAGACTCGGAACCTCATATTTTGTTGAATGTACTGATACATCGTGAAATGCACAAGGCCCTCCGGCTGGGTGGTGCTCAAGGTTTCTGCTATGAAATCTACCAATTCGCACCGGCTCTCGTCCTGCGGAGATTGAGGCATCAGTGCATCGATAAGGTTATCGTATGGGAAAAAACCGTTTGCACCCTTGGATACCGGTCCAAAGCGGACAGCCTGAAATGTTAGCTGAGGATAAAGCTCTGCGCCGTACTTTTGCTGATACTCAAAATACCGTGCTGCCATATCTACCGAAGCATCGGCAGAATAATAGGTATCGGCTAGTTTGCGAAGGCGAGGCTGAAGTTCTTTGTAGTATGCCATCTGGTGCTCCAGTTCATAGGCGTTAATCGCTTCTCCTTTATCGTGTGCTAGATGAAGCCTCTCAACAGCGGCGGAAAAAGTCGCGAAAAGTGCGCTTTGATTCAGCCAGTAGATTGTCGTATCAAAAAGTGATGTGAAGCTCTTGTCGACATTTCGGCCTTCATTTATATCCGAAATACGCTGCCTGATTGCCGGAAGCTGCATATCAAACACATTTAAATTGACATAGAGTAAATCCGCAAGGCTCGTGCCAAGTGCATATTCCTTATGGTATAAAACTTGAAAGGCTTCCGATTGTCCGGCAATGCCGGTGCGTATTTCAAAAACCTCTGTTTTGGAATCCATATATGCGCTTGCCCAAATCTTATCGACTGGCTTAGGTAAAGCTTTTCCCGGCATCATAGATATTCCTCCAATAGAATTATATTAACAGTTTGTTTACATTAGGACTATTGACAATTGCATGAAACGAAATTATACTATGCGCAACATATTCGACTTATGTGTATGATATTATCACCGTGGGTCTATTATGTCAAGAACATTTTTGGAGGGAATTATATGAACAACACGAACTACGAAAGCCTGCCTGCTGTTTTGAACGCAAATCAGCTGGCAAACACTCTGGGAATCTCGCGTGCAGGAGCATATCAGCTACTTAATTCCGAGTCTTTCCCTACCCTGCATATCGGCAAGCGCTTGCTTGTGCCCAGGGACAAGCTCGTTGGATGGATTGAGCAGAACACGGGAGGTACAGCAAATGCGCGGTAAAAAGGAAACGACCGCTCCGATTCCGTCTGTGGCAACAGTCGGGGAGCAGTCGTCAATGGATAAATGCAGCTTGAGTATAGCAGAGAAAAATGCAGATTACAAGTTCCTCTCGGGAAGAAAACACAGCGGTGGAAAAGATGCGTCCGTGACTTTAGCGAGCATAGGCGTTGTAACGCCTCAATTCCAAATCCGAGAGATTTGGCAGGGACTCTGTCCCTTGTACCCTACTACGATGGGCGGTGGAGCTTGTGCGTGAAAGAACAGTACATCTCAATCTGAGAGTGACGGAAAAAGAGAAAAACATCATTATCCGAGACGCCCGAAAATGCGGATTATCTGTGTCAGAATTTCTGCGAAAGCTGGCCTTGGGGTACATCCCCAAGGCCATGCCGTCATTCGAATACCAGCAGCTCAATCAGACACTCATGACACTTTATACCGCCTTCAAGGAGAACGGCTCGCAAGAAAATGCCGAGGTAATCGTTCGGCTTGTGCGAGGTTTGGAGGATGAGTTTCTCAATGTAGAACGGAGTGTGATGTGACGTGGCGACAACATCAATCTGGGCGGTGAAGAACAGTCTGGCTGATGTGGTGAACTATGCGCAGAACCCTGAGAAAACTGAGTACAAGGATTTGCAGAACGTTCTTCACTATACCGAAAATGAAACCAAAACCGAACACAAATACTTCGTCACTGGCATCAACTGCTTCGCGGAAACTGCCTGCGAGCAGATGACGAATACCAAACACCGCTTTGCTAACAAGGGCACTAACGTAGCCTTCCACGGTTACCAGAGCTTCGCCCCCGGTGAGGTTGCGCCGGAGCTGGCACATGAAATAGGCGTAAGATTTGCCAGTGAGTTATGGGGCGACCGCTTTGAGGTTTTAGTCGCCACGCATCTGAACACAGACTGCTATCATAATCATTTCGTAGTAAATTCCGTTTCGTTTGTTGATGGGAAAAAAATGGTGGTCAAAAAAGGTACGCACCTGGACTTGCGGCGCGTATCTGACCAACTCTGCCGAGAATATGGTCTCTCAGTCATTGAGAAACCCAATGACAAAACTCCGCGCAGCATCTATCAGGCAGAGAAGCGCGGAGAGCCGACAAAATATAGTCTCAT
>CAZLLK010000122.1:0-4707 GCA_964560435.1 uncultured Oscillospiraceae bacterium
ATGCTCATGAGCTTTGAAACTTGGAAGGACTATAAACGAATTCTGGAGCTTTCAACACTCGCGGCTTTTTCGAGAAAACATGATGAAACCGCTGAGATTTCAAAACTTAAAGACTATTACGCAAGGACATATGGCTCCACGGTATTCGAGATTGGATTTGTCCCCACGGAAGTATCCTCAACAGAGCTAAGGGTGCAGCTCAAAAATCGGGATGGAAACAATCTCATGCCCGAACTCGTCTATAATAAAATAATCAAACATCGTTATTACGGAGCGAACCCTAATTTCGAATGGCTTCGAGAGAATTCCTATGCCTATCTTGATGAGAAACGCATTCCCCATGTTCAGGGCTGTGAGCAGGAAGCTGTTCACCTTGCCGAAAGATGGGGCGCAGACGCAGGGCTTGCCGCGGAAGCTGGAATTTTACATGACATAACAAAAAAACTAAAAGGTCCGGAGCAGTTGATATTGTGTGAAAAATATGGTATCATCACGGATGTTGATGAAAAAGCCAATTTCAAGCTGCTCCACTCAAAAACTGGCGCTTCTTTTGCCCGTGATAAATTTGGAGTTTGCGACGAGGTCTTTTCAGCGATTTATTGGCATACAACGGGTCGCGCGGATATGACCTTGCTTGAAAAAATCATATATATGGCCGACTACATCGAACCCACTCGAAGCTTCGAGGGTGTGGACGAGCTTAGACAGCTTGCATATGAAGATATAGACTCGGCTGTTATAAAGGGTCTACAGATGAGCCTTGATGACCTTGAACTTAGAAGCTCAGCTCCACACGAAAACTCGATTAAGGCTTTGGAATGGCTCAAAGAACATAAAAAAGAAAAAAAGCCGCACAGCGGCAATTAACATATTGTGCGTTTGCACAGCAGCGCTTTTTTGAAAGGAAAGGTAACCAAGTGAAAGTATTTGGCGGAAATGGACGGAGAACAAACAATTCTGGCAATGGCGCCGAGGCTCGCAGAGCCGGCGGCACAGGCAGAAATAATATAAACGACGCAAATAGGGGCAATAATAATACTGGTAGTTCTCGCAGAAGAGAACCGACACCGCCTCCAAAGCCCAAGAAGAAACGAGGCAAGGGTGCAATTATCGCACTTATTATAATCGCAGCCATTGTTGCAGGAGTATTCATTTGGTGGACGTTTACGACAAGAGCTCCAGACAAAGAAACAAATCAGCCTAAACCCGATACCGTAGCGACGGAAGAGACTCCTAAGGCCGCAACTAATCGCTACTATACACTTCTGGTGGTCGGCATCGACCAGGTGGAGGCTAATACCGATACCATAATGGTAGTTCGTTACGATACGGTGGAGAACAAGGCAAATATTGTTTCTATCCCTCGCGATACTCTGGTGAACGTACCATCTAAATATAAAAAAATCAATTCCGTATATAGCATTGCAGAAGGTGAAGGCAAAGACGGAATCGATGCACTTATGGATGCTGTCCAAGGGGTTTGCGGCTTCCGCCCAGACAACTATGTATGTATCGATACAAAAATATTTGTTCAGGCTCTCGATGCAATCGGAGGAGTATATTTCGACGTTCCGATTGACATGAATTACGAGGATTATACCGACAACGACAGGGATGGGGTTTACGAGTATGTATTCACGATAAATGTGAAGAAGGGCTATCAGCTTCTAAACGGCCAGAATGCGCTGGGAGTTTTCCGCTTCCGTCATAATAACGACGGCTCAGGCTACCCAATGCAGGACCTCGACCGTATCGAAACTCAGCATGGGCTTATTAAGGCCGTTGCGTCACAGGCTCTCCAGCTTAAGAACCTGACAAAGCTTGTTGAGATTGCAAAGATGGTTACCGAAAACTGCGAAACGGATTTGACCTCCGGAAATATGCAGTGGTACGCTCAGGAATTCCTCAAGATGTCCATGGAGGGCATCAGTCTTTCGACTATGCCGACAACCGGCAGCTATATTAACAACCTGTCATATGTGACAATCAATTCTGATGAGTGGGTCAAAATGATTAACGAAAACATTAATCCGCTCGAGACTGAGATGACCCCTGAAGATTGCAACATACTCTGCCAGAAAAATCCTGAGCCTGGCAAATACGTTATCACTCCTGGCAACTATTATTCGACCAACGGCGGCGAGGTTTATACAAACTTTTATAAGAATCAACAATAAGTCGGAAAGGATCATAAATTATATGATGACACCCCAGCAAATGGCTGAGAAAATAGTCGAGGTTCTAGCTAACAAAATCGGACAAGATCTAAAGCTCTTGAAAATAGACGCGATAACCGTTTTGGCTGACTATTTCATAATTTGCACAGCAGGCTCCTCAACGCAGATTAAATCCCTATGCGATGAAATTGAAAAGGTTATGGAAGAAAACGGTGAGAAGATTCTCCACCGCGAAGGATACCGCGCAGGCGGATGGGTTCTTCTCGATTACGGCTGTGTAATCGTCCATGTTTTCATGGAGGAAGCCCGACAGTTTTACGGCTTGGAACGTCTTTGGGCTGACGCCGTGGAAATCGACATTTCGTCCATCGTCGGAGAAAGATAACTTTAAAACCTGTTTCAAAGTTTTCTGATGATCAGAATGTGCCGCGTGCCCTAAGCGCAATCGCGGCACATAGACAAAATTATTGCACAATTCTGACCATTCTCGATAATGGTCATTTTGTGTTTTGAGTTAGAATTAAAAACGGCAATAAATAACGGCAATAAATAACGGGAGCGCGGGGAAAAGTGCTCTTTTGAATAAAGGAATGACACATATTATGAAGTACGATTTTACGGCTATTGAGAAAAAATGGCAGAAGAAATGGCTGGATGAAAAGGTTTATGCCGCGACTAACGGCGATGAAAAGCCCAAGTTTTACGGGCTTATTGAGTTTCCCTATCCGTCGGGTCAGGGGCTACACGTCGGACATCCCCGTCCGTACACTGCGCTCGATATCGTTGCGAGAAAGCGCCGAATGGAGGGCTTTAACGTCCTTTTCCCGATAGGCTATGACGCATTTGGTCTGCCCACGGAAAACTACGCTATCAAGAACCATATGCACCCGAGCGAGGTTACGAAAACCAACATTAAGCGCTTTACCGAGCAGCTTCAGATGCTCGGCTTTAGCTTCGACTGGGATAGGTGCGTCGACACCACCGATCCAGAATACTACAAATGGACACAGTGGATTTTCCTCAAAATGTTTGAAAAGGGTCTTGCTTATAAGACGAGTATGCCTGTCAACTGGTGCACCTCCTGCAAGTGCGTTCTGGCAAACGAAGAGGTCGTTAGCGGCGTTTGTGAGCGCTGCGGCTCCGAGGTCGTGCGCAAGGAAAAAAGCCAGTGGATGCTTAAAATAACAGAGTACGCCCAGCGTCTTATCGACGACCTTGACGAGGTCGATTACATCGAGCGCGTCAAAATCCAGCAGCGCAACTGGATTGGTCGCTCAACGGGCGCCGAGGTCAGCTTTGAAACTACGGCGGGCGAAACGATGATGGTTTTCACCACCCGTCCCGATACGCTTTTCGGCGTTACCTATATGGTTATGGCACCGGAGCATACTCTCGTCGAAAAGTGGGCGGAGAGGCTCACAAACCTTGAGGCTGTACGCGAATATCAGGCGGCGTCCGCGAGAAAATCAGATTTCGAGCGCACGGAGATGGCGAAGGACAAGACGGGCGTCCGTCTTGAAGGCGTTAGCGGAATAAACCCCGTATCCGGTGCCGAAATTCCGATTTTTATTTCCGACTATGTTCTCTCAACCTACGGAACGGGAGCAATTATGGCGGTTCCGGGTCACGATTCACGCGACTGGGAGTTTGCAAAGCAGTTTGATCTTCCCATTATTGAGGTCGTTAAGGGCGGAAATGTCGAGAACGAGGCGTTTACGGACTGCGAAACCGGCATCATGATCAACTCAGGCTTTATGGACGGCTTAACCGTTGACGAAGCGAAGAAGAAAATCACCGAGTGGCTCACGGAAAAAGACTTGGGTCACGAAAAAGTGAACTATAAGCTGCGCGACTGGGTTTTCAGCCGTCAGCGTTATTGGGGCGAGCCAATTCCTCTTGTTTACTGTGAGAAGTGCGGCTGGGTTCCGCTTTCGGAGAGCGAATTGCCGCTCCGACTGCCTGATGTAAAGAGCTACGAAACCACCAACGACGGCGAAAGTCCGCTTGCCCATATGGACGATTGGGTCAACACCACTTGCCCCCATTGCGGCGGCCCGGCAAAGAGGGAAACGGATACAATGCCTCAGTGGGCGGGTTCAAGCTGGTATTATCTGCGCTACATGGATGCACACAACAAGGAAAGTCTTGTAGGCGCGGAAGCAATAAAATACTGGCATCAGGTAGATTGGTACAATGGCGGCATGGAGCACACCACCCTGCACCTGCTCTACAGCCGTTTTTGGCATAAGTTCCTCTACGATATAGGCGTTGTTCCCACTAAGGAACCCTATATGAAACGCACAAGCCACGGTATGATACTTGGCGAGGGCGGCGAAAAAATGAGCAAGTCCCGCGGAAACGTTATCAACCCGAACGACATTATTGATGAGTTCGGAGCTGATACTCTCCGCCTATACATCATGTTCATAGGCGACTTTGAAAAGGCCGTTCCTTGGTCAAGCACCGCCGTCAAGGGCTGCAAGAGATTCTTGGACAGAATCTGGAACCTTGCGGAAGCACCGCTTGAGGG
>CAZLLK010000123.1:0-4580 GCA_964560435.1 uncultured Oscillospiraceae bacterium
AGCTGAACGCCGAGGTCAATAATCTCACCGATTTTTGAAATGCCCTCACCATAAACGATGTCAAACTCAGCCTCTTTGAAAGGAGGCGCGACCTTATTCTTAATAACCTTAGCTCTTGTACGGTTACCATATACTTCGCTCCCGTTTTTAAGAGACTCAATACGACGCACGTCAATACGTACACTGGAAAAATACTTCAGCGCGCGTCCACCGGGAGTAGTTTCGGGGTTGCCGTACATAACACCGATTTTTTCACGGAGCTGGTTAATGAAGACGACTATTGTTCCGGTCTTTGAAACGGTTCCCGCCAGCTTGCGGAGTGCCTGAGACATGAGGCGTGCCACAACTCCAACGCTGGAATCGCCCATGTCGCCCTCAAGCTCGCTGCGTGGCAAAAGAGCCGCAACGCTGTCTATAACGACAACGTCCAGCGCACCGGAACGCACAAGCGCCTCGGTAATTTCAAGTGCCTGCTCGCCTGTGTCGGGCTGTGATATTAAAAGGCTGTCAATGTCTACGCCCAAAGCTCTCGCGTAAGCGGGCTCAAGTGCGTGCTCAACGTCGATGAACGCAACTTCACCGCCTGCTTTTTGAGCGCTTGCAAGAATGTGCAGAGCGAGTGTCGTTTTACCGGAAGATTCCGGTCCAAATATCTCGATAATACGTCCTCTCGGAACTCCGCCTATTCCCAATGCAAGGTCAAGTGAGAGCGAGCCTGTGGAAATTGCCTCAACATTAACGGGAATATCGTCGCCGAGACGCATGATAGCACCTTTACCATAGTTCTTTTCGATCTGTGCAAGCGCTGCTTCCAGCGCCTTTTTCTTATCCTCTGCTTGTCCAACTTGGGTAATGGGAACCTTTTTCTTCTCCGCCATACTGTCACACCTCATTATACGTATTCACCGCATATTTGCGGGAAATTAAATTACACTTTACTCAAACATTTCCAAAAACGACTCTGTCAATCCCCTGTGTATCCTGGACACAGCCTACATTGCTAAGGCCCCAGCAGCTCATAAGTTCCATTACATCCTCAGCCTGATTTATTCCGACTTCAAATATCATAAGTCCGCCTACACGCACTACATTGTTCCATTTGCTTAGAATTGCCATATAGAAATCAAGACCGTCCTGACCGCCGTCAAGCGCAGAAATCGGTTCATAGTTTTTAACCGACTCATCTAGCTTTTCAATGTCCGCTTTCGGAATATAGGGCGGATTGCAGACCAACATATCAAAGCTGCCCAGCATCATCGGCGGAACAGCAAGCGCATCGACCTCAACGCAAGTAACCCTCGGATTAAGCTTATTTTTCTGCACATTTTGTTTTGCAACCTGTAGGGCAGGACGGCTAATATCCGCAAGCACAACATGGGCCGCCGGAAGTTCACTCGCAATAGCGCATCCGATGCATCCGCTTCCGGTGCACAAATCAATAACGCGTGCATCCATCTTGCGCCCCTTAAGGCACTTAAGCGCTGTATCGACAAGTAACTCGGTATCATTTCTGGGTATGAGCACATCTCTTGTAACAGTAATGGGTATTCCATAGAATTCCCAGTTTCCTGTAATATAGGCAACCGGCTCGCCATCCAGCCTTTTTTCGACCATTTGGGACACTTTTTCCACAACGTCGTCCGAGGTATAAAGGCTCATATCCCGTAGCAAAACATCCATGGATTTTCCCGCGGCGTGGGAGATTATTAGCCTTGCCTCAAGGCTGGACGCCTCAATTCCGCTGTCACGCAATCTCCTCCTCGCGTCGATGTAAATTTCATTATAAGTTTTTGGCATCGAAAAACACTGTCCTTTCAGTGAAAACGCGGTAAATCACCATGCGTCCTGACCTTTTTCTTCTGGAATAACCAGCTTAATTGCTTCAATCGCACATTCAATCATTTCGTCGTCAGGCTCGTCGGTTGTAAGTCTCTGCAGAGCCTTTCCGGGCGCGGCAAGTGCCGACGACAACCAGTTGTCGTGCCGTCCTGCCCAACGGATAATTTCATAGGAGATACCCATTACAACAGGCAAAAGCAAAATTCTTAGTACCATACGAATCCATACGTTGCTCCAGCTAACAAAAGAAAAGACCAAAATGCTTATTATCATCACAATAAACAAGAAACTTGTACCGCATCTTGGGTGAAAGCGCGACTGCTCACGTACGTTCTCAACCGTAAGCGGCAAACCCTTTTCGTAGCAAAAAATCGACTTGTGCTCGGCTCCGTGGTACCTGAACACTCTGTTCAAATCCTTAGACTTGGTGCAGAAATACATATACGAAAGGAAAATCACGATTCTCAAAAGGCCCTCTGTCAGATTGTAAACAACTGTGGACTCCGTAAGATTTTTGACAGCTCCGGCAAGTATTGTCGGAAGAAGCACAAAAAGCCCCACAGAAAGCAAAATTCCCAGAAAAACCGCAAAACCTATAATAAACTTTTGCGCTTTTTCGGCGCCGAACTTTTTCTCAATCCATTTATCAAGCTTGCTCGGCTGATCCTGCTCCTCCTCGGGAAGTAGCTCCGCAGAGTAGGTCAACGCCTTAACTCCGTAAACCATTGATTCAGCAAAAACAACAATTCCGCGCAATAGCGGCCAACCCAGCATCTTAATTCGTTCCCTGATGAAACGAGGCTCACTGACTTTTGTAACAAGCCCGTCGGCTGTACTCACAACTATGGCCTGTTTAACTGGGCCTCTCATGAGGATACCCTCAATCAGCGCCTGTCCTCCGATGCTGGTGCGAAAATCCGCATCAGCCTTTTTCTTGTTTCTCATTAACTGCTTCCTTTCGGGTTAAATGTCTCTAAAAATGTCTTTGCGGTAAAAAATTTCGTTCCTGCCAATCATCTGGTGATAGGCAACCGAACCGTAACACAAACTCCGCCGTCATCAGCGTTCGTGATAATAAGGTCTCCGCCGTGACGGGTAACTATTTCATCGCATACAGCAAGTCCAATTCCGCTTCCGCGTTCTTTGGAGCTTCCCTTGTAAAACTTTTTCTTGACGAATGGCAGCTCTTGGGCGGGTATACCGGGGCCGTGATCTCTCACCTTAATAACCACATAGTCGCCATGTTTATCAATTGAAACTTCAATTATCTTGCCGTCCTTGCCATACTTTGAAGCATTGTCCAAAATATTCAAAAACACCTGACGCAGACGCTCCGGGTCGCCCGGTATCAGCGGAATCTGCGTAGTGCTGGGAGTATACTCAAGCTCCATATCCATCTGCCGCAAAAGCTCACCATAGGCGAAAGTTGAATCCTCAAGCTCGGCTTCAACGTCCATCTGCTCAATACTAAGATTAAATCGTCCATCCTGAATACGCGTAAATTCTAAAAGCTCCTCGACCATTTTGGTAAGTCTTGCCGCTTCCTTTGAAATAATCGCAAGGCCCCTCTGAGAGTCCCCCTTGATTTCAGGGTCATACAAAAGCGTTTCGCTCCAGCCCGTAATAGCTGTCAGCGGCGTTCGAAGCTCGTGAGAAACGGAGGAAATAAACTCTGTCTGCATTTTTTCCGACTGACTGATTTTCGAGGACATTTCGTTAATCGCGTCTGTCAGCTCGCCGATTTCGTCGTTATATTTTTTCTCGGTCTGAATTCCATAGCTGCCTTCGGAAATCTGCCGTGCCGACTTGGTAAGCTCGTGAATTGGTTCAATTATTGTACGTATGAAGTAAATATTGGAAAAAAGCACAATCAAGATAATAAGAAGCCCAATTCCTAAAGCTAATAGGGTAATACGAAGAACCTTTTGGTCAATAAGCTTCACGCTCGTGACGTAGCGCATAACGCCAACGATTGAGCCATCAGCATACTGCATCGGTGCCGAAACCGACATGAGCCGCTCGCCCGTGTCGCCGCTGACTCCTCTCCAATAGCTGATTTTACCCTTTTCCAAAGCGTTCGTAATGTCGATTGTACCAGGGGATGAACCAGCGGATATACCATAACTCGAAACCTCAACACGGCCTTTTGTATTCACAAACTGAACTTCGATGTAATCCTTATCCTCAAAAGACTCGGTATAGCGGTAAGCACTCTGATAATACTCAAGGTAGCTTTGTGAAACGTAGGTTGTGAAAAACTCAACGGCGGTCTGCGCCTTGTTTTCAAGCCCCGTACGTGCTGCGGAATAGTAATAGTTATAAGCAGCCAGAGAAAACGAAATAATGGCAACCGCAACGACAAGCACGACACCGGCAATACCGTTTGCCACCCATCTGCCCTTTATTCCTTTGAAATGCATCTTGCGTTCACCATCCCCTACTCATGAAAAGCGCCGAAAATTAACCAAAGCTGCGTCAAAATCCCCACTTGTAGCCGTAGCCCCAAACAGTAGTAATGTACGAGGGAATCGTCGCATCATCCTCAATTTTTATGCGCAGCCTGCGGATGTTGACATCAACGATTTTCAGTTCTCCGAAATAGTCCCTGCCCCAGACCTCCGTTAAAATATCCTCACGGGAAAGCGCCTTGCCCGGATTATCGATAAACAGCTTCATAATGGAATATTCAATCTGAGTAAGCCTGATTCTGCTGCCGTTTTTCTCAAGTGTACGGTTTCTGG
>CAZLLK010000124.1:0-4515 GCA_964560435.1 uncultured Oscillospiraceae bacterium
TCTGGTATGAATCCAGTCAGCTTATGCAGCGCCTTCTCAAGGATCAGAACAAGAAGGCCGATCAGAAGATTTTGGAATTACAAGCCTTTATAGCGCGTTTCTCGGCTAATAAATCCAAATCCCGCCAGGCAACAAGCCGCCGCAAGCTCATTGATAAGCTGACAGTTGAAGAAATGCCTGCCTCCTCCCGTCGCTATCCCTGGGTCGGCTTTAAGGCTGAGCGCGAGCCCGGAAAAGACAGACTCTTTGTAACAGACATCAGCAAAACGGTTGACGGTGTCAAGGTGCTGAACAAGGTCAGCTTTATTATGGGTAAAGAAGACAAAATCGCAATCATCAGCAAGAATGAAATCGCAATCACAACCCTGTTCAAAATTCTTGCCGGAGAACTTGAGCCCGATGAGGGTGAAGTAAAATGGGGTGTCTCCACCTCTCAGGCATACTTCCCCAAAGACAACGGTGTCTATTTTGACAGCTGCGACTATGACATAATGGATTGGATGCGCCAGTTCTCCGAGGATAAGCGCGAAAGCTACCTACGTACGTTCCTCGGACGTATGCTGTTTTCAAATGATGACGTTTACAAGAAAGTCAAGGTTCTCTCCGGTGGTGAAAAGGTTCGCTGTATGATCAGCAAAATGATGCTTTCCGGCGCGAATGTTCTGATGTTCGACCAGCCGACAAACCATCTAGATCTTGAAAGCATTGCCGCACTCAATAACGGCATGGACGCATTTGAGTACAACATAATTTTCTCAAGCCATGACCATCAGCTTACGCAAACAGTTGCAAACCGCATTATTGAGTTGACGGAAGATGGCAGCATCGACAGGCTTTGCAGCTACGACGAGTATATGCACATCATGGACAAAAAGGACTAACGAGGCAAACAACCCTCAAAATATATAAAAAAAACGAGCTTCTCGAAAGAGAAGCTCGTTTTTTTGAAAGTACAACGCTTCAAATATTATAAGCAACTTTGCTCATCTTTTGGCGAACTGCAAGTATTTTGCTTATGTCAACACAAAAAATTAGTCGAAAGACTTGCATTATAACTGTTTCAGTGCATATGTCGCTGAAACCGAAGACAAGCAAAAGTTAAGCCTGTTCTTCTCTCATCTTTGCGAAGCACTCGCTGCAATAGACAGGTCTGTCGGACTTAGGCTCGAAAGGAACTTTTGCTTCCTTGCCGCAAGATGCGCAAGTAGCTGTGTAGTACTCACGGGGTCCGCGAGCAACATTCTTTCTTGAGTCGCGGCATGACTTGCAGCGCTGGGGCTCGTTCTGGAAGCCACGCTCTGCATAGAACTCCTGCTCACCTGCGGTGAACACGAAATCCTGTCCACATTCTTTGCATACTAAAGTTTTGTCTTCGAACATTTTGAATCCTCTCTTTTGAAAAAGACTTACCCTTAAGGGCATTTATTGCGATCAGCCATTGCTGATGTCGCTAAGGTAAAGGTTGCGCGCAAGCTTACGTCGGATGCGCTGGACGGCATTGTCAACGGATTTATCTGTTTTACCGCAAATCTCCGCAATTTCGGAGTACGACAGACCGCTGAGGTAAAGGTTTAATATCTCAACTTCAAACTTTGACAAACATCGCGAGTAGGTTTGGATTATCTCGCCGACGCTCTCCCTCGCCAAAACCTGTTCCTCAGGAGTTCGCCTATAAGCTTCGCCGTAAGATACCGCGCTGGAATTGCTTTCATCTGAGAGGACATCGTCGAACGACACCATGTCGTTGAGAGGTTCGTGCTTCTTTCGAGAAGCGCTTTTTATTGCTGAGTAGATACGACGTTTAACGCAAATCTCAGCATAAGTTTTAAATGATGTATTCATGGATAAGTCGAATTCTCTTATTGCGGAAAGGAGTCCAAGCATTCCTTCTTGGATGAGATCCTCGCCATCGCCCCCCACCAAGAAGAATGGTCTGGAGCAAATTTTGACCAAACGAGTATAGCGGAGCGCAAGCTGATCTTCGGCAATTCTGTCGCCTGACTCTGCCATGCTAAGCAACTCGTTATCACTGAGATTAGAATAAATTTCCATAATTTCAATCCGTCTATCCCTAAACATACCAAATTATAGTATAATATTTACAAAAAGTCAAGTAAATTCCTTTTGTAAATTTACATTTTTATGTTATTAGACAATTTTTCGATAAATTCGGAAAGTCGCAGTGCAACATCGTCGGATGTTTTTTTATCTGTCGCCTCAACCATAACCCTGATAAGCGCTTCCGTTCCTGAGGGGCGAACCAAAATTCTTCCCGAATCGCCCAAGGCATTTTGCTCGTCTTCGATTATTTTCTTCAAGCTTTCATTAGATATGATTGCTTCCTTTACGGCATTTCCGCCATCAATGGATATGTTGTGCAGTACCTGGGGATATGTAGGAATTTCCGCCGCAAGTTCAGAAAGCTTTTTGCCGCTCTTGCTAATAACCTCCAAAAAGCGAACCGCCGCAAGCTGTCCATCCCCTGTCGTCGCATTATCTAGGAATATCAAATGCCCCGACTGTTCTCCGCCAAGATTAAATCCATTTTCCTGCATCATCTCCAGAACGTTGCGGTCACCAACTGCCGCACAATGGAGGTCGATTCCGTTTTTTCCGCAGTATTCATGGAAGCCGAGGTTTGACATTACTGTTGCAACTATCGCGTTATTATGTAGCTTTCCCTCAGCTATCATAGCTTTGCCGCAGATTGCCATTATCTTGTCGCCATCCACGAGCTGTCCGTTTTCGTCAACCGCAAGGCATCGATCGGCGTCCCCGTCAAAAGCGAGACCCAAATCATATCCCCCTGCGACGACCATGCGCCCCAGAACATCAATATGTGTCGAACCGCAGTCTGCATTTATGTTGCAGCCGTCGGGATGGTCTTTGATAAGCTCAAGGTCAAGCGGAAACCTTCCGAATATATCATTGACAGTTCTTGAGGCCGCACCATTTGAACAGTCGATCATGACCTTCATCTTGCCAATTTTGCCTTCCGCAATTGCAACGATATGCTCAACATATCGGTCAACGCACTCACGTCCGCGCGGCAGAACTCTGCCAATATCGCCGTTTTGCTTTTCCGTGAGCGGTACTAAGCCGTCAATAAGCTGTTCGATTTTGGATTCCAGCTCATCGCTTAGCTTGAAGCCTTTTCCGTTGAAGATTTTGATTCCGTTGTGTTCATAGGGATTATGCGAAGCGGAAATAACTATGCCCGCATCGGCTCCGCAATCTGTTGTAGCAAACGCCACGGCAGGAGTCGGTATTCCCCCCAGCGGCATAACGTCCGCACCGGCAGCGCACAAACCCGCCGTTATTGCTGCTTCGAGCATATCGCCGGATATGCGCGTATCCTTTCCTATAGTAACAAGCGGTTTTACATCTAAACTAAAATTCTCGGCAAGTACCATTGCAGTTGCCTGTCCGACTTTGAACGCAAGCTCTGCATCTAGCCCTTTATTTACTATTCCACGAATTCCGTCAGTTCCAAAATATTTGCCCAATTGGTTTTCCTCCAAAAAAATTTGTGCGCGTGTCGCTTTGCCAGAGGATAAGCCGCGCACTTGAAATTAGTATTTTCTAAGCTGTATCACATCTCTATCTGCTGTTGACCGATGTATTCGATTCCCAAATGGTCATACGCCTTTTTAGTGATACAGCGCCCCCTCGGCGTTCGTGTTATGAAGCCCTGCTGAAGAAGATACGGTTCATACACGTCCTCAAGGGTAATTGCTTCCTCGTTAATCGTTGCTGCTACGGTTTCAAGCCCAACAGGGCCGCCGCCATAGTATTCTATTATGGCTCTGAGCATCCGTCTGTCCAGAGAGTCAAGTCCCTGTTTATCGACCTCCAGACGGGTCAGTGCTTCATCCGCAACAGCCTGCGTTATCACTCCATCTGCACGAACCTGCGCAAAATCTCGCACACGTCGAAGCAGACGGTTTGCAATTCTTGGTGTACCCCGGCTACGGCAGGCGATTTCTCTTGCACCGTCAGCGTCGATTTCCACTCCGAGTATTTCCGCGCTGCGTTTGACGATCAACTGCAATTCATCGGGTGTGTAAAGCTCCAGTCGCATCGTAACGCCGAAACGGTCACGTAACGGAGCCGTAAGCTGTCCAGAGCGTGTTGTCGCTCCGATAAGTGTAAACTTCGGCAAATCAAGGCGGATTGAATTTGCGGACGGACCTTTGCCGATGATTATGTCGATGGCGTAGTCCTCCATCGCGGGGTAAAGAATTTCCTCCACGGTGCGGTTGAGCCTATGGATTTCATCGACAAAGAGAATGTCGTTTTCCTGAAGATTAGTAAGAAGCGCGGCTAAATCGCCCTGCTTTTCGATAGTCGGGCCGGATGTTATTCGCATATTGACGCCCATTTCGTTTGCGATAATGCCCGCAAGCGTCGTTTTTCCAAGACCCGGGGGTCCGTGGAGAAGAACGTGGTCGAGCGGCTCGTTTCGCATTTTTGCGGCTTCAATGAATATGCTAAGGTTTTCCTTAACCTTTTTTT
>CAZLLK010000125.1:0-4452 GCA_964560435.1 uncultured Oscillospiraceae bacterium
TTTCGCATTTTTGCGGCTTCAATGAATATGCTAAGGTTTTCCTTAACCTTTTTTTGACCGATATATTCATTGAGTGTGCGGGGACGCAGTGAACCCTCGTTTGCGTCCTCGGGAAGTATGGTGGTGGAAGTTACAATGTGTTCCTCGTCTTCATTTGCATAGTTTATGCTCACAATTTAACCTCCTACTTCAGCATTTTTCGAAGTGCCTGCTTGATAATATCCTCGAGTGCGGTGTTATCCACGTCAATGTCCTTCATAACAACAGTAATCTCGCTATTGCTATATCCCAAAACTGCAAGAGCCGAAACAGCGTCGGAAAGCTTCGAGCCGTTAGCTGGAGCAGCGGACGACGCACCCCCAACGGCAATGCCGCTTGTCTCCTTGGCGATTTTGTCTTTGAGTTCAAGTAAAATGCGCTGAGCGATTTTTTTGCCGATGCCGGGCGCAGCTGTCAGTGCCTTTTCGTCGCCGCTAATAACAGCCATCGCAAGCATTTCAGGCGTTGTGGATGACAAAATTGAAATCGCCGCCTTCGGTCCAACACCGGAAACGCCAATAAGCATTTCGAAGCAGCGTTTTTCCTGCATATCGAAGAAACCAAAAAGGTCATACGAATCCTCGCGGACATGTTCGTATGTGTAAAGCTTTGCGCTCTCTCCGATTTGCAGACGAGAAAGCGTGTTTACGGTTGCATTCAGCGCAAATCCAATTCCCCAGCAATCGATAACCGCGAGATTCGGTTCGATTGCCGTAACTTTTCCGTTTATGTGGTAGAACAAGGCGAATCACCTCTGTTTTTCGTAATCAATGAGGTCGCGCTCCGTGCGTGGCAGATTGCAATTGCAAGAGCATCCGCCGCATCGTCCGGTTTTGGAGCAACCTTCATTTTGAGCAAACGCTCGACCATGTAAATAACCTGTTTCTTTTCCGCTCTGCCGTAACCGACAACGGACTGCTTGACCTGAAGCGGTGTGTATTCGAAGGTTGGCACGCCGGCCTTGTAGCACGCCAAAAGGAGAACTCCCCTGCCGTGGGCAACGGAAATTCCCGTTGTGATGTTGGTGTTGAAAAACAGCTCCTCACAGGCAATCTCGTCTGGAGAAAAGGTGCTAATCAGCTCCGTAATGTCGTCGTAAATGTGGTCAAGGCGGCTTGAAAGGCTTGTATTAGCAGGAGTTGTAATTACTCCGTAGCTTACAAGTGACAGCTTGCTCTTATCAGTGTCGATAACCCCGAAACCGACTGTCGCAATTCCAGGGTCTATGCCCAAAATACGCATTTGTACCTCCGAGCGATGCACATACTTCGTTAGAGTTTATCATAAATTACCCAACTATTCAATTCATTTTTCCGCACACTTGTTAATATGGGATTGTGCCGACTAGCCGTGAGATTTTTCGTTAATTTTCATCTCTTCATATGCATTGCCATATATGGTAATATTAGGCTATCATTCACGTTAGGTAAGGGGCAATTGAAATGAAAAGAGTTAGTTTATCACTGCTATTTATATCCGTTTTCTTTCTTATGACACTTGTGGGCTGTCAGCAAACAGAAGAACCTTCCAAACGAGCTATGATTGAACAAAGTATTTATGAAAAGGATGCGGAGGCACTCAGTGTGACCCTTGAGCAAACACACCCTCTCTTCCTGAATGAACCGTATCCGGCTGAATATCTTGAGGCAAAGGAAACGTTCATGAAAACAGCTGCAGAAGCAGATTCAATTTCGGATTTCAAAATTGCTGTTTCTCGTTATCTCACCTCGCTTCATGATGGACATACAACAATACCAGAAAACCTATTTGGCTACACATTTCTTGATATTGCCTGTTTTCCCGTTGGTAACGATTTGTTTCTGACCGACAAAGATGAGAAAATTACGGACAAGACCATAACCAAAATTGGTGGAGTCGCAGTTACCGGTATTTTTGAAATCATCGACGGCATATACCCTGCTGAAAACAGCACGGCTCGTGACCTAAAACATAGAATGTCAACAAATTTAGTGCTTCTTAAGCTTGCAGGCTGCACTGTCGGCAGTAGCGAGACAGTACTTACTGTTAAGGATGGTAGAAAAACAAGTGAAGTCTATGTCGGTTATACTGATGGAGCAGTCTGGAGTCCTTATTCGGAAGGCCCTTCCATAAGCTGCGAAATGCGCAACGGCTATTACTATATTGATTTCAACAAGTGTGAAGTCAACGAGGAGCTCGAGAACGTCGCTGCTTCCCTTAGCAAAGCGATTGATGCGGGAACCACCAAGGTTATAATCGATGTGAGGGGTAATGGCGGAGGCAACTCTGAAGCATGTGAAAGGATTGTAAACGCGATGAAAATGGCTACTCCAAATTATGGGATGCTTATGAGATATTCCCCTCTTGCATCTGAGCAGCACGGTTATGAGAAAAGCGAAGGATATGTCGAGAACGCGCCGAATTTGAGCTATGCCGTTACAAACGATAAAATTGACCTTGTCGTACTCACGGATGAATGTACATACAGCTCGGCTACCATGCTTGCCGTTTGGGTAAAGGACGGAAAACTCGGTACAATAATTGGACGTCCAAGCTGGAACGCACCTAGTAGTTACGGAGACATACTGAATTACAGCCTGCCCTCAACAGGCATTAAGGTAACTATTTCATATAAACAATACCTTCGCCCGGACTCAAACGCCGACCCCAATACTCTCACGCCCGATATACTAACAGATGTTGGTGAGGACAGCCTTGATGTTGCAGTTAATTTCCTGAAAAAACAATAGAAACCATAATGGCGCCACTGTAAGAAAGGTGACGCCATTAATTTTATTCGGAGCAAATCAGTGTTATAAAACAATACAAAAACACCTATTTACAGGACTTAGTCTGTAAATAGGTGCTTTTATGACAGAACTCTGAATAAATTTAATGTAATTACGCTCTGGGATGTGCCTTGTTGTAGACATCCTTGAGCTGCTTCTTCACAAGCTGTGAATAAACCTGTGTCGAAGAAATATCCGCATGGCCGAGCATCTCCTGAATAGAGCGCAAATCTGCTCCGTTTTCTAAAAGATGTGCTGCAAACGAATGGCGTAAAGTATGTGGGGTGATTGTTTTTTCAATTTTAGCCTTCATTTGATAGGTTTTGATTATCTTCCAAAAGCCCTGACGCGACATTCGCTCACCGCTAACGTTGACAAAAAGGGAAAGCTCGTCCGAAGCTGCAATCATCTGTGGTCTGATAAACTCTACATATTCGGCAAGAGCGCGAATCGCCGCTGGATAAAGAGGAATAATCCTCTCTTTTTCATGACCGCGGCAGCGAATAATGCCGGCAGAAGTATTTACGTCCGTAACATTAAGAGCAATAAGTTCGCTGACACGAATACCTGTTGCATAAAGTACTTCTAACATTGCCCTGTCACGATAACCCTTTAGGTCTGTGCACTCGGGCTGCTCAAGCAATAGCTCGACTTCTTTACCTGTCAAAATTTGCGGGAGCTTCTGAACTGCTTTTTCAGGAACCAAATCGACAGTAGGACTCTCATCAACGATTCCCTGTGAAATTAGGAATTTATAGAAATTCTTGATAGATGCGATACTCCTGGAGATGGTTGGAACTGACTTGCCCTGAGCCTTCATCCATAAGGTATATTCACACAGCTCATCCGACGTAACGGTATCGAGACTCTCTTCCGTATGGCTTTCCAAATAATCTCTGAGCTGTCTTATGTCTCTTAAATAGGAACTGAGGGTGTTATCGGTTGCTTTCTTCACGTTTTGAAGGTAATAATCATATTTTTCAATACAAGTAGCATTATTCACGATAACTCCTCCTTTCGATATTTTATGTGAGCAGCGATACCAAAAATGGTACAAGCTTTATTTCTATCAAAGTCCCTATGGCCAAAAACGGTAAACAAGCGAGTGACCGAGCATACAGCTTATCCTTTCTTGGTGCGGAGTTTCCGCGGACAAGGTGAAATATTCGGCTTGAGCTCATAAAACCATCAATCGAAATTGTAAAAAAACAAGGTAGCGAAATTAATGCCGGAATGCCGAGGATTATCACCGCCATAATTATTCCGTTATTCGGATAACCCGATATTATGGTAGCCGCGGTACAACTGAGAGCATATCCTCTAATACAGCTAAGGACAGGCAGAAAGACTATACCCAAAAATGATGACCCAAGCAAAAACGCAACCAGATGAAACCTTGAAAAATGGAGAAACACAGTTACCGCACTTGAATTCTCAAGCGTGGTAATACCCAGAAAATCGTTCAACGAAGAATCGAATTTTAAGAATGAACCAACGAGACTTCCGGCAAGGCAACCAGCCGAAAAGCTAAGTATCAGCAACAAAAAATATAGCTTGCTGTCCTTCTGATATGTGAGCCCGTGTTTCCCGAGTGATAAATTGTTTTTAATCATTACCGCACCGCCTTACGCAATGGATGGCAGCG
>CAZLLK010000126.1:0-4430 GCA_964560435.1 uncultured Oscillospiraceae bacterium
AAATTTAATATTGTATATTGCTACATATTTCAAAAGGAGTGATTATCCGCAATGGATGACGGCAGTTGGCTGTCCTGGTTAATTATAGCATTGCTCGTTGTGGCTGCGTCGTATTTTGCGACTGCGGAAACAGCGTTTGCATCTGTCAGCAGAATCAAGGTTAAATCCGAGATGGACAGAGGCGACCGTCGGGCAAAAAAAGCACTAAACATTCTCGACAATTTCGACAAAGCGATTACTACAATCCTTATCGGCACGAATGTCGTACATATTGTCGCCGCCACACTGGTTACAATTCTTGTAACCAAAAAATGGGGCGTTTCGGCCGTTACCATTTCGACGATTGCTACAGCGCTTGTAATATTCTTCGTGGGCGAAATGCTTCCAAAGAGCATCGGTAAAAAATACAGTTGCCGGTTCTCATTGTCGCTTGCATCGTCCCTGAGCTTTTTTATGCTCATTTTTTCCCCGATTTCCTTTGTGCTGACCAAAATCGGACAGTCGGTTGCCAAGCATACTAAGGGCGACTCCGAGGTTACGGTTACTGAGGACGAACTTTACGATATCATCGAAAGCATGAAGGACGACGGAGAACTCGACGCGGAGCGCGGAGAGCTTGTTCACTCTGCAATGATGTTTGCGGACGTGACGGTTGAAAGCATTGTTACGCCCCGTGTGGATGTTGCCGCTATCGACATTGCAACGCCACTACAGGAAATTCTCACTTTTGTCAAGGCTTCCAGACACAGCCGTTTCCCCGTTTTTGAGGGCAGTATCGACAATATCATCGGAGTTCTTCAAATTCGAAAGTTCATAAAATCCTACATCAAGCAGGGTGATGCTCTTGACGTGCGCTCTGCTCTTGATGATATTTATTTCGCGCACCAGAGTACGAAAATCGACGAGCTTCTCTCCGAGATGAGCCGCAAAAGGCTGAACATGGCGATAGTCACCGACAACTACGGCGGAACGCTAGGCGTTGTTACGGTTGAGGATATTCTGGAAGAGCTTGTCGGCGACATTTGGGACGAGGACGACGAGGTTAAGGAATTCTGCGTAATGCAGTCCGATGGAAGCTACGACCTTGACCCTGAATTGGGCATTGAGGAAAGCTTTGAGCTGATTGACTTTGAGGACCCCGACGATTTTGAATTTGAGCATAAGCTTTTGGGAGAATGGGTCTTCGAGCACTTTGACCGCATCCCCTCCGAGGGCGACAGCTTTGTGTATAACGGGCTTGTAATCACTGTTAAGGAAATGAGACAAAACAGGATTGTTAAGCTCAATGTGAAATTGCTCCCCAGTGTCGAAGACGAAGGGGGTGACGGAAAATGAGCGAAACAACGTTGATTTGGTATGGGGTAACCGTGGTGGTTTTCATTATGCTGTCCGCGTTCTCATCCGGTGCGGAGATGGCATATTCTTCCGCGAACCGGCTTCGTCTTGAAAACATGGGCGAAAACGGCAATCGTGCCGCTGCGCTTGCCTGCAAAATCTATGACCGCTACGACGATATGCTGTCCTCCGTTCTTATCCTCAACGATTTAGTGAACATTGGTGCATCGTCACTTGTTTCCATCATTGCGCTTGAGCTTGCCGGTGACGGCGACAGCACACTTGTGTCAACGCTTGGAACGATATGCATTACAACGCTTGTCATTATTTTCGGCGAAACGATGCCTAAGATTGTTGCAAAGAAAAACGCGAACAAAATGGCGATTGATTACGCCTATGTTGTCCGCGGACTGATGATAATTTTGAAGCCGCTGGTCTTTGTCGTGGTGGCGCTCATTCACTTAATCACGAAGCCTCTCAAGGGCGAAAAGCCTGCCGACGAGCAGGAGACGGCTGTTGAAGAGCTATTTTCCATTATCGAAACGGTTGAGGACGAGGGCGTTATCGACGAGGACAGAAGCGAGCTTTTGCAGGCCGCTCTGGACTTTTCGGATGTATCCGCGAGTGAAGTCATGACGAGCCGCGTTGACATGGTGTCTATCGACATTGACGACGACTGGCAAGAAATTCTTGAAACCATCGACAAATCGCCGTATTCGCGTCTGCCTGTTTATGAGGCTAGCGTTGATAATATTATCGGCATTTTGTATCTCAACCACTTTTTCAAGGCCATTACAGGCACCGAAAAAATCGATATCAGACCGCTTCTCATAAAGCCTTGCTATGTCTATAAAACCGTTAGACTGCCCTCCGTCCTTGCCGAAATGCGCAAGAGCAGAACACATCTTGCAATAGTTACTGACGAATACGGCGGTTCAATGGGCGTTGTTACGATGGAGGACGTTCTTGAGGAGCTGGTGGGCGATATTTGGGACGAAACGGACGAGTTTGATCCCGAGGTCATCGAGCACGGCAAGAACCTTTTTGAGCTTGACGGCGACATGAATATTAGTGATTTCCTTGAAATGATCGACCGAAGCGAGGACAGCTTCGAAACGGACAGCGCCACAGTCGGCGGTTGGACGATTGAAAAATTCGGACGTTTCCCAGAATGTGGAGACAGCTTTGAGTTTGATAATCTCACCGTCACCGTTCTGGAGGTTATAGGTCAACGCGTGGAAAAGGTGCTGCTCCTCGTGGAGTAGAACTGGTGGAGTGCATCGATATGGAAGAAAACAAGGTATGTATTTGTCCTCGTAATAAATGCCCGAGGCACGGGAACTGCACCGAGTGCCGCGCCCATCATTCAACCAAAAAAGCGCTTCCATACTGCGAAAGCGCTAAACAAAAGGCGGATGAGCGAAGAGCGAAGACATCCTGTTCAGAACAAATAAAAAGCAAGATGCTACCTATCAATTGACGGGTAGCATCTTGCTTTTTTGTTTGATTATCGCTGAAAACCCTAGCAACTATTTTTTGTGTTTCTTTTTTGCAGCCTGTTCGGTTGCGGTTGGAGGAGTCTCTCCTGTCGCTTTTGCAAATTCCCGCAAAAGCTGTTTCTGCGCTTCGCCCAGATTTTCGGGTGTTACGACCTTGACGGTAACAAACATATCGCCGCGACCCTTTCCACGAATATAGGGGATGCCTAACTCTTTAAGACGGAAAGTTGTTCCGGTCTGCGTGCCGTCGGGGATGGTGCATTTCGTTTTCCCGTCAAGTGTTGGAATATCCACATCGGCACCGAGCGCCGCCTGAACGAAGGAAATCGGCTGGGTAAAAAGAACGGAAAAACCGTCTCTTTTAAATTGCGGGTGAGGTCTAACGGAGACTGTTACGTGTAAATCGCCCGTGGGACCGCCGTTTTTGCCTGCACTGCCCAGCCCGCGAAGGGCGATTGTCTGCCCGTCGTCGATACCGGCAGGGATGTTTGCGGATATTTTACGCATTTTACGGAGAGAACCGCTGCCGCGGCAAGTCTCGCAGGGCTGGTGGATGATTTTGCCCGAGCCTCTGCACTTTTGGCAGGTGACGGTTGTTTGAATAATGCCGAAAGGAGAGCGCTGCTGCTGAAGCACAGCACCGTTGCCTTTACAGTCGGGGCAAACCTCTGCCGTGGTTCCTGCGGCACAGCCGGTGCCCTTACAGTCGGGGCAATCCTCTGTGCGTGCGACGCTTAGCTCTTTATCGCATCCGAAAGCGGCCTCCTCAAAGGTGATGCTTATGTTTGCACGTACGCTTTCACCGCGCATGGGTCCGTTGCTTTGACGCTGTCTGCCACCTCCGAACATACCACCGAAAAGGTCACCGAAAAGGTCACCAAAATCAAAACCTGTGCCGCCCATTGAGGGATCGAAAGCGGCGTGACCGAACTGGTCATACTTCGACTTTTTGTCCGGGTCGGACAGAACTGCGTATGCTTCGGCGATTTCCTTGAAACGTGCCTCAGCCGCGGCATCGCCAGGGTTTAAATCCGGATGATTTTCCTTTGCAAGGGTGCGGTATGCTTTTTTTATGTCATTGTCTGAGGCGTTTTTATCCAGCCCCAAGACCTCGTAATAATCCCTTTTATCAGCCATATATAAGTCCTCTTCATAAAATGTCAGAGTGCCAAGTAAGACTCGTCAGTGAGCCTTCCTTGACCTCTGCCAACCTGTCAAAACAAGTTTTTGGCTCTGGGGCGTACTTGACGTGCGCCCCAGAATACCAAACCATTTTATTTCTTTTTGTTGTCATCGTCAACTACTTCGTAGTCGGCGTCGTAATATTGTCCGGATTCTCCGCCCTTATGGTCGTGATTGCAGTCGCCGTTTCCGCCGCAGTCGCAGTTCGGGTCTCCACAGCCGCCCTGCGCGCCCGTCTGGGAATAGAGCTTCTCGCTGACCTTATAGAAGGCCTGAGTGAGCTCTTCCGTTTCCGCCTTGATTGAAGCGGTGTCCGTTCCGGAGAGAGCGGTTTTGAGCTTTCCGAGAGCCGCTTCGACTTCGGATTTATCGGCGGAGTCTAGCTTGTCGCCCATTTCGGAAAGTGTCTTTTCG
>CAZLLK010000127.1:0-4411 GCA_964560435.1 uncultured Oscillospiraceae bacterium
TTTACGAAATTGAATACAACAGACGTATTGTTTGCCACAAGGTTCCTTTTGGACTTTACGCCCTTTCTGATATGGGACGCGATGCGCGCATTCTGCGAGGGGAGGGCGAATTTGTCGGAGAAAACGCGTACGAGGAGTTTAAAAAAATTGCGGCAATGTTCTACTGCGATACTCCGAGAGTTCTTGTTCACCCAATTTGGCAGAGCGCTCCGGCGTGGTTTGTCAGCCTAAAGCTGAAGCAGGCACCAAGACGTGACTATGTAAGCTATGAATTTGAGTTTTGGGAGAGCTTTTCGGGCTATGAGCTTTCGGCTAAAGCAGTTTTGAGCGCTACTACGAGCACGACCAATGAAAAAATTCCTGCGGAAAGGCGAACACATACGATTAAAAGCGGCGACACGCTTTGGGGGCTTTCCAAGGAGAACGGACTTAGCCTTTCGGAACTGCTGGCACTTAATCCGCAAATCCGTAATCCTAACATTTACTATTGCGGCGACGTTATTTATCTGTCGTAAGGAAGGTGCGGGTTGAATACTTATTTGGTTGATTTTGAGGGGACAAGCTATGAGCTTCCTGTGCTCCTTGAATGGAAGTTTTCATATGGTTGCGGGCTGCCCTGTGATGCATTTGAGATTTCATTTATTTACGACAAGTCCATGCTAACTATGCTGTCAAACTCTAAACGTTTTCGCGCAGAGCATGAGGGGGAAACGGTTTTTCTTGGGGTTGTTGATGATTTTGAGGTTTCGGTTTCGGAAAACGGATGTATTGTGACGGTTAACGGAAGAGGTCTTGCGGCGCTTCTTTTAGATAATGAGGCGGAAGCAGCGCAGTATTATTCAGCGAGCCTTGATGCGATTTTGGAGAGGTATGTTTACCCTTGGGGCATTACACAGGTTGATAAGAACATCAATCCCTCGCGGCAGGCACTTGCTGTGGATAGCGGCACGAGTGCGTGGAGAGTTCTTGAGGACTTCGTGTGGTTTGGCTGCGGGGTTAAACCGCGGTTTTCTAAGGACGGCGTTCTTTTGCTTGGAGCGAAAACGGGAAAAAACTTTGTCGTTGACGGGGGTGCCGCGGTGACGAAGCAGACGCTTAAAAGAAAGCGCTACGGAGTTATATCGGAAGTTGTTGTGAAAAACAAGGCTTTGGGGACGAGTGAGATGGTTAAAAATACTGAATTTGCCAAAATTGGCGGGTGCTGCCGAAGGGTTGCTAATGTTCCGAGAAAGACGAGATATGACGCGATGCGCGCGACGGGAGAATATCAAATCGCTCAGTCAAAGGCGGAAGAGCTTTCGATTTCGCTGACGGTACCGCAAATCTTTGCGGTGTTTCCCGGTGATTGTATTGAGCTATGCGACAGCCCTCTCGGTGTGTCTGGAGCGTTTTTTGTGAGACAGACACAATGCTTCGCCGACGGCGACAGGGCCGGCACAGAAATTTTTTTAACGAAAGCGGAGGGATGAAAAATGTGGCTTTCTGAAAAGAGCAACACAAGGGATTACGATTTTTGCGGTGGAACCGTGGGAATCGTTACGATAGGCGGAAAAAGGCCTTCTGTTCTAGTTGAGGGCGAGGTGCGAAACGCCGATATCGTTTGTTCGGGGGCTGTTCAGGTGCCTAAGGCGGGCGATGAGGTGCTGCTGATACGCAGTCCGGACGGGGAAAACATTGCCGTAGGCAAAATCGGTGGGGCGCTGCCTTCGGAGCTTGAGAACGGAGAAATTTTTATTTCTACGGGAAGCGGAGGGGCCATCCGATTGAAAAACAACGGCGAAATAGAACTTGTGGGCACGGTTGTTATCAAGGGTACGGCCAAAATCGAGGGCGGCCTTTTGGTGAACGGAAAGGCTGTTTTGCCCATTACATAATGCGGAGGAGAAAACGGTGGAATTAAAGCTTGCCAACGGAAAATACATTCAGGGCAACTATCAGGGGCTGGAGCAGGTTGATGAGATGGAAGAGCTTTTGCAGCGTCTTGAAATGAAGCTGATTACCAGAAGAGGGGCGTTCATACCTCTTCCGGAATACGGCAGCAGACTGCATTTGCTTTCTCAGGAAAAGCCTTCAAATCGTCAGAGTGCTGCAAGGCAATATGTTTTGGAGGCACTCGCAGACGAGACGGATTTGGAACTGGACTCCCTGAAGCTGATTTCTAAAACAGATGGGGATGTGCAGCTTTCTCTTTCGTTTACTTACAAGGAAAAATACTCAGTTAATGTGGAAACGGATATTTGAGGTGATTGAGTGAAAGAAACTAGCGAGATATTTTCAGAGATGAAGGAAGAACTGGAAAGAAAAACGGGCGTGAGTTTAAATAGCGGTGGAGACATGGCTTTGAGGCTATATGCTGTTGCGGCAGAGCTTTCTACGCTTTGGGCGCAGGTTGAGTGGACAAAAAAGCAGAGCTTTCCGCTGACCGCTTCGGGTGATTTTCTTGGTCTGCACGCAAAAGCCAGAGAGCTTGAACGTACTTCAAGTGTTTCAGCCACGGGAAGCATAAGGTTTGAAACCGATGCGGCAAGAAGTAAGGACATTTCGGTAGCCTCGGGTACGGTCTGCCTTAATGCGGGCGGGATGGAATTCGTTACTACGGAAGCTACGATTATTAAGGCAGGAGAGCTGAGCTGCATTGCTCCTGCTATCTGTAGAACTGCCGGAAAGACTGGAAACGTTCCGGCCCGAAGCGTTTTCCGGAGGTGCTGATGAAGAAACCGACGAACTTCTGAGAGAACGCATTTTGGCAAGCTATGCAAGCCTTCCGAATGGCTCGAACAAGGCTTTTTATGAGGCTGAGTCGTTAAATACTGATGGTGTAGCTGCAGTTTGCGTTTTACCGAGAAACAGAGGGGTGGGGACGGTTGACATTGTTGTATCGAGCGCAACGGGAGAGCCGTCGTCGGCGCTTCTGGCCAGTGTGATAGACAAATTCGCGACTCAGCGTGAGATTTGCGTTGATGTGGCTGTTTCGGCTCCCACGACGGTTGCAGTACCCGTATCGGTTGCCATAGCTATTGACGACGGATATGCCTATGAAACTGTTGCCGCAACTGTTGCCTCGGCACTTCGGCAGTACTTTAACGGTACGCTTCTTGGGAAAGATGTGCTTTTAGCTAAAGTTGGAAATGTCGTTTTTGGGGTTGAGGGAGTGTCGAACTATTCGATTTCACTGCCCGCCGCAGATATTACCATTGCCGACAACCAATTACCGGTTGCGGGTGCGATTTCGGTGACAAGGAGATGACGGGACTGGGTTACACGGATTATTTGAAACAATTGCTTTTTCCTTTGGGCGTTTACGACCTTGAGGAAGGAATCGGTGCAGAGGAAATTGGTGTTATCGGAAAACAGCTTGATGATATTTTCAATTCGCTGGAGGAGCTTGGTCGGGAAACGGTTTTGTCGCAGGCGAAAAGCTACGGTCTGAAAAACTATGAAAAATTGCTGCCCTATACACCAGCCTATATTACGACGCAGGACGAACGTCAAGCCGTTATGGCTCTTTTGCGTATTCGGGGAGGCTGTTTTACGCTTCCAATGCTACAGGAAACGCTCAGTGGCTGCGGAATTTTTGCAAGTATTGCTGAGAGCGGCAAGGCTATGACGATCGATGTCGGGTTTCCAGAAAACAGGGGGGTTCCTCAGGGCTTTGACAAGCTGAAAACGCGAATTGAGGAAATCATACCCTGTCATCTTGCGGTGGAATACCGGTTTACTTACTCCACATGGCAGGAGCTGATGAGTAAGCTTCAGGGCTGGACTGCTATTGAGCGGAATGTGCATAGCTGGCGGGAGCTTGAAATTTATGAGTAGGAAAATATTTCGGGAGGCAGACCATGAATGAATGGACAATAGTTACAGTAATAGTTACGCTTATTGGGATTTGCGCTTCTGTTGTTTGTCCGATGATAAGCCTTAACGGGACGATAACAAAGCTGACCGTTGCTGTAAATGTGCTTGAAAAGAATATTTCTGGGCTTGCCGCAAAAAACAGCGAATCCCATGCGAAGATTTGGGAAAAGGTTGGAGAGCACGAGGATGCGCTTAACAGTCACGAGACAAGGCTAATTCTTATTGAAAACAAAACCACAAAATAAAATGGTCGGAGAGACATTGCTCCCCGACCAAGGATTATAAGTGAAATGTACAGAAATTGTCCGGAACATCCCGCGATTAAACAAAAACATAAAAATGGCGAACCGACCAGTTTGGGACTATGGATATCAAGTGAGGATAAGGACTGCTCAGGGTTTGAGGGGGAACAGATTTTTTACCTCCCAGAGCAGGATTTTACGGAAATTTGCTTTAGGCGGAATAAACAAAAAAATGATTGCCATTAAAGACAATCATTTTTGGTGGAGGAGGGTGGATTCGAACCACCGAAATCACTGATAACAGATTTACAGTC
>CAZLLK010000128.1:0-4333 GCA_964560435.1 uncultured Oscillospiraceae bacterium
GGTCTTTCGTTAATTGCCACTATCAACAATTCCTTTCAATACAAAATCCAAAAACTCAGTTTCGTTGCCGTCACTTTCGGCAACCATGAACGCAAGGCAGCGAAGCTTGCAGACACATTTATAAGCAGAAAGCTTGTCCTCCGCACAGATTTCGCCGCAGTCCATATCCAAAGCTCTAATACCCGACGGAAGTTTCCCAAAGCTTGCTCGCAGACTATCCAGACATTGAACACAGCCCGAAGCGCCGAATGCCGTTCCAAAGGGCGAATAAATCTCAAAACGAAGCTCAAGTTCAAGCCGTCTTCCGAAAAGCTCAGTGTCATCTTTTCCACCAATTCCTGCGCGTGTTCCCAAATACTCGCCCATTCCGGAGCTAAGATACTTGCAGCTATCTATCCCAACGCTAACCGATACCCCTGTTTTCAAATCGGCTCTGCGCTCGGGAAACTCTCTAAAAGCGTTCAAGTCTTCCGCCCTAAGCACGGAGACGACAGTGTCCAAAACAGTGTTAAGCATTGCTACTCACCTCGCCCACCTTCGACAAAACGCACTCTCGGTGCGAAATCTTCTCACCGTCAAGAACTTCCTTGACGGCGCGAAGCACGAACTTCGCATTTCCGCATACAATTTAGGTGCCAATCCCGCAAGGAAAAGACTCCGCAGGCGCGGCAATAAGCCGATATTCTTCAGTCGGAACAACGCCCATTCTGTCTCTCGTTTCGGAAACGGCGGAGCAAAAGCTCATAGGCTCAAGAAAACCATAGAATTCACGCCCAGCAACCGAACCCGCATCGAACGCAAAAAGCTTCTGCCCAAAACGCCAAAGCCCGTCAAAAACGCCCTTAGTCAAAATCTCACCGTCCTAAAGCAAAAACCGCCGTCCTTCAGATAGCCCGTCAGCATAAGCTCCGCCTGATTTCGCAGCGATTCGGAAGCGTTTCTTGTCGCCTCCGCTCCGCGTTTTTTCAAGGTCACATTTCCGGCGGAAAAGCTGTCCAACGATGGACAGTCAAGCCCAACAAACAGCGCAATGCCCAGAACCCCTGCGGCTCTTACAAACTCGTCATGTATCGTTTCAACCGAAATATCATCCTTCAGTCTTCTGAGCAGTTCCAAATGCGCCGCGACGCACATTTCATAAAGCGCACTTTCAGCAGAGGTCGAAAGCTCCTCTTTATATACGAGCTTGGCCTTTTCGAAAATTTCCTGTTTTATGTCCAAAAAGCCTCCTCCTTCCCTTTGCGGGGAACTAATAGTCCCCCGCCTCAAATGTCAATTAGATTGTCAGCACCTTCGCGGCCTCGGTGTAAAGCTTAGCGAAGCCCGAAATGCTTGTAATCGCAGCTCTTTCAAGCTGTCTATCGATAAGTCTGTCATACTCAACGGCAACATCAGCCGCCTGAATCATCTCAAGTGCATATCCCCTGTCAAGACCGATAACAGTACCGGCAGGAACAGCGGAGGTCTTAACGAGCTTTGCGCCAAGAGGATTATTAAGCTCACCGGTACCCTGGAAATTAAGTCCAGTCAGCGGATTTTGGAACTCGCTGCACTTCAAAATCTTAAGCATAGCATCGGGGCTTACGAGCAGAGTGTTGAGCGTATAAGGGTCAAACTGATTCCAGAACTCCAAAATCTGATTGTATGTAAGCTTGCCCGCCGTTCCGCTAATGGGTAAAGTTCCAACAGCAAACTTGCTTGCGGCGTTTGAGTTACCGTCGCCAAATGACGTCGATTGCATCCTCAAGATGCATACGCATAATCTGGCTGCCAATTTGTCGAAGCATAACGGAGAAAAGATCAAGCTTCTGGAAACGAACCGCTTCATAGGAAGCAACCAGCATACGCCCTCTCTTGTGAAGCTTCACGAGGTTTTCACGAACCTTAACCTCTGTCTGGGGAATTACCGCTCCCTCCTCAATACGGCGCAGGCTCTTTTCGTCCGAAGTCGGAACGGAATAAATGCTGCGATAGTCCATACCGTCAAACTTTGTAACAGTCGCTGTAATGGACGGAAGCACGTTTTCCTCCTCCATACCCTGACGAACGCTGCGCGCAACATATTCGGGAAACAGCACCGCACTGTCCGAAGTATGGAAGAACTTTTCAACAGCGTCACTGCCTGCACCGCGCACCTTAATGTCAAAACGCTTGAGCTGGCGCTGGTAGGCGTCAAGCCCCTCAAAAGCCGTTCCCTTATAGTCCTCCGAGGGATCAAGCTTTTCCAAAACCTGTGCAAAACTCTTTCCGCACTCGCCGTACATACCCTTGTCCAGTTTGATTTCATTAAATTTATAAGCCATAATAATCTCCTTTTGTTAATTTCGGTCTTAAAGCATAAGACCGATAGTTTTGCTCACGGTGTCAACGTCCACAATCAGGAATTCCCTTCCTGTTTCAGCCGTCTTAACACCGCCTACACCGTTGGAAACGAGCTTAACAAATCCGACTGCCGGAGCTGTGCCGGTATATCCCAGCTCAACATACCCATTCATCTGAATTGCCGCAAAATCTGAATCGCAGGCAAGCGCAACGCCAAAAAATCGCTCGCCGTCAGCGCAAGCGGAAACCTCACCGTTTTCACTCACCTTAACGGGTGCCCCAGCACCCGCCACAGCGGTCTTGCAGTTATAAAATGTAACAACGCTTTCTCCAATACCCTCAAAACTTACCTTCACAAAATTACCCTCCATTTTCTATTTACAAACGGCAAAAGCCGAGTTGCCTAAACTATGTATTCGTCCCCGTCAAAGCTGACGAGCTTGTCCTTACCGGGAAGCTGTGTTCTCACAGGAAACTTGTCCTCAAGGCTCTTTTCAAAAACCTCTTTAAGGTTCTCAAGCTCCTTTGCGCCCATAAACTTAGCGTTTTCGGAAAGTGCTTCAAAAAGCTTAGGATCGCAAAGCATACTCAAACGCAAAACCTCAGTTCGCAAAGCGTTCTTGTATTCACGACCCAGAACAGCATCCTTCTCTAACGCCTCATATTCGGCAGAGAACTTTCCTCCCTGCTCGCTCTGAACTAAACCCTTCAAATTATCTGCCCCACCAAAGCGCTTAACGACACCTGCCGCTCTCTGCGCAGGAACCGCAACAAAGCTCCACTCATAGGCGTCATTAACGTCAAAAAGCTCAAGATAGCAAAGTTTACCGTTATACTCTCTTCCGGGTATATGTCCACAGCCGTTAGGCCGAGCTTCCTCTCCGCAAACGGAGCAAACCCTTCGTGCAACGCTGCATCCAACACTTGTTTCTTTCTTGATTCCTGCTTCAATTTCAGAAATCAGCTCTGCGTTTTTCTCGTTTCGCAGCATATAGGCATAGCCCTTAAGCACCGCATAAGGCTCGCCAAGACTGTTCAAAACGTTCTCTTTCACAATTTCGGTTCGGTAAATCCTTGCCGTCTGGTTTGTAGCCTTCCATTCGTGGTCAAAAATGCCCGTTCGTCCAACAAAAAGCTCCGAAAGCGTAACTAGCGCCTCGTCGGAAAACTTCTCATAATCGCGGTCGACCTCGTTGTCACAGAGCACCACGGAAAAGGTATAAATCTGTTCCGCCGTAAGCTCCGTTTTAGCAAAAGCGTTAATTGCCTCAAGCTCCGCTTCTGTATTTGGTACCTTTGCGCTTTCCGCGCCTGCCTTGTAAATCTTCAAATACAACCCTCCAAAAACTATGACCGCAATATTTTCCAGATACCTCAATCAGCTAATTTTCAAGTTTCGCCCCGTGTGCGCTTAGTTGAGTATCTGTATTCACTATTTTATTGCGTCAATTATCCGATTTTGCCACTTTTTCTGCCTGTGCCTCATAAAGCACCGCCTTAGCCTCCTCAACCGCGTCCTGCAAATTGATAGGCTCCCAGTGAACCTTGAAGCCACAGCTACGTCCATGCATACGAAGCCAAAGGTCACAAATCTGCTCAATCACGGGTGTCAGCGTACGGCGCACAGCGGTCAGCTCGCTTGTCATGAGGTCTGCCTGCTGGGCAGACATCCTCTCCGTGGATGACCAACTCAGTCCCAGCATAAAGGGCGGAATACCGGTTCGGGAAATTAGCTGTTCAAGTATCTGCCTAACAGGCACTTCGCTGTCCAAAATCTGACTATCCGCACCAATAACCTTAATGTCCACATTTCCAACAGCTACAAAATCACGAACGCTGCCGTTTTTACTGCTCTGCATCGCAGTGCTCCATTCACGAGCAATCTGTTCGGAGCGTTCCTTTGCATAAGCCTTGTCGATAATGTCGCCCTGTGGCTTATAAACAACCGCATATCGGATGTTTCCGGCACGCTCCCAGTTAATTCCGATTGAATTGTAAATTTTCAGCAGTA
>CAZLLK010000129.1:0-4197 GCA_964560435.1 uncultured Oscillospiraceae bacterium
TTCTGCAAGAACACTTCGACCTCAATCCGCTCCGGCATTAAGCTGCCACTACCCTATCGATTTTACCGAACTTGTTATAGACAAGCTCAACATCCTTGCCGACCTCTGGAACCCATCCAGCTGCTCTTGAATCAGAGACAAAAAAGCTATCACAAGAAGTTCCAGTTGTGTTTTCGTCCTTGAGAGTACAAAACACCTTGTACCCTTTTATCGGCTGTTCGCCTTTAGGAGTAAAGTCTACTTTTTTAAATCCAATAATTTTCATTTTCATTCTCCTTATTTACTTTAATTAGTAGCCACATATGGCTACAATCAGAATATAGCCACATATGGCTATTGTCAAGTAATAATATATGGCTAATGATAAAATTAGCCATAATGCTAGTAAAGGAGAACAGAGGTATATGCAATACAACGACAGATTAAAAGAACTAAGAATAGATAGAGATATATCTCAAAAAGAAATAGCAACAATGTTAAACACTACTGCACAATACTATCAGAAGTACGAAAAAGGAATTCATCCAATTCCAGTAGACCATTTAAAGACATTATGTTTGTTCTACGGCGTATCAGCAGACTACATTTTGGGAATGCCAAAAAATTTAAAATGGCCAAGGTAATATATAAAAATAATAAATAAATACTAAATTCAAATTGGTTGAGGTAATATATGAAAGTCAAAGACCAAATACTGAAGGAAGAAAAGAAGCTATTAGAGTTATTAATTCAAAGCAAGTCATTAGAGCTTGAATCAGATTTAGTAATAAATTCAGTATGCGTAAGCTATTTGGTTACAAACCATGAACATAATAAGAAATTTGCAATTATAAAAACCAATGATAAATATAATAAAGAAATGTTAGAGTTAGCAGGGTATAGAACACTGCAATCGGAAGAAAGCAACATAAACCAAATCGAATTTCTAATTGACTACATATTCAGGAACTAACCCTCTCCCCTCGGCTGTTCCAGCCGACCCCCTTCAAGGGGGAGAAACGTGCACAACAAAAAACCCTATCAAGGGCAGAGTATTTCACTGCAGTGAAATCTTCCTGCTTTTCCTTGACAGGGTTTTTCTTTTGCGCATCCCCTCTGGTAAGCAAAGGCAAGGCACAGCTTGCTTTGCCTAATACATTATGAGAGGGACGAATTACTTATGGAGAATGAGAAAAAGCCATGTGTTATGCCAGAAATGCCATATTGCCCTATATGCGAATACGGAAGAGTAGAGTACCCTGAATGGGTAGAAACTTATGAAGATACATACGACAGTGGTTGCAAATGGGTTTGCACCTACAACGGAAAAACGGAGGAACGAACGCAATGCAAATACAAAGATATTAATACTGGTATTTGCAATAAACATTCCAATCTAAACGAGCCATATATAGAATTTTGCGTAGACGGACCATGTAAAGATGAAGAGTGATACAACAACCCCCTCCACCGTTAGGTAGAGAGGATATTTTTTTTATTTTACACGTAGAGAATTAGGTAGAGGAGTTATTATTATTGATACGTTTAGATCACGGAGAGCATTTTCTTTAACGTGCTAAATTGCTCGAGAAGAAGTTTTAGAGAAGTAAAGAAGTATGAAGATTTTGCACGTGCGAATTTTGTAACTATTTTGTTACTTATTTAAGTCATGAATTCAAGTATTCGGTTTACATATCAAATTGCATAAGTATAAAGATTTTGTTTAATTAGGGGGATATGTAAACCAAATAAAAGACCGGAAATCAAGCTTTTTCAATGCTTCAGCGATAATACCATAATAAGCAACCAAATTGCAGAAAAAGTTTTTGTTTTGTTTAATTTACGTGTACTTCGACTTATTCCAGAATTCATCAATCGAACCGTAAGACTTATCCGAAGCATTCTTTGAAAACGAATGTTCTTTATCTTTAGGCGGACGTTTGAAAGAAATTGGCGTAGTTCCAATTTTGATTATGCGCTTCAGTATTACAGGATAATTCACTCTTGTCGGCGCCGGCTTCGCCGGGTCCCCCTGAAACCCCGGCTCAGGCTGTGCGCCAAATATCTTATAGCTGTCATACATATGCGCATATCGTGGCATGAGAACAAAAAACTCGGAACCCATACGCTCCTTGACTCCATACCACCGAGTGACAGCGACAAAAACATTGCCTTTGAAAAATAGTCCTAATAGCATTCCGAAAAACTGGAAATTACTTGCTTTTCTATGTACTACCTCATATTCGACTACAGAGCGTATTTGACGGTCTATAAGCCTATCGAATTGGGTAATAAGAATTATGTTATAACCGTACTTGCGGTGCTGGGTGAAGAACACCGCCCATTTCATGCGGTCAGCAGCTTGCCAATCACGGCTATTAAAAAGTATCTGACATTCATCAATTATCAATGTCGTTTGAGCTTCAACAATGTGACCATTAGTATTTCGCTTGTGGTATGACAGAGCCAAATCCATGAGCAAATCTGGATTAAGGTCACTATTATCTACATAGACGAATAATCCAGCTTTTTTCTTTTTGCGGAAGACCCCCATATTGATATCGAAATTGGCTATGCAGTTTTTCCCACGCTTCACACGAAAATATATTTCACTTGCACAATGCAAGCTCTTGCCGGATCCAGGAGTGCCAGTATAAAGTTCAATCATTAATCCGACACCACCTTTGCCCAACGAAGTACGAGCTGATAGACATAGAAAACACCAATGGCCGCCACCCACGCAGACGCTATTGTTACAAAGGTACCGACAGGCACAATCCAAAATGAGAGAGGCCGTTGGTATCTATCCACTGATACGCAATATAAGCATATAAAAACGTGGTATCGTTGCCAGAAATAGCAGTAGTAAAGCCATAACGGCAACCAGAAAGGCTCCTAAAGTCTTTCAAAAACGGCACATTTTTATCGTAATTATCCTTTGTACATACTTGAACGTCATATACCCATGTACTGCCATCAGTTAAGCGATAAGATACAGGTGAACCATTACACATTAGCTTATAATATGAATAAGAAGAAGGAGTATAAAACGACATATAATAAGAATACTCAACACCATTTACAGTAGTCACGAGATTTTCATTAAAATCATATTGAGCATGATTATAAGCGTCCAGTGCAGTTGTAAACGGCACGTTACTAGATTCAAAATATCTCAATTTATGGTTAAGAATCATTTCGCCAGCAATAGGCACCGCAACCGACGATTTAGTAGGGGCAAAAAATACCTTCACGCTAGGAATTACAACGTTACGCAAATACGCCAATAACGTAGCACCAATAAAAAGTTTATCTTGACCAGTGGCAGCGGGTTTACCCTCTTTTATGTAGAATTCGAGCATCTCACTTATAGACGGGTTTTTCGCCAAATACTCGTTAGACGCTTCGACCATAGCACCCTTAGTAGCAAAGGAAATCCCAAGTAACCCAAGAACAAATGAAACAGCTTCAAGAGCTTCGGCAGACGCCCAAACGACGGCGGGGTTAGCTCGAGCCTGTTGAAGCGTTCCAAGAAACGGACAGCATAGAATAACAAGACATAACAGCAGAGATATTACACGTTTCATTTTAATTTTCATAATTATTCCCCTCAAAAAGAATAGCCGGAACGGAACAATATCCGCTCCGGCTTATGTCCGGTTATGTCCGATTACTTCGCAACTTTGCGGAAGAATTTAATTGCAAACATGATAGCCATAACAGCACCAACGACTGCGAGAGCAATCGGAAGAGCAGAGCCGATAGATGAAAGCATATCAATCTTCACAGTTGTAAAGGCTGTAGTAAGTGCGCCCTGAAGTTCTGTACCCATTTTAATTATCCCCTTTCATACAATTTTTTACATGACGTCATTTATGTTATACGTGTTTGGTAATGCTTCGGAAGAACGACACTACGAACCAAAACCCCCACGATATACCACCAAGAATAAATGTAAGTGTGAAGCCGAACATCACGCCACCTACATAGCACCCCATAATCGAATTAATATCATCCACGATGAAACCACCTCATAACTACGGAAGCTATAATACACCCAGCTATTACAGCAAGTCCGATGATATTCATTTTTCCGTACAGCAACATTTGCGTTTCGTAATCCGTATAGACGTAAGCGGTTGTTTCCGTAATTTCCATGTATTCACCTATATTTCAAAAGAAAGCATTGGCTTGCTTTCTAAGCAGTCAAATGTAGAA
>CAZLLK010000130.1:0-4116 GCA_964560435.1 uncultured Oscillospiraceae bacterium
CTCTTTCCGGTCCCATCGTATGTGAGCTTGACGGGCCGTGACCGATTTTATACACCTGACGTATCGATTTCATTTTGGCTCCTCGAATATACTATTTTTTCGCTCGGCAATGTCTACTATACAAATTTATCATACCAAAATTTATAATACAAGCTTTTCATTAACAAGTATTAGAATCGAACATAATGGTTTACATAACTTTTTTGTCTTTGTGATTATTTGTTCCGGAACCACACCTGCATCACATAATACTTGCAATTTCGGACATTTTCTATTCATTATTATCCAATCCGTCGTAATATGATAGTCTTTGCGCTAAGACAAAATAAATGGTGCCGATTAAACGGCACCTTTTTTCACGGTAAAACAACAACCGCTTCGGCAACTTTAACTCCGTCAACTGCGGCGGAGGTAATCCCGCCGGCATAGCCGGCACCCTCTCCGCAGGGGAATATGCCTCGTATCATCGTTTGATAATCATCACCGCGCAAAATTCGGACAGGAGATGACGAGCGTGTTTCAATCCCCGTCATTATTGCATTAGGGTCAGCAAAGCCTTTTAAGCTACGGTCAAAAATCGGAATCGCCGCAGAAAGCGTTTCCGAGACATACGTAGGAAGGCACTTGCGCAAATCGGAAGGCTTCACACCCGGCCTGTAGGTTGGCTTTACATTGCCAATCGTTTTTGTCTCTTTTTTGGCAAGAAAGTCTCCCACTCGTTGAATTGGAGCGGAATAATCTCCTCCTCCGAGAACAAACGCTTGGCTTTCCCAGTATTCCTGAAATCTCATTCCCCCAAGCGGATGCTCATCCCCAAAGTCAGCAGGGTTAATTCCCACCAGAAGTCCCGAGTTAATATTCTCACCATCGCGAGCCCTCTGACTCATACCGTTTGTTACAAGTTGCCCATTTTCCGAAGCCGCCGCAACAACCTGCCCTCCAGGGCAAACGCAAAATGTAAATGCGCTCCTTCCGTTTGGCAGATGGCAAGCAAGCTTATAGTCAGCCGGAGGAAGCTTGTCCGCAAATTCACCGTATTGTGTGGCGGACACTGCTTTCTGCTTGTGCTCGATACGCACGCCAATCGCAAAGGCTTTTTGCTCCATCGGAATCCCTGCTTCATACATCATTGCAAAGGTATCGCGTGCCGAATGTCCCGGTGCAAGAACGAGAGCGTCGCACGGCATTTCGTACTGTCCGTCTTTCCCCATGACCATAATGCCGCACAGCTCGTTATTATTTATCGTAACGCCACACAGTTGGTTTTCAAATCGAATATCACATCCAAGAGAAATAAGCTCCTGTCGAATGTTCTTAACAACATCTCTCAAAACGTCCGTTCCGATATGCGGTCTGTTTGACCAGATAATGTCGCGAGGTGCACCGTGCTCTACAAAGGTTTCAAACACGTGGGAAATTCGAGGGTCGTTAGTTCCGGTGGAAAGCTTTCCGTCCGAAAATGTTCCAGCTCCGCCCTCACCGAACTGCACGTTAGAATTTTTGGAAAGACTGCCTGTTTTCCAAAAATTCTCCACATCCTCGGTACGTTCCGTCACATTGCGTCCACGCTCAAGAATAATTGGTTTAAGTCCAGCCCGTGCCAGATGTAATGCGGCAAAAAGGCCTGCGGGGCCCATCCCGACAACGACGGGCGGTATTGGACTTTTTCTTTTCACCTGCGGAAATACATATTTAATCGGTGCAAAAAGCTCGACATTTTTGCTCTTCGCGCCATTTACTAAGCTTTCCTCATTCTCTGCCGAAAGCGTAACCGTGCAGACATAATGAACATCGCTCTTTTTCCTTGCGTCCACAGAAAGGCGTGAAAGGGCAATATCTCTAATACTGTCTGCCGAAATGCCAAGTATGTTTCCGGCTTTCAGTTTCAAATCCTTTTCGTTGAAATCGACTGGAACATTCATGTTACTTATTTTAATCAAAATCTGTGCCTCCCATTGTGCTTAAATGCATACAAAATGTATTATAACATAACCAGACAGATATATCTAATGTTTTGCTTAAATAGGCTTATTTTTTTGTGCTGAAGGTTTCTTTTTTAGGAATAGCAACCGGCAAATTCCACTCGTAATAGGTTGCAAGTATGCGAATCAGACAGATTGCGCCGACAGCGGAAAAAATCGCCGCCGCATCTGAAACCTTAAAATAGTACAGCAGATAATACAAGCCGGCTCCTGCGATGGCGGCAACTGCATAGATACGCTTTTGCAGAACAAAGGGGATGCTTCGGCTCATCATATCGCGCAAAAGCCCTCCGCCTATTCCTGTCAGCATACCGAGAAATACACACATAAAGACGTTGTCCGCATAGCCAGCAGAAATTCCAATTCTTGTTCCCGTAACCGAAAAAGCTCCCAGACCGATCGCATCGAAAATGTTGTTGACCGTGTCAATCAATTTGACCTTTTGGAAATATATATGCCCCGCAAAGAAAGCCGCAAGAAACACAACAAGTGAAACGCAACAGGAAATCAAAACATATTCCATGTTTACAAACATTTTCGGAGGAAAACTGCCGATGAGAATGTCGCGTATCATGCCGCCGCCAACTGCAGTAATGACGCCGAGGAAAACCACACCGAACAAGTCAAGCCTACGCTCAATCGCTACCATCGCTCCCGAAACAGCGAAAGCTATTGTCCCAACAATTTCTAATATGTAAAAAGCCAGTTCCATATACTGATTCCTCAATTCAACAAATTAGTATCAATTATATTGATGCCTAACAAATATGTCAATCAGTGAAACGAAAGATAAAGCCCTCGAAGACAAATTCTCCGAGGGCTTAATTGACGCTTAGCATCAAGCGGTTCTATCCGCCGATTTTTGAAAACAGATTAGAAAGGAATTTGCCCACGCTTTCAAATAATTTCTGCACTGATTCTCCGAATTCCTGTAGCTTTGCCTGCGCACCGGCAAGCTTTTTAACAGTTTCCTGCATGGCTTCAACCTTGGCTTTCAGCTCTTCGGGATTAAGCTTCTCAAGGGAACGGCATAGCGAAACAAGCTGGTCAATCTGTCCGTCGCTAACGGCTATGTTATTTTCTGTCGCAATTCTCTTTATCTCAGCTTTCACTTCGTCGTCAGTCATGTTAACAGTCTCGCCGAGAACCTTCTTAAGCTCGTTGACGATGGTAACAGCGTCATAGTTTCCTATCTGGTTTGCCAGATCAGCCGTAACGACAAGCTCCTGCGTTCCCGCGAGCTTCGCCACTGCGTCTAGCGGCTTTCCTGTAATGTCTTCATAAGCCTTATAAACTCCCGTAAGCGCAGCTGTACCGGATATGCCTGCGACAGGACTTGCCACTCTTAGCTTCGCGTCGGAGATTCCGGCAGTAACAAGTGCATTGGCATACATTTCCTTGGTGCACCAATTGATATTGGAGACACTGACATCAAGTCCATCGCCTTCGCCAAGAACCTCAATATATACGCAGGAAATCGATTTTGTGCCAATGACAGACTTATCTACAAGACCGTCAAGGTATGTCCTCTCCTCATCGTTCGTAACGGTGAGTTCGGTAACACTTCCCTCTTCGATTCCAAATGTTTTATAAACAGCGGTCTTTTGCTCGGTTGAAATATTAGCTCCCATCACCGCACGGGCTTCTCCTTTTTCAATTGCAAAAGCAGAAGTCATGCTTATCAGCGTGCAGGCAAAAAGCACCATCGAAATAATTTTTTTCATTTGTCGGTCCTTTCTCAGTATTAAAATACAATTCATTTTAACCCATTTAAAACGAAAAGTACATCATATTTGCATTCAAAAAGAATATGTTTTATAAGACGTTCAAAACGGAAAATTGTTTCTGGCAATTATTCAGCGAAATGTCGAACAGTTTTTCAAAAAACCATAATCGGAGAAAATAATGCAAAACATAGTAGAAATCATTTCGCGAATAAACGGTGCGATAAACGATACGGTCTGGGGCATTCCAATGATGCTCCTGATAGTTGGCACCGGCCTGTACTTCAGCATACTTACGGGGTTTCCGCAGTTTCTGAAATTCCGATACGCGATGAAAAACACCGTCGGAAAAGCGTTCAGCTACGGAAAAATAAAGGACAAGGGCGCGGTATCCCCTTTTCAGGCGGTTA
>CAZLLK010000131.1:0-4078 GCA_964560435.1 uncultured Oscillospiraceae bacterium
GAAGAGCTGAAAATGATGATAGCTCTCACCAAGCCGAGATTTTTCATGCCTCTTCACGGCGAGCAGCGCCACCTCCGTACCCATGCGGAGCTTGCAAAAAATATGGGTATCGTACCGAAGGACATTATCGTCGGTGACATCGGCAGAATTGTTGAAGTAACCAGAAAAGAAATCAAGCTTGGTGGAACCGTAGCGGCAGGCAAAGTGCTTGTTGACGGAACGGGTGTCGGCGACGTCGGAAGTGTTGTTTTACGTGACAGGAGACATCTTGCACAGGACGGTATGGTGGTCGTTGTTATGACCCTTTCCGCCGAGGACGCAAGCCTTGTTTCCGGCCCCGATATTGTGACTCGCGGCTTCGTTTATGTCAAAGAGTCCGATGCGCTTCTGGAGGAACTGAGAAGAGTGACAATCGAAACGCTTGACTCCTGCGAAAATCAGCGTATTACAGACTGGGCGACGATTAAGGCGAAGGTCAAGGCGAATTTGTCTGGTTATCTTTACAAGCAGACAAAGCGCAGCCCCATGATACTGCCTGTCATAATGGAAGTTTAATTTAAGCTCGGCTTTTTGCGGTGCGTGACTTTTTCGACACGATGTCAGAGGTTGAGAAAGGATCGCAGACAAGAAAACGCCGTCCGTCGCTGTATATAGATACAGCAGGGCGGCGTTTTCGAAGTAAGCAAAAAGCGTTAAAAAAAGTAGCCTCAGCCTTAACATTTTTGATTATTAAAGCGGTTTGGGTAAAATAAGATAAGCCTTTATCTCACACCTTGCTTAGCCCTGCTTTTTGCAGTGCGTGACTTTATCAACACTCTGAAGCCCTGTGTTTTTTAGACACAGGGCATTTTACTGGCTATGCTTTGCAGGCTTGCGGCAATCGGTATTCGACAAAGCTATAAAAAAACTGAAAACTCACCTCTTGCGCAAACTGCCCGTTTGAGATAAACTATTTGCACCGAAACGGAGGAGATATTATGAACATCCCAGTCTTTGACGCGCATTGCGACACAATTCTCGAAGCGAAAAACAACAACTACGGACTTCGTGAGAATAAGCTGCACATTGACTTGAAGCGCGGTCTGCGCTTTTCACCATACGCACAGGTTTTTGCGATTTTCACAAGACCTGTGGAGAGCTGGACGGAGCTTGATTTTTCGAAGGATTGGCCGCCAGATGTCCTGACGCAAATCGGCGAAGAACTTTTGTCTTTGCTTTTATTAGAATTTGAAAAAAATTCCGAAATTCTGACGCTATGTAAAAGCACATCCGATGTCAAATCTGCCGCCGACAGCGGAAAGGTTGCAGCGCTTATAGCAATCGAGGGCGCAGAGCTTATCGGCTGTGATATTGCGAGACTTGAGCGTGCCTATGATAAGGGCGTTAGGCTTGTTAACCTCTGTTGGAACTATGATAATGCCATTTGCGGGGCGGCAAATGGCCCGACAAAGAGCGGACTTACAAGGAAAGGTACAGAGTACGTCAACAAAATGCAGGAGATGGGCATTGCTGTGGATTTGTCCCATGCTTCAGAATGTACTTTCTGGGATGTTGCCGAGATAGCACGTAGACCGATTATTGCGGGGCACTCGAATTCGAAGGCGGTTTGCAATCATCCGCGCAATCTAACGGATGAACAGTTCAAAGAGTTGGTTAGGCTCCGCGGTGTCGCGGGACTGAACCTTTGCCAGGATTTTTTGAATGAAAGTGGCAAGGCTGACATTGAGGATATTATCCGTCACGCAGAGCATTTCCTTGAACTCGGCGGCGAAAAGGCTGTCTGCCTCGGCGGTGACCTTGACGGAATTGATAGTCTGCCAAAGGGCATTACGGGCATTGAGAGCTACGGCGAGATTTATGAAGCCATGCTCCGAAGGAATTACTCCGAAGACCTTGTGCGCGATATTTTCTATAACAATCTATTTAATGTGTTGGAGGCAGTACTGTGAACATACAGATTTTCGGAAAATCAAAATGCTTCGACACGAAGAAAGCCGAGCGTTATTTCAAGGAGCGTAAGGTGAAATTTCAAAATATCGATTTGCCGCGCTTCGGGATGAGCCCGCGTGAGCTTGAAAGCGTGATTGGTTGTGTGGGGCTTGAAGCGCTGATTGACGAAAAGGCAAGGGACGCGGAAATTTTGCGCTATCTAGCATATGATGCGGACAAAATACAGAAGCTTCTGGAAAACCCGTCGCTTATTAAAACGCCTATAGTACGGAACGGAAAGAATGCGACTGTCGGATATTGCCCAGAGGTCTGGAAGGACTGGGAATAGAGATTGAGTGGAAAATTCCACGATTTCTCGCTAATTTGGTCTAAAGAGTTGAATTTGATTAAGATTTTTGCATAACTAGTGTGATGATATAATTTTAGGAGGTAATAATATGGCATTTGTTTGGACAAAGGATTTGGAAACAGGTCATACGCTGATAGACAGCGAACACAAGCAGCTTGTTAAAGCGGCTGACGAATTGGTTACAGCTTGCTCGCAAGGCAAAGGACGGCAGGAAATTGGCAATGCAGTCGAGTTCTTGTCAAATTATACGAAAACCCATTTTGCACACGAGGAAGAGCTTCAGGTGAAGTACAAGTATCCCGACTATTCGGTACACAAAAATTGGCATCAGGGTTTTGTAAAAGAAATCGAGAACGTTGCCGCAAAGCTTAAATCCGAAGGAGCAAATATTGCTGTGGTTGCAGAGGTCAACACAAAGGTCGGCCAGCTCATTACACATATTAAAACCTTTGACCTTAAGCTAGCGCAGTTTATCCAGAGCAACCCTTCAAAGTAAGGACGAGCCAAAAAACTTATGATTTGTTTTTTCTTGCAAATCGATAAAAACAAAAAAAGGACAGTCTTCAAATGAAGACTGTCCTTTTATAAACAGAAGCCTATTCCATTACGTAGGGCAGAAGAGCGACCTGACGGGCTCTCTTGATTGACTCCGTAAGTTCACGCTGATGTGCAGCGCAGGTTCCGGTTGTACGGCGGGGCAAAATCTTGCCACGCTCGGAGAGAAAGCGACGAAGCTTCGCTGTGTCCTTGTAGTCTATATGCTCACTTCTATCAGCGCAAAACTGACATACTTTTTTACGCTTGTGATTTTTGTTCATTCTGTCTCTGCTGCCGTCTCTATTATTATCAAATGCCAAGGCTTTTTCCTCCTATCATTGGTGTTTTAAATGTTGATTGCTCAGAACGGTAGGTCGCCATCGCCGTTATCAAGCTCGGAAAATGCAGAGCCCTTGAAGTCTCCTTCTTGGGAACTGCCCGAAGAACGGGGAGCGGCGCCACTGTGAGAGCCTGCGTCCGAACCATCGCGATGCTTGCTTTCACCGAAATAGACATTGTCAGCAACGACTTCAGCGCTTCTGCGCTTGTTGCCTTCTTTGTCCTGCCATTCGCGAATCTGCAAACGACCGCTAACTACAGCCATGCTGCCCTTAGTAAAATACTTGGACACGAACTCGCCGGTCTGGCGCCATGCGACAATGTCGATGAAGTCTGTCTGTCTTTCTCCACCTTCTTTAGATGCAAAATCGCGATCCACAGCAAGGGAGAAAGAAGCAACGGCTGTTCCTGACGGCGTGTAACGCAGTTCGGGATCACGGGTCAAACGACCCATAAGTGTAATGTGGTTCAGCATATTATTGCCTCCTTATGCGCAACGAACGGTAATAAGGCTGCGGATTACGCTGTCGGTAATACCAAGGATACGGTCAAGCTCCGCAGGGAAATCGGGAGCGGAAGAAAACTTGACGAGAACATAGTAACCGTCGGTAAGATCGTTGATCTCATAAGCAAGTCTGCGCTTGCCAATAAGCTCCATCTCATCAAGAGTACCGTGCTCCTCGACAAGTGCCTTGAACTTTTCTACGGCTGCTGCAATATCCTCTTCACCGATGGTGGGGTTGATAATGTACATCAGCTCGTATTTCTCAGTTGTTTTTGCCATTTTAGCACCTCCTTCTGGACTATGGCCCCCTAAATAGGGGCAAGGATAGCTTGTCACTATATGACAAGCTATCCTATTATACATAAAATATTAGAAATGTCAAGGAAAACTGACAATAC
>CAZLLK010000132.1:0-4018 GCA_964560435.1 uncultured Oscillospiraceae bacterium
GCTACATAGGCACCGAACATTTGCTTATGGGCATACTTCGTGAACCGGAATGTGCGGGGGCAAGGCTTCTGACCTCCATCGGTGTCGACCTGAACAAAATATATACGGACATCATAAATGTTTTCCGCAGCTCCGATTATCGTCCTATGCCGGCGCAATCTGCGGCAACCGCAGCTACAGCACGCAGCGGCAAAAAATCTGACACGAAAACACTCGATCAGTTCAGCCGTGATTTAACAATTGCGGCACAGGAAGGTCAGCTTGACCCCGTCATTGGGCGAAACCGCGAAATACAACGTGTAATTCAAATTCTTTCTCGCCGCACAAAAAACAACCCTGTCCTCATCGGCGAGCCGGGTGTAGGCAAAACTGCCGTAGCCGAGGGACTTGCACAAATGGTCGCGTCCGGCGATGTTCCCGAAGATCTTCGCGGAAAGCGCATTCTTTCCCTTGACCTCACGGGTATGCTCGCTGGCACAAAGTACCGCGGCGATTTTGAAGAGCGCATCAAATCGGCGATTAAAGAAACCCAGAAGGCCGGAGACATTATTCTTTTCATAGATGAGCTACACACCTTAATCGGCGCAGGCGCCGCAGAGGGTGCCATCGACGCCGCCAACATCATAAAGCCCGCTCTTGGCAGAGGCGAAATTCAAGTTATCGGTGCAACGACGCTTAACGAATACCGCAAGCACATTGAAAAAGACGCGGCACTCGAGCGCAGGTTCCAGCCCGTCACGGTCGAGGAACCGTCTGCTGAGGAGAGCGTTGCAATCATCACAGGACTGCGCGACAGATATGAGGCACACCATAAGCTGAAAATAACCGACGAAGCAATTCGCGCCGCTGTTACGATGTCGAGCCGATATATAAACGACCGTTATCTTCCCGACAAGGCAATCGACCTTATGGACGAAGCTGCCTCACGAGTTCGTATGAAAACGCTGACAGCGCCCGACGATCTCAAGATAATCGAAAAACGCATCGACGCGCTGATAAGCGAAAAGGAAGCTGCAATCAAGGCGCAAGACTTTGAGGCGGCGGCCAAAATCCGTGACAAAGAAAAGCAAGAACGCGAAGCTCTCGACACTTCCCGCAAGAAATGGGACGAAAAGCGCATGGGAATGTGCAAGTGTGTCACCGAAGAGGACATTGCCGAGGTCGTTTCCGGTTGGACGGGTGTTCCCGTAACAAGCCTGACCGAAAGTGAAAGCGACAGACTTCTCAAAATGGAGGAAATTCTCCACAAGCGCGTCATCGGGCAAAACGAGGCCGTTTCAGCGGTTTCCCGCGCAATACGCCGTGGACGTGTCGGTCTTAAGGACCCAAAACGGCCTGTCGGAAGCTTCCTATTTCTCGGTCCAACCGGTGTAGGTAAAACCGAGCTATGCAAAGCCTTGGCGGAGGCGGTGTTCGGCGACGAAGACGCAATGATTAGAATTGATATGTCCGAATTCATGGAAAAGCACACCGTTTCGAAACTCATCGGCTCACCTCCCGGCTATGTCGGCTACGACGAAGGCGGTCAGCTTACCGAAAAGGTGCGAAGAAAGCCCTATTCGGTTATCCTGTTCGACGAAATTGAAAAGGCTCACGAGGACGTTTTCAACATCATGCTCCAAATAATGGACGATGGTCTGTTAACAGACTCGCAGGGTCGAAAGGTAAATTTCAAAAACACGATTATCGTCATGACCTCAAACATCGGTGCAAGGAACATCACTGACAAGCAGAAAACGCTGGGCTTCTCGGACGGTGAATCCAAGAACGACGGTATAAAGGGCATCGAAGAAATACGTTCACTGGTCATGAAGGATTTGAAGAACACCTTCCGTCCCGAATTCCTGAACCGTATCGACGATACAATCGTTTTTCATCAGCTCAGCCGCGAGGACATAAAGAAGATTGCCGGAAATATGCTCGAAATCGTTGCAAAACGCCTGGAGCTCATCGGCATCAAACTTTCCGTCACGCCCGAGGCGCTTGAGAAGCTTGCAGAGGACGGCTTTGATCCGGTTTACGGTGCTCGTCCTTTGCGCCGCACAATTCAGTCCACTATCGAGGACGGGGCGGCGGAGAAACTACTGGACGGTAGTCTGAAGGCCGGAGATACGGCGGAGGTATCCGTCGTCGAAGGCAAAATCATTCTTAATAAGGCAACTTAACAAATAGTTCTTTTCATTTTTTGTAACTAGTGTTAAAATACCCTTGTTCGTTAGTCGACAAGGGTATTTTAATATCCCGTCCAACATATAACAAACGCAAGCAAAGCACAACGGAGGTAGACGGAAAATGTCAGAAGAAATAAAAGCAAAAATTTGTAGCGCGGAGGCTTTCTGCTATGAAGACACGCTCGAAGGCCAGCAGATGACCAAGGAAGAGCGCTATGAAAAAATGATTGAATACATGAACGCAGTTCCGGACTTCAATTTTCACAACAGCATTAAGCTCTTGGAGCTTGCCGACAATTACGCCTCGTGTAAGGTCGAGCTATCATCAAATTCCTTGAACTCCCATGGCATAGCGCATGGTGGTATAGTGTTCTCCATCTTAGACGTGGCCGCAGGCTACGCCGCCTCGTTCATAGACCGCCCTCTTGTGACTCAGGCAGCCAACATTAATTTCCTGCGTCCGGCTATGGGTGAATACCTAATTGCAAAGGCAGAGCCGATCAAGGTTGGCAAAACCATTTCGGTGGTTGAGGCTAGGGCATATGACGACCATGACCGCCTTGTTGCGCATGGAACTTTTTCGGTTTTTTATACCTAATACTTTTACCACAAAATAAGAGCTAGCGGCAAATTTGCCGCTAGCTCTTCTCAGTCTGTCGCAAAGCTTAATTGTCAACAGCGTTAGCCGTGATCGAAAAATCATGAAGCTTAATTGGACAACATTTTTTAATCATTTTTTCTCCGCTACTTTTCGCGGTGCAGAGCTTATTTTTTTATCCTTGCAACGCCGGTTTTCACCGCAGCCTCAGCAACAGCCGCTGCAACAGTGGGTGCAACTCTCTCGTCAAAGGGTGCTGGTAAAATGAAGTCTGCCGTTAGCTCGTCCGCCGAAACAAGTCCGGCAAGGGCAAGAGCTGCCGCAATTTTCATCTCGTCGTTAATCTCGGAAGCACGAACATCCAGCGCACCTCTGAATATTCCTGGGAAAGCCATGACATTGTTGATTTGGTTTTTAAAGTCGCTTCTTCCGGTTCCAACAACTGCCGCTCCAGCCTTTTCGGCAAGGTCGGGCATAATTTCGGGTGTTGGATTCGACATCGGGAAAAGAATAGGCTTTGAAGCCATCGATCTTACCATGTCCTCCGTAACCGTTCCGGGTGATGAAACGCCGATGAATATATCCGCACCCTTCATCGCTTGGGCAAGGTCGCCACGAATTCCGGTTTTGTTTGTAATTTCGGCTATTTCCTCTTTGGACTCGTTTAGTCCCTCGCGTCCCTTATAAATTGTGCCCTTGCGGTCGCACATAATAACGTCGCCAAGGCCCATTTTTATCAGAAGTTTTATTATAGCAACTCCGGCAGCACCTGCGCCGCAGGTTACAACGCGGACATCTTCAAGCTTCTTGCCCACGACTTTTAACGCATTTAGCGTTGCGGCAAGCGTAACGACAGCCGTACCGTGCTGGTCGTCGTGAAAAATCGGAATATCGCTGATTTCCTTGAGCTTACGCTCGATTTCAAAGCAGCGCGGAGCCGAAATATCCTCAAGGTTAACTCCGCCAAAGCTTCCAAGGAGAAGCGAAACTGCGTGTACGAATTCGTCAACGTCCTTAGTACGAACGCAAAGCGGCAGTGCGTCAACTCCGCCGAGTGCTTTGAACAAAACGCATTTGCCCTCCATAACCGGCATGGCGGCCTCGGGGCCGATATCTCCCAAGCCTAAAACCGCGGTTCCGTCCGTAATGACGGCAACAAGGTTGCTGCGGTTCGTTAGCTCATAGCTTTTTTCCGGGTCATCACGAATAACCTCGCAGGGTCTGGCAACGCCGGGTGTATAGGCAATGC
>CAZLLK010000133.1:0-3675 GCA_964560435.1 uncultured Oscillospiraceae bacterium
CGCGCAGCATCTATCAGGCAGAGAAGCGCGGAGAGCCGACAAAATATAGTCTCATACGCGATGCCATTGACAGAAGCATCGCGGTATCGTACGAACCGAAAGACCTTGCTCGGATGCTTAAGCTATATGGCTATGAAATCAATGCGCCGGAAAACCGCAAATATGTGACTATCTGCGCTGTCGGCGGCGGAAAGCCTACTCGACTGTACCAACTGGGTAATGACTACATTATTGGGCGTATCAGGGAGCGTATACTTCAAAACGCCCGTGATGTGCAGTTGAATCAGCCGAGGTACCAAAAGGTTCTGCCGCAAGAACCGCGGAAGCTGTACTTTCACGGGAATCTAAAGCAAGCGTCGAAGATAACCGGTTTTCGGGCACTGTACCTGCATTACCTTTACCTTCTCGGGGCAGTGTCCAAAGCAAAACACAAACCGCTTTCTCCTACTATGCGGGAGGAACTGCGAAAGCTGGACAGGTACATCGAGCAGTATCATTTTCTTTCCCGTGAGGGCCTGAACACAGTCCAGGATGTATCTGACTTTATGGAACGAAAAAATGCGGTTATGGATGAGAAAACCCAAGCGAGAGACAAAATCTGCAACCGCCTGCGTCGCTGCTACGAACCGGACAGCATAGCGGAACTTAAGGTCGAACGCTATGCTGTCACGGACGAAATAACCGTCCTGCGAAAGCAACTCCGCCTGGCTGAAGCCGTTCTTTGCTGTGTGCCGAACATAAAGGTGAATACCCGCGAGGAACAGCGGCTTCAGGCTCAAATGCGCGACGAGACCGGCAGAGCGCAGCGCGAACGTGAAATGAAGAAGCAGGAGGTAAGATCGCGTGGATGGGAGAGATAAATAATTACAAAAAGACGGAACTGCCCTATTATCGTATGTACTCACTTCTGTTTGAGGACTCGCGCTATTCCGACTTGCACTTGGAATCCATTGTGCTTTACTCCATGCTGCTGTCACGAGTGAGCCTGTCCGTGAAAAACGGCTGGCGTGACGAGAAGCAGCGTGTATTCGTTTATTGCACAGTGGATGAAGCTGGCCATTTCCTGCGCTGTGGGCGCGACAAAGCCATGAAAACGCTTCGTGAACTGGAGCAATATGGTCTAATTATCCGTCGTAAGCAAAGCCGAGGCAAACCCGACGAAATCTATGTACTGCCGCTTCAAGAAGTCGTAAAAACCGACCTCTAAAAGTCGGTAATATCGACTTCTGGAGGTCGGAAATATCGACGCTAATTATATAGAGATAGTTAATAGATAGAAATAGTGTCTGGCTGTGCCGAGAAAAAGAATTGATATATACTTGAACAATCGTGCAAAACAGCCGTAGATGTGAGAATCTTCGGCTGTTAGTCTATTCTTTTTTAATACACTCCCTAAGCACCGGAACTAGCGCGGCACTGTCATATACTGACTCCTCCATTGCCTTCATCAGTGCGTCCACACCAGCCGACGTCCAATTAACACGGTAGCCATGGCGTTCAATCAACAGGAGCATAAACTCTCGTGTGCTGCGGCCGTTGCCCTCACGGAAAGGATGGATGTAATTAAGCTCAGCAAAAAAATATGCCATCCGGATGATCCAATTATCACCGTTCAAATCATCCAAATAGCGTTCGGCCACAAGTTCTGCCGTCAGAGACTTCAACTTTTCTGCTATCTGGTTTTCGTTCAGAAAGGTCGTTGTGCCTTTATTGATAGTCTCTCTCCTAAGATGACCGGAAAATGGATAGACGTCGCCGAACGAGAAGCTGTGGATGCGGCACAAGTGGTTTGTGGTAAAGCGACCGGTTATCGGGTATGTCAAAAGGTGTTGCTGCTTCACAGCAACTATATCCTGTTCAACCGCTTTCAGCTTTTCATATTCATGGATATCGTAGCGATTTCGCAGCACATTGCTGTCCTTGTAACAATAAAGCGAGCCGCAGTCCGTATATATGTCGTACTTGTTAAACACGGCGGTCACTCACTATCCCGTGTTGCTTTTCAATGGCACGTAGTACCTCGGGAAGTTCGATTTTTCCGCTTTCCATCCGCTCCATCAACCGCATAGTTTCCTTGCTAGGACGAAGCCCTTCAACCTCAAATGTGGAGAGCGTGTATTTGATATTTTCCTTTATTTTTGCTGTCATGTTCATCTCTCCTTTGTCATTATTATACTTCGTTTTGTGCGATGGTGCAACGCATAATTTTGATATGCCCAATCCCCATAGGCGTCTAGCCGCATAAGAGGTCCGAAAATCTGATTTCCAGCGGCTATGCCTACTATTTAATTTCCTGTTCCAGATTTCTGAAAATATCGGAGTTAAAAAATTCGATAATTGTTATCTCCAATCCGTCACACAGCTTTTTGATTGTCGCAATTGTCGTGCTGTTGTTCCTGCCGCTGACGATATTATTTATGGTTGATTGTGTAACACCACTTATGGTGCCAAGCTTGTTTATCGTTATGCTGCGTTTCTGGCATAGTTCAAGGATTCGCTCCTTGACAGCAGCGCCAATTGACATATCCATCATCCTAACTAAAATGAGTTGATTCAAGAATACCCATTTGGAGTTATAATAATTACCCCAATTGAGTTGACTTCAAGCGTATGCATGATAAAATTAACTCAAATGAGTTTAGGAGAGAGATAATGCAAAGAAAAAAAATTTGGATTGCCAAAAACGCACTATTGCAAATATCTATACGCGAAGGCAAAACCGTTGAAGAAATCGAAAAGGAAATAAAGAAAGCAATACTGATTGGCCTATGCAGCCAAGACACAAAAGTACAGGCATATTGGAACCGCATACCTTGCGAAGGTGAAGTACCGACACCGGATGAAGTGATTGCTTTTCTGGCAGATGAGACGAAAAATAAATTATAAGTGTAAAAACATGGGATATTTTCTGTGGGAATTTACACTGAGACGCAGATATTCTGCGTTTTAATGTTTGGTGTTCTATTTTTCTTGTTATTTCGATAATATTGTTGTATAATTAACATAATTTGCTATTAAAAACAATCCTGCCCAGTTAGCCACGCAACCCAGCCGATTACTTGCAAAGTACAGGCAGTGTGTGAAAACCTTATGCCCGCTCTGCCAGTCGGTAGGGCGGGTCTTTGCATATATTAGATTCACATATGGCGAATTATACGAAGTTGAATAGTGCAGAATAAACATTCCTAACATCTGGGTTTATAAAAAATGGTTTTAAAATCCCGCAAATTTCTATGACATAGATACTATCATTTGATATAACGAGATGGTGCTATTTGGTTTTCTAAATTGGAGGATGAAAAATGAGTTGTTATTTTGTTGCTCAGATCAAAATCAATGATGAAGAAGAATATAAGAAATATCTTCAAGATACGGACGAAGTGTTTAAAAAGTTTGAAGGAAAGTACCTTGCTGTCGATACTAATCCACAAGTGCTGGAGGGTACATGGACACATGACAGAGCAATCATTATTGAGTTTCCAGATAAAACAAAATTTGAGCAATGGTATACATCACCGGAATACCAAGCAATTCTTAAATATCGTCTGAATGCTGCCCAATGTGATACCTTATTAGTTGATGGACTGGCAAATACATAATGTTTTAAATAGTGGCCTCCCCTTTTTTAGTTTTTTATCAATGATTTTAACGCTAGTGAACAGGAGTTTTCATATG
>CAZLLK010000134.1:0-3568 GCA_964560435.1 uncultured Oscillospiraceae bacterium
TATGTTCTATAATTCATAGTCCAACCTCCCGAGAATGTGTTTGTACATCCTATGAGGGGGGAAGTAGCGTTAGGACTTGTTTTAGGGTTTGGAGAAAGGAAATAGTAAAAGGCCTCCGTAAGGGGGCCTTTTGTAAACATTATTGGGGAATATTGTGCTCATAATCCTTGGATAAACGCTTCTATCTCGGCATTAACTTGTTTGGCATTATCTCCATTTGAAAAATGGGCAGCATGTTGAATTATGTGTAGAGGATAGTTAGTGTTTGCGGACCATGCTTCACAATATTGTCTTACTTTTCCTGTTTTATCACTGTCACCAAGTAATATTAGAACAGGAAAAGCAAACTTGATGTCTCTATTCTCGACTGCAAATTTTCCATATGCAATGCCAATTTGTTCAATAATTTGTACTTTTGTCAGCGGTTTTAACATTTCCATCATATTGTTATAAGCGTATGCTGTTTTGGAGACAGACTTTGCCATACTTTTTCTCAGCATACGGTCTGGAAACCATTTTGCCATTGTTTCTACTTGTTTCAGCCACCATAAGTCTGATTTTGAATAGTATTTTGTACCAAATGGCGTTGTATCCAGTGCAACAAATCCCTCTACCATATTGGGATAAATACTTGCAAACATCTGACTCGGGTAGCCACCCATTGACATTCCGACCAATACGACCTTAGAAATATTTTCTTTTTCTAAAATGCGCTTAAGTTCCATAGCGGTCTGTTTATATGAAAAATCCTGATATGGTCTTGATAGTCCATGTAAGGGTACATCCCATGTAAGAACTGTGTACTTTAAGGAAAATTGTTCGATTTGCTTTTCAAACATAGTATGGTTGGCAGTTAAACCATGCGTAAAGACGATACATTTGGCGGCAGGATTTTCATGTTTATTAATCCAATAGTGAATTTCACCATTATCTGATTTAATTTGTCTATGCTCCATCAACTTATGAACCTCCAATATCAAGGTAATTTAAATTATAAGCCGCTTATATTAACCCCTCCGTTGCTCGTTTTGTTATAACCCGCATAGAAAAATATTTCGAAACATCTTCGCACAGCGCGGTTTCAGCCTAATGCATCATAGCTATCAATTAGCAAACACCCGCCCCAGCCAAATCTGCTCAAACTTCCTTGCGTTGCAATCTGCCATTCTCAATATTTGAGTAAGCGCTTGGTAAAGCAATTTGCATTCCATTTTCAGAGTATCACTCAAAATAAAATTTTACAAGCAATATTTTCATAATTCCCTATATTATGACAGCGGAAATGCCGATAGCCCTACTATTCACAGGGTTATCTTAAGCTTATACACAAAAAGCACCACCGTGTATGGTTTCGAAACACCATACACGGTGGCGATTTTGTCTTCTGGCTAAAACGAATGCATCTCAAACGAACTCGTCTTTTTTCTGTTACGGTGCCTTTGAAGCAACCGGTGATGTCACAGGGCTTGCCGTCGGCTTTACGGTTTCGGAAACCTTGGGACTCGCCGCTGCAGATGCCTTGGGGCTTTCTGCCGGTGACGGAGAAGGTATTGCCGGACTTGCGGATACTACTGGCACATTCGGGCTAACAGTCGGCTTTGGAACATTTGACTTACAGCCGACGAGCATTGCAAGAAGCATAAAAACCAGTGTGATGATAGCTGATATTTTTTTCATTTAATAACCTCCAAAATGAATTCGATTCTATTATGGACAGTTTGTTTATTTTTTATTTCAAATTTTTGAATTTTATTCGAATGCGTTTGAAAATTCAGCTCATGTTCTAGTCATAAGCACAATTGTCCTTTTGACATATCAGGAAAATAATAGTAAAATTACTGCGAAACCAAATTTGGTTAACTGAACCGCTCATTTCATTGGAGGTTTTATGGAAGACGCAAAACCGTCCTGTACCTTTACTGGGCACAGGGAAGAAAAACTTCCGTGGCGAAGTGACGAAAACGACCCGAAGTGTCTTAAACTTAAGGAGCTTATAGCCGATGCTCTCGAGTCCGTATATCATTCGGGCATTCGTCACTTTATCTGCGGCATGGCTACGGGCTGTGATTTGTACTTCTGCGAAGCAGTAATCGAGCTTCGGACTGCTCACGACGATATTACGCTCGAAGCCGCAATCCCCTGGGAAGGTCAGTCGAACAGTTGGTCCGACGCTTTGAAAAAACGCTATTCTCGCCTCGTTGCGGACTGTGATTACCATACGCTCGTTCAGACCAACTACACTCCCGACTGCCTTATGCGGCGCAACAGGTATATGGTTGACAATGCCTCGGTAATTATTGCTGCCTACAGCGGCAAGCCCGGCGGAACAATGAGCACAATGCTATACGCTATGCGCCGCGGTCTTGAAATCATCGAATTGCCCGTCGGCTAGCTCTTGTTTTTCGACAATCCTCTCATTTCCGGTTGACTTCTTTTGAAACTCATTATAGAATAGTTAACAATAGTTAAATTAAGTTACAACTTATGTCAGACCGCCTCTTCAGGCGTTAGGGGGATTATTGCTATGCCCATTTTAAACGAGTTCAGCTTCAGTTCTTGTGATTGCAAAAATACGATATATGTTCGTCAATGGCTTCCCGATTCCTCGCCTATAGGTGTTGTCCAAATTTGCCACGGAGTTGCGGAGCACATAAGCCGATACGACAAATTCGCGCAGGCGCTGGCAGCAAAAGGCTTCGTTGTAGCCGGAGAAGACCATTTGGGGCACGGTAAAAGTGTTTCGAATCCGGAAAATCAGGGCTATTTCGGCGAGCACGGCGGCTGGGAGCTGGTTGTCGGCGATATGCGAAAACTATATGAGCGTTTGCGAGAGCAATATTTCAGCCTGCCGATTTTCATCTTCGGGCACTCAATGGGTAGTTTTCTCACACGTACATACATAATCCGTTATCATGACGGCCCTGACGGTGTTATACTGAGCGGAACGGGTCAGCAGAGCAGTTTGAAGCTAAATGCCGGCATTTCGTTTGCAAATGGTATAATCAAAAGAAGTGGCGCAAACCACAAAAGTCAACGCCTAAACGACCTCGCATTTTTTGGATATAACAGCCACTACAAGCCGAACCTCACGCGCTTCGACTGGCTCACTCGAGAAAGCTCGGTGGTTGACGAATATATGAACGACCCCGATTGCGGTTTTGTGCCCTCTGCGGGTCTTTTCCGCGATATGCTTACAGGAATCAAGTATATTTCCAGCGCAAAAAATCTTGCGCGTATGAACAAGGATTTGCCTGTATACTTCATCTCGGGCGACGACGATCCCGTTGGCGACTATGGCAAAGGCGTTCTTTGCACATACAACGGATTCCTGAAGGCTGGGCTTTCTGATGTCACCCTTAAGCTCTATCACGGCGGTCGCCACGAGATTTTGAGCGAAACCAACAAGGACGAGGTTTATGATGATGTCTTGAACTGGCTTCAGATCAAATGCCGAAGCAGATATCTTGAACCGCTTGACGTGAGCAAATAATCCAAAAGCTACGGAGGGCAACAAATGAACTGACCCCTAAAAGTTAGACAAATATTTAGAATAAAAATTGATTAAGCA
>CAZLLK010000135.1:0-3438 GCA_964560435.1 uncultured Oscillospiraceae bacterium
ATTAACATAAACAAAACCATTGGGTAAGATAAATTATAGAATGCCGTACTTCTTAACAAGGTCTGTTACAACATTGTTGTCAAGCTTATCCTTGAGCATTGCAATAATAGGCAGGAGAACGGGCAGGAACACTTCGAGGGGCTTTCTGCCATCCATAAGTTTCATTGTCGATTCCATCAGAACGCGCACATCATAAACGGATGCGAACACTTCAGGAACGCCGCGGTCAACGTTCAGCAGGGTGTAAACTGCTTCCATACCTGTGCGAACCGCGTACTCAGTGGTGAAAACGGTATCGCGCGGGGTTTCAACGTGCTCACCCATGAAGCCAAAGTTGACGGCGCCATCGGGAACGACTTTGGGACGGTCGCCAGCTGCTCTGGGCATGAAATATGTAGTAACATACGGCATTATGCAAGGAACCGTGTTGGCGTGGTTTGTTGCATAATCAACAATTTTGTCAGAGGGAACACCCATATGAAACAGCCATTCTTCGCAGATTTCGATTCCAGTGCATTCCTTGATAGGCTTTTTTATGTAATCGCCCGGTACGTCACAATTTAAAGCATATATCCAACCGCAGAGCTGATCCTTTTTCTGCTCTTTGAAGTGAGGCTGACGGTTAAAGGTGAAGCTCATGAGCCACTTGGAATCCTTGACAGTGATGATACCGCCAGTTACGACCTTGCCCGAGAACGGGTCACGCTTGCAGAGTTTCTCAAGATAAGGAGGAATCTTGTCGTCAAGCGTAGTAACTGTTGCGGACTCCCATAGTGTGTCATGGATGTTGCTACAGAACTTTTCAGGATGACCGAAGGAAGTATCCTGTGCCGCAATCTTTCTCCACAATTCCCAAGACCTACCGGTGCCCGGTGTATCCTTTAATACAGGAACAGTGGTGTTAGTGCCGAGAGTTGCGTTGTCGACGTTGCTACCCAACGTTGCAAACACATAGTCGTTTTCAGTGAGGTTGATTGTCTCTTCCTTGCCATTACGCAGAGCGACAATCTGCTTTGCGACCTTCTTTTCTAGGGTGCAATCGAAAATGATATTGGTTACAGCGGTATTGAACTCAAATGTGACGCCATTAGACTCAAGATATTTTTGCATCGGGAGGATGAGTGAGTCATACTGGTTATACTTGGTGAACTTGAGACAATTGAAATCGGGCATGCCGTCAATGAGGTGTATGAAGCGCTGAATATAGAGCTTCATTTCCAAAGCGGAATGCCACTTTTGAAATGCAAACATGGTCTGCCAATAAAGCCAGAAGTTTGTGCTGAAGAACTCTTCATCAAAGAAATCGGTCACCGGCTTGTCATCAAGCTCTCTATTGGGAGTCATAAAAATTTTGAGTATCTGCGTAGCGGCACTCGGGGTGAGTTCAAATTTACCATCTGTGTGAGCACTCTCGCCACCGCTCATAATTGCACGCTCCAAAGAGAAGTTTGGGTCGTGCTTGTTCAGCCAGTAATACTCGTCAAGTACAGAAACGTCCGGCGTTTCGATAGATGGAATTGAGCGGAATAGATCCCACAGGCATTCGAAGTGGCTTTCCATTTCACGGCCACCGCGGCAAACAAGACCATACTTTTCAAGGAAAGTGCCGTCGCAAGCACCGCCTGCGACAGAATCAGATTCAAAGATGCGGATGTGAGAACCCTGCATCTGCGCATCGCGAACGAGGAAACAGGCTGCTGCCAGACCAGCAAGGCCTGTACCTACGATATATGCAGATTTCTTGTCAACGCCTTCTGGCTTTTCCGCATGGGCAAATGCTTCGTAATTTCCGTTGCTGTAATACACAATATTTCCTCCTGAATTAGTTTAGTTTTTATACAACGAGCGTAGTTCGCTCACTATATGAAGGATAATTGAAATGCCTGTTTTTCTATCTTCAAACATATTTGGGCAATAGCCAATGATATGGAACAAAAGCATTGAAATACTAGCAACGAAGTAGAGTTTTCATCCACTAAAAAGCATCCAGTTTTCGCAAATAAATACAGGTTGGAGACTCAAGTAAAAAGGAATTCAGCAGGAACATAGGCTCTAAGAAATAAGCGCCGAGATAGTCATCAGCCCAATGAGGCGCATTACAATTCATTAATAACACTCCTATGCGAACCTTAGCTCCGCATATTATTTAGAGCTTTTTTCAAATCTCCTTTAAACATTATTTCGATGTTTTTTGCAATATTCTCAGGTTCTTCCTTCATGCTAGTATGTATCCAATTCAAAACAATCGCATTGAAAGAAAGCGAAAAGTATTTTGCAATAAACTCCTTATTTGATTTATTAACTAAAAGCGCTTCTGGTTGGGCCTCCACCATTCGATAAATATGGTCATATAAAACGTTGTTCATAAATCGTTCAATGTATTCTCTATTAATGGATTTATGAGTATTTATAATCAATACACGATTTTCACTAATCCAATTTAGCAAATTGCAAGAGTCTTCCTGCCACGTATTAATATTCAAATTATTCTTTAGTGCTTTATCAATTTCCCGAATATAAATCCACCCAACAATTGCGTAAATATCATTGAAATGGTAATAGAAAGCCTGCCGTGAAACATTGCAGTCATTAACAATATCTGTGATTGTAATATTATCTAGAGGTTTACTATCTAGCATTTTCATTAGTGAAACCGCAAAAGCATCTTTCATGTTTTTCAAATTTCAACCGCTCCTTCATTCGCATGATATATTACTCTTTGGATATCCATGTAATTATTTGCAAATTACAAAAACAATATATACCTTTGAAAATACTAAAATAATCTTTTTATGCAAATTCTTATTATGAAAACAGTTAATCATCTATTTTAGGACCCCAACACACCTATAAGACCTCAGATAGCTACTGCTTGAAATATTTCTGATAGTATTATCATATTAGTTTTTTAGGAAAAAACAATTTACACAAGCTGTTCAATGTAAAAGAATACCAGAAATGAAAAACTAGTTTTTTTGTGCATATTAACTAATGCACGTATTTTGCATTCCTTTTAGAAAATAGTTTAATATTGTTTATTGGGATATATTTGAGATTTATATCGTATTTGTAATTTGTTCGATAGGTGCATGAATACTGACCACATAAGTCAAATCAACATCTCTGTTGCGGAACGCGAAATAAAAAAACAGATATTCATCTAGGACGTTATGAATATTGACTGCGGTGGAAAAAGGAGGGGCCGCTATTTAACGGTTCCTCCTTTTTTGCATCAATTATTCGGCTTTTCTCACCCACAGATGGGGACAACGGTTTGATAGCCTCGAATGTTCTCAACAGTGACTTCCATGTCATAGACATCACGTATAGAATCGCAGTTTACTGTTTCCGAGCCGCCGAGAGAATACACATGACTGTTCTTAATGAACATGAAGCTGTCGCAGTAGCGAAGCGCAAGATTTAAGTCGTGTATCACAA
>CAZLLK010000136.1:0-3406 GCA_964560435.1 uncultured Oscillospiraceae bacterium
GAGCGATTGCTGATCAGGCACGTACCATCCGTATACCCGTCCATATGGTTGAAACTATTAACAAGGTTATCAGGGTTTCTCGCCAACTTCTACAGGAACTGGGACACGATCCTTCACCCGAAGAAATCGCCGAAGAAATGGGGATGCCCGTCGAAAAGGTGCGTGACATACTGAAAATTGCGCAAGAGCCCGTTTCTCTCGAAACACCGATTGGTGAGGAGGAGGACAGCCATCTGGGTGACTTTATCCCCGATGAGGACGCTTCCGAACCGAGCGAGGCAGCTTCGTTCACCCTTCTCAAGGAACAGCTGATGACGGTTCTCTCGACACTCACTCCGCGTGAGGAAAAGGTGCTGCGCCTGCGCTTTGGCATTGAAGACGGCAGGACACGCACGCTCGAGGAAGTCGGCAAGGAGTTCAACGTTACCCGTGAGCGTATCCGCCAGATTGAAGCAAAGGCGCTGCGCAAGCTCCGCCATCCGTCAAGGTCTAAGAAATTAAGGGACTTTTTGAATTAATGACATAACTATCATGGTTTTTTTCAATAAGATAAAACTAACCGAAATTACAACAAAACACACAGGCGGCTTTTGATCCGCCTGTGTGTTTTGTGTTTCTCGAAATCGCAACATTTCAAGGCCGTTTGCTGGAAATCGTGCATAAAGCTCAGTGCGTTGAGGCGTAAACTATATTTGTAATAATTGGTACAGCCAGTCCGATTGTCAGTTCAACGAGAATCTGTTAGCACGACTGATGTATTAGTGTGTACCTTATTCCTGCTCTTCGGAAGAAAGCTTAAAGTTTTCAACCAAATTCACAAGGTTTAATGCTTGAGCTGACAATTCTTCGCTTGCTGCGGCGCTCTGCTCAGCTGTTGCAGAGTTCATCTGAACAACTGAAGAGATTTGCTCTACTCCGTTGGAAATCGTATCGATAGCTCCCGCTTGATGATTAGCCTGTTCGGAAATATCTGTTATCAGCTTTGTGACCTCGGCTACTTTTTCCGCTACTACGTCGAAGTCGGAGCTTGTCTTGTTTACGAGGGATACGCCTCTTCCGACTGCCGACAGGGAGTCTTCGATAAGTGCGGCAGTATTCTTTGCCGCAACCGCAGATTTTTGTGAAAGGTTGCGAACTTCGTCTGCAACGACCGCAAAGCCCTTGCCAGAGGAGCCTGCTCTTGCCGCTTCAACCGCCGCATTCAGAGCCAGAATGTTTGTCTGGAAAGCAATGTCGTCTATCGTTTTTATAACCTTACTGATATCTTTGGAGGTTGATGAGATTTCCTCAATAGCCTGACGTGCAAGCTCCATTCCCTCAACGCTGGTCTGCATTATTTTAGCTGCATCCTCTGTAATCTTCTGCGCCTCTTTAGAGTTTTCGGCGTTCTTATTAACATATTCCGAAATTTCCGCGATAGAGGCGGAGAGTTCCTGAATGCTACCTGCCTGCTCGGTTGCGCCCTGAGCAAGAGATTGTGCGCCGCTGCTGGTCTGAGATACACCGGAGGAAACCTGCTCTGCAATTTGCGTGATACTGCGGAAGGAGGTGTTCAGGTTTGCTTTAAGCACTTTTAGATTTGACAGTATATGGCTATAATCACCGATGTACTTGTCCTGAATATCGGAGCTAATATCAAAATTACCGTTTGAAATATAAGTCAGCATATTATCAATATCGTTAAGCACATCTCTTACGTTTCCTAAAGATACTCTGAGCGAATCCTCCATGCTTTTAAGCTCTTTTGAATTGGCTTTACAATGGGGAACATCTGAAAAAACATCGCCATTTGCAAGTTCTGAGAGCCTACCAACAAATATGGAAATTGGGGCTACTACCCTCTTTGACATGGTTACGGCTATAATTGATGCTAAAGTGATGAATATAAGCATAAATGCGGCTGAATAATAAATAGCTTTTTTTACTCCACTGGTAAAGTCGGATTCGGGAGAGTATGAGCAAAAGCTCCACCCGTCGCTGTTTTCTATCGGAGTAAAGGCAAAGAATTCCTTAACTCCCATGTAAGAGTGGTGAACGAAACCGGTTTCTCCCGCTCGTGCTTTTGCATGGAAATCGGCAACCGACTGAACGGAAGGGTCGGTTTTCGCAAGCTCCTCAATACTTTCCTTGTTTATTACACACTGGACGTCGGTATCAAATATATCATATCCGTTCTTGTCGATTACATATGTAATACAGTTTTCACTTAGCTTTAAGTCCGTCACAATGTCGTTGATAACACCGTGAGGCACGGTAAATACAACAACACCGATAATTGCAGAACCTTCGTTTCCGCCCGCATAAATAGGGGCCGATACGGAGAAGAAAAGCTTGTTGCTTTTGGGGTCAGGTTCAGGTGTCGATACAAAAACATTGCCGTTTGCGCTGACCTTAAAAAACTCCGAAGATGAATAGTTCGTATTGTTTTGCAGACAAATGCCACTTTTGTCCAGCACAATGCCCTTTGTAAAACCATATTTTGCAGACTTTTTATTTAAAAATGCATTGCGCTCCTCCAGCGATGTTTCAGGGTCATATAAAATTCTGCTGGTTGATATTTCGCTGACTGTTTCCTTCAGACCGACGAGCTTCATGGAAACCGCATCCTTTGCAGTTTCTATCGATGACGGCATAGATGCTCTTAGGCAATCAACAGTGCTTCGATAACAAAGCAGACTTGATACGGTTCCCAAAATGAGAACGATAATGATTATGGTCGATATAACAGGTATGAGCATATTGGCTTGCAAGCTTTTTAGATTTTCTTCTCTGGTTTTCTTTTCTTTTTTTGAGACGCTGGTCGTTGCCATATCCTTACCTCGGTTAATATTTATATATTTCTTAAAATGGGCAAAATACCCACATCTAGACTTAAATTGGATAAAAGTTCGACAAAATTCTACAAAATATACATACATTGTAATTTATTAATAGCAAAAGTCAAGCTAGTTAGTAAAATTTAGAATATATGGTAAAATTGATACTGAGGTTTGTAAAATATGCATAAATAGCATTATTTTACTATTTAGAAATAAATGCTTAGTTGAATTAAGGGCTTTTTTCGAATTTGAACAAAGCTCGCCTGTTCGTTATTTTTATGGTTAAAGAATTACAATTTGCTTTTTATGACCAGAACATATATAATAGCACAGCATAATATCGATTTCTCTGCTGTGAGCGACCAAAATACAAAGAAAATTAGCTAAGGATGTTGTTTGAATAATGGCAATAGAAAAAGAAGTAAATCGAAGAAAAACCTTTGCAATCATATCTCACCCGGATGCTGGAAAGACGACGCTGACAGAAAAGCTACTCCTATTTGGAGGGGCGATAAGGCTTGCGGGAACCGTTAAAGGAAGAAAGACAAATAAGTACGCTGTTTCTGACTGGATGCAGATTGAGAAGG
>CAZLLK010000137.1:0-3209 GCA_964560435.1 uncultured Oscillospiraceae bacterium
TTTCGCCTACAAGCGTATTCGTAAGCGTGGATTTGCCGACATTCGGGCGACCCACAATGGTAATCATCGCAGATTTGGTTTTATAGTCTTTTTTCATTTCGTTTTTGCTCATTTTGTTTCTCTCTTTCCGCCTCTTACAAATAGTATCAGAGGTATCAGCGTAAATATAATAACCAGTGACGCGGCTGTTTGGTTTTTAAAAAACTCTAGCGCCGCTGTCACTTTTTGTCCGTTGAAAAACACGATTCCGCCGACAGTCGCCGAAACAATCGCCGCGCAAAGCACCGCCCCGGCTGCCGCGTCCTTGGCAATTCTTATCCCCTCGGACTTTTCGGGGCACACAGTATCGCAAAGGCTTTCCAGTGCGGTGTTAAGACATTCGAGTGCCATAACTAGCCCAACACAAATGATTACAGCCATCCACTCGACAGTCGAAATTTCCGTTAGAATACCCGCCAAAATGACATAGACTGCAAAACCCATATGTATCCGCATATGACGCTCTGACAGCATCGTTTCGCAAACGCCACTAAAAGCATAAACAAAACTTTTCATTCTTCCCTCACGCCTTCTATCCGAGCCATGATTTCCTTCTCTCTGGCTCGCATCTGCTGCTTCATTTCTCCCTCGTCAACGTGGTCATAGCCTAAAAGATGCAGAATGCTGTGAACGGTTAGATATTGGATTTCGCGCTTTGTTCCGTGACCGAACTCCTTACCCTGAGCAACTGCGTGTTCAAGCGAGAGTGCCATGTCGCCGAGCGCAACTCGCCCTGTTTTCGGGTTCTGTTCCGCTTGTTCGGGGTCGAAACCACCGGGCGTAAACTCATTTGCAGGAAAGGAGAGCACGTCCGTCGATGAGTCAACCTCGCGAAACTCGCGGTTCAGCGCATGAATTCCCTCGTCGTCCGTAAGCAAAACACTCACCTCGCAGGGGACATCAATGTTTTCAGCCTTCAGCGCCGCTTTTACCGCTCTTGCAATCATATATCGTGCGGAAAGCTGGCCTAAATTACGCCTTTCTCGCGAAAGCAATATCTTATGTCTCATTTGTTTTCCTCTTATATGTCTTTGGAGGTGTATTTTTTGCAGGCGTGGTTTTAGGCACAGACTGCGCGCGCGCCTTGTCCTGTTTCTCGTAGGCTTCAATAATTCTCTGCACTAGAACATGACGTACAACGTCTGCACCTGTCAGCTTGCAGATTTTTATATCCTCAATATCCTTTAAAACCTTAATGGCTTCTTTAAGTCCGCTCGGCTTGTCTCCCGGCAGGTCGATCTGAGTAATATCGCCCGTAACAACGACTTTCGAGCCGAAGCCGATACGGGTTAAAAACATCTTCATCTGCTCGGGCGTGGTGTTCTGCGCCTCATCCAGAATTATAAAGCTGTCGTCAAGCGTTCTGCCGCGCATATAGGCAAGCGGCGCAACCTCGATATTGCCGCGCTCAAGATATTTATTATAGGTTTCCGTTCCCAGCATATCGAAAAGCGCATCGTAAAGCGGGCGAAGATAGGGGTCAACCTTGCTCTGCAAATCGCCGGGCAAAAAGCCCAAACGCTCTCCCGCCTCAACCGCGGGACGGGTCAGAATAATTCGATTTACCTCTTTATTTCGGAACGAAGCAACGGCAGCCGCAACAGCGAGATATGTCTTGCCCGTTCCGGCAGGACCAACGCCAATAGTAATCGTGTTGTTCGCGATTGCGTCTACATATTCCTTTTGTCCGATGGTTTTTGCCTTTACGGGTTTGCCCTTGCTCGTGATACAGATGACATCTCCCGCAATTTTGTCAATTTTGCTTTCCGCACCCTCGCGAACGAGCTTGATGATGTAGCGCACATTCTGTTCGTCAATGTTTTCTCCGCGTGCCGCAAGCGACAAAAGTCCGGTTATTGCCTTCTCCGCAAGCATAACGTTTTCCACATCGCCTGTAATGTGAAGCTCGGCCTCCCTGTCGATTACCTTAACGGCAAGCTCTGTCTCAACTATGTGTATGTTCCTGTCAAAGGAACCGAAAACACTTATAATCTGCTCCATGCGATCAACCGGCATTATTCTTTCAATCATTGGGTGTTAGTTCCTCCTCGGCTTGCTCTGCCGCTCTTATTTCATCCGCAGTCATATCTTTCTCTGCGGCAATGTTCTGTCTGCACTCCGCGCGAAGCGTTCCGACGGCATTGCCGTCTACCACGCTGAATGTATATTCGGAGCTTAAATTTTCGCCGTTTTCTCCGATTCGAGCTTTAAGTTCGTCGTTCAGCACCACTTCAAGCTTTGCTTTCGCCGTGTCTTCTGAAAAGCTTGCTTTCGTTCGTTCATAGAACACCGACTTCTCGTTTACAAGCGTGACGGGAAGCTCAAAAAAGCCTTTGATGCCGAGCGTTTTCATATCAATGATATTATCACAATTCGTATCAAAAATTCTACTCTTACTGTAAAAATTTATACGATTGTCTCCGATAATAAGCGCAAAACGGCTTTTCGACTTGCCTGTATACGCTTTTTCGGAATATTGAAGCGGCATAACGGCACAAATCTCATACCATGTGCGCGCAACAACGCTGCCCTCGGCATGGACAATTTCCGTTTTTGCATAGGTGCTGGGAACAGCGCCATCAATTAGCGTTTCGGACTCTGCGGCTGTCTGACCCTTTTTAAAAAGTGAAAAGCCGCGCAGAACACTAATTCTTTCTATTATGCCCGATTGCTCCGCAACGATTTTCACCGGGTCGTCCTCGTCAACAATTTTTGGGATTTTCGTGCGCTCGCGAACCTCAACATATGCCCTGCTTCCGAATACGCTGACGCTAATCCATTTCAATTCAGGAACCTCGATAAGTACACGGCTTCGGATATTGTCGCTTGTGAATTTGGGAGAATAGGCTCCGATAAACACGCCGCTGTCTTCAAGCGCATTAAGTATCTCAATTTCGCTCACGGTCTCATTTCCGACAATTTCGATTTTCCAGATAAAAAATGATGAAGCCACGAGAAGCGCAAAAAAAATCAAAGGCAACGCCCAAAGTACATAGCGTTTTCTTAGTCTTTTCGCCTCAATCGGGGCACCACGCTTTTCCAGCACTTCGATCTCACAGCAGCACTTGTCGGCAAAGCTCATGATTTCGTCCGCGTGCCTAAGCCGTGTGCGGAGCACAAGCGTATAGTCGTCCTCGGGATACACTCCCCAGAAATCAATCTGCTCCTCG
>CAZLLK010000138.1:0-3178 GCA_964560435.1 uncultured Oscillospiraceae bacterium
GACATCGCACTAGCAACAACAGGCGCGTCCGTTTTGTTCGTTAACGCAATAAGCAGCTTCATTTCGGAGCCTCCCTGTATTTAAATCACTGTACCCGCGAAAGCAGTCTCCATTTATTTTACCTTTATTATCAGTATTCGTCAATGGCAAAATGATAGTCACTGCTTTCTCAGGAATGCTTGACATAATATGAACGAGCATATTACAATCTAATTATAAAGTATGCAGGGGTGAGAATAATGAAAAGTATAGTCGAATATGTGGAAACCGAATTTAGTTCATTCAACGAAAAGCCCTTCAGCCCTGTGGACAGCCTGGTACTATCGCAATTTGCATATATAAATTTCGACGGTGTAGTTCCCGAGCTGTCGTCAGGCACCAAAACAGTAAGAATAGCGGACTGCCTTATGGCGGAGCATTTCCCCGCAATGCTAATTGAAACGCGCGACCCGAAAAAAAACCGCAGTCTGCTTCTCGCTCTTGCTGCAAGTCCACGTTTTAGAGACATCCAAATGACCTGCTATGTCAACGAATTTGATCTGGTCAAGGAAATGCAATTTTCCGCCGTAACATATATTCTGCCCGATAACTGCGCATATATTGCATTCCGCGGAACAGACGATACAATTGTTGGCTGGAAAGAGGATTTCAACATGGCGTTTGTCTATCCCGTCCCGTCACAGGAGCGAGCTTTGGAGTATTTGCTCGAGATTGAAAAGCGCATTCCCGAAAAGCTGATAATCGGCGGACATTCAAAAGGCGGAAACCTTGCCGTGTACTCAGCCTTTTCGTCGCCCCAGTCAGTCCAGCGAAGGATATTGCTCGTCTATGACCACGACGGCCCCGGTTTCAAGGAAGGCACTCTCGACTGCGAGGGCTACCGACAGATTGAGGATCGGATACAAAAAACCATTCCTCAGTCCTCGCTTATCGGAATGCTGCTAGAGGGGCACAAAAAGTATACCGTTGTAGAAAGTAGCCGCATCGGTGTGATGCAGCACGACCCGTTTTCATGGAAAATTAACGACAACGGCTTTTCCACAACGGAGGAAGTATCCGATGGTGCGAAGTACATGAACCGCACCATAAGGGACTGGATTGATGGTCTTTCGCAGGAAGACCGCGAAAAATTCACAGACCTTCTGTTCGGAGTGCTTGACGCTGGAGACGCAAAATCGTTTTCCGAAATAACTCTGGAGTGGAAAAGGAATTTTTCCGCCATCTTTTCAGCCATCCGCGGAACGGACCCTGAAATGAAAAAGTTTATTGGTGTACTAATAAAGGACTTCGGTGTGCTGCTGGTGCACAATCTCCGAGCTAAGAAAAAATTGCCGGAAGCATTGCCGCCGGAACTATAACAAGAAGCGGACAGCCCCAAAAGGCTGTCCGCTTCATTAATTCATGCCAACACTCAACGATTTGTAACGATGGTCGGCTCAATACTAAAAGGACTTTTTAAGCTGCTTTTCGATGAAAACGACAATCTGCCCAACGGTAAAAAGTTCGCTTGCATCATCATTCGTGATGATGATGTTATAGCCCTCTTCAAGGGTCATAATGAGTTCAACAACGTCAAGCGAATCCGCGCCGAGATCCTGAACAATCCTGGTGCTTTCTGTAATTGAATCGGGGCTGATTTCAAGCTGCTTTGCCAGTGTTATCTTCACGGTTTCAAAAATCGAGTTATAATCTCCCACTATACGGCGGTCAAGCCGCCCCTCACCTCTGTTCTTCTGAATATTTTTTATTCCTGGGGTTTAGTTTTGGCGCAGGAAATAACCACTCTGCGGTTCGGCTCAACTCCGGTCGAGCCGGTCGTGACACCCTCGTAATCCTGGAGAGCGGTATGAATAACATGACGCTCATAGGAATTCATGGGCTCAAGTGCCATACTTCTGTGATACTTCAAGGCTTTTGCGGCCATTTTTTCCGCAAGATGAACCAGCGACTCCTCGCGCTTGCTGCGATAGTTTTCCGCATCAATACTGATGTGAGTGCGCTCTTCGTTCCCGCGGTTGACTGCGTAATTTGTAAGGTGCTGAATAGCATCCAGCGTTTCACCTCTACGGCCGATTATCGCGCCCATTCCGTCACCGCTGAGTTCCACGGTAAAGGAGCCATCGGCCTTTGTTCCGATTTCAATATTGGCATCCACACCCATGCGGCTAAGAAGTCCGTCAAGAAAGCTCTTCGCTTTTTCCGCAATGTTATCCGTCGAAGGCTTGTCGGGAACCTCGTACATTACCTTAACTACGGCGGGAGAGGACCCTATTCTCAGAAATCCGCTTTTTGAGCGTTCAATGATTTCGATTGAGACTTCGTCTCTTTGAAGGTTAAGCTGGCGGAGAGCGGAAGCGATTGCTTCCTCCTCTGTTTTTCCCGTCACTTCAATTGAATTCTGCATTAATATGACCATTCCTTTCGAAACGCTTAAGGCGCAGAACGACCAATAATTGATGGTCATTTTGCGCATAATTTGCGGTTGCCACATTTGTGGCGAGCAATTGCGCATAAGATAAGTTTAAAATATTATAGTAAAAATGTCGTTTAATCGCAATCTTATGCTTCGTCCCCAGTTTCGGTGTTTTCGGTTTCGGTCTTTGTGTTTTCAATATATTCGTTGTCAACCGCCTCGTCAATATCCGAAAGTGCGGTTGCAGCCTTTGTGGCTTCCTCGGCTCCTTCGGGGTTCGAGTAACGATCTTCAACATATGCCCTGCCCCTCGCATAGCGACGGTTGCCGACCTGTGAATCGGGCGTATCGTTAGAAAGTCCGAGCGCAGCGCGGCGGGTTGCCTTTTCATCTGCGCGTTCCGCAGCAAGTCTTTCATTGTTCTGAGCCTTGGCAGTCGCTTGGATTTTCTTCTTGCTGGTATTTTTGTTTTTCTCGGTAGCGCCCAGTTCCTTAAGTCTTTCCGTTTCTAGGCGCTTCTTTTCTAGTTCAATTTCGCGCGCACGCATTCTTTCTCTGCGCTCAGCATCCTCAGCGTCCAGTTTCTTTCCATAGTAGCTATTCAGAATTGAGTCCTGAATAATGGCAAGAACACTGTTTGCAATCCAGTAAATACCTAAAGCAGCCGGCATTACGAATCCGATATATACAGACACAAGCGGCATCATATACATCATCATCTTCATCTGGCTCTGCTGTTGCTGCATGGCTGCGGGATTTGCAGCG
>CAZLLK010000139.1:0-3165 GCA_964560435.1 uncultured Oscillospiraceae bacterium
AGCGGGACAATAACAGGAAGTCGACCGATAAGCTCCGGAATAATGCCGAATTTCAAAAGGTCGTGGGACTGAACCTCCTGCATGGTAGCGCCCGTGTCGCGGTCTTCCTTGCTCTTAATCTCCGCGCCGAAGCCGATGCTCTTTCTGTCAAGGCGGTGTTCAATAATCTTCTCGATGCCGTCAAATGCGCCGCCGCATATGAACAGGATCTTGGTTGTATCGACCTTGATAAACTCCTGATGCGGGTGCTTTCTTCCGCCTTGCGGTGGAACGTTGGCAACCGTGCCCTCAAGAATTTTGAGCAGTGCCTGCTGAACGCCTTCGCCAGAAACATCGCGAGTGATGGAGGTGTTTTCACTTTTGCGTGAAATTTTATCCATTTCATCGATGTAGATAATTCCGTGCTCCGCCTTTTCAACATCGAAATCGGCCGCTTGAAGAAGTCTGAGCAAAATGTTTTCAACATCCTCGCCAACGTAACCAGCTTCAGTTAGGGTTGTCGCGTCCGCAATTGCAAACGGAACATCCAGAACTCTGGCCATAGTCTGAGCAAAAAGCGTTTTACCGCTTCCTGTCGGGCCAATCAATAAAATGTTGCTTTTTTGGAGATCGACATCACTGTTGTCTCCGTATAGCACTCTTTTGTAATGGTTGTACACGGCTACCGCAAGAGCAACCTTTGCCCTATCCTGTCCGATGATATAATCATCCAAAACTTTCTTAATGTCAACAGGACGAGGAAGATTACCGCTTTTAAGGCCCAAGCCGCTGCTAGCTAAACTTTGGCCGGGAGATACACTGCCGTTTTTGGGGTCGAACCCCTCGTCAACTATGCTCATACACAGACGAACACACTCGTCACATATATATGAACCGTTTCCGGCAATCATACGCTCAACCAACGATTGGGGCTTTCCACAAAAGCTGCATCGAATATTTTTGCTATCTTCAAATTTTGACATAACTACCCCATTTTAAATAAAATGCATTAGAAAATAATCAGCGCTTAAAGATGACTTTATCGATAAGTCCGTAAACTTGTGCTTCTTCTGCGCTCATAAAGTTATCGCGTTCACAATCTGCTGCAACAACCTCATAGGGTTTGCCAGTGTTATCGGCAAGCATTTTGGTGAGCTTTTCCTTCGATTTGAGGATTCGCTTTGCCTGAATCTCAATGTCGGTTGCCTGACCCTGACTTCCGCCCGAGGGCTGATGTATCATGATTTCGGAGTTTGGCAGAGCGAGTCTCTTGCCCTTTGCTCCACTTGAAAGAAGGAATGCGCCCATGGAAGCCGCCATACCTATGCATATTGTGGATACATCAGGTTTGACGTATTGCATAGTGTCATAAATAGCCATTCCGGCAGTAATGCTGCCGCCGGGGCTGTTGATGTAGAATTGGATGTCCTTATCTGGGTCCTGAGCTTCAAGAAACAGAAGCTGCGCGACGATAAGGCTTGCCGTTGTGTCATTTACTTCTTCGGAGAGCATGACGATACGGTCGTTGAGAAGTCTTGAAAAAATATCATAGGAACGTTCTCCGCGAGAGGTTTGCTCAACAACATATGGTACTAAACTCATGTTAGTTCTCCTTCAATTATTATATTCAAAAAGAAGATACCCATTATCTCAGGTAAATATCCCTCTGTGATTATGAGGCAAAACACCTGCTGACCCTGCCGAAATAAAGTATTTACTATTTATTATTCGGCAGCAGCTTCAGTCTGGGACTCTGCTTTCTTGGTGGTCTTCTTTGCGGGAGCCTTCTTTGCGGGTTTTTCTTCCTTGACTTCGGCCTCAACGCAAGCTGAAGGAACTGCGCTCTGCATAATGATGTCGTTTGCCTTCTTCTTCTTCATGTCTTCCGCCATTGAAGCTGTCGGAACCATCTGCTTAATCTGCTCTACAGTCAGGTTGTATGCTTCGGCAATTTCAGTGATAGCCTTTTCGACTTCTTCGTCCGTAACCTGAATATCTTCGGCCTTGGCAACAGCAGATAGAAGCAAGTCGGTTCTAACCTGAGCTTCGGCCTGAGGCGCAATCATGTTCTGGAACGCAACAGGATCCATGCCGGTCATGCGGATATACTCTTCAAGGCGCATACCACGAGCCATAAGGTTGCGGTCATACTCGTTAATCATATCGCCCATGCGCTCTTCAATCATAACCTGGGGAACGTCACAGGTCATGTTTTCAACGGCCTTCTGCATTACGGTGTAGCCAAAATCCTCGTTAACGGCTTTTGTACGAGCATCAATAAGCTGATCCTCAATTGCTTTTTTGTAGTCTACGAGATTATCAAACTCGGAAACGTCCTTTGCAAACTCGTCGTCAACAGCGGGCAAATCCAATTCGGTGATTTCATGAACCTTAACTTTGAAAACAACTGCTTTTCCTGCGAGTCCTTCATGGTAGTCCTCGGGGAAGGTGATGTCAAGATCCTTTTCCTCGCCGGTTTTCATTCCGACAATTTGCTCTTCAAATCCGGGAACGAACTGACCTGAGCCAAGCTCAAGGCTGGTTCCTTCGGCCTTTCCACCGTCAAAACGAGTGCCGTCGAGGTAACCGTCATAGTCGAAAACTACGGTGTCGCCAAGCTTTGCTGCACGGTCAACAGTAACCTGACGTGCATTGCGCTTGCGGAGTTCATCAATATATGCGTCGACATCGGTGTCAGTGATTTTGATTTCTTCTCTTGGAGCTTCAACGCCCTTATACTGGCCAAGAGTAACCTCGGGATAAAGTGCCGATTCAAAAGTGAGCGTAAGTGCCTTGTCGTCGCTAACGTCTGCAGCAGTAATGTTAGGACGGCCGACAACATTTAGGCTGTTTTCTTCAACGCCCAATGCGAATGCTTTGGGTGCGACTTCTTCAATAGCGTCTTCATAGAAGACATTTGCACCGTACATTCCTTCGACTACCATTCTGGGGGCTTTGCCCTTGCGGAAGCCGGGCACGGAAACTTTGTTTTTATTTTTATGAAAAGCGCTATTAACAGCTTCTTCAAATTCGTCCTTGTCTACTTCTACCTGCAAGGAAACGAGATTGCTCTCTTTTTTTTCTACGTTTTTGACGATCATTGGGTATTTTCCTCCTACTAATTACATCGAAATCGTTCATAATTCCGATAATGTCAAATTCCATAAGCAGTATTGTAACAGATTA
>CAZLLK010000140.1:0-3156 GCA_964560435.1 uncultured Oscillospiraceae bacterium
GCTGCATCGCCGCGACGGGGTCCAATACGAACAATACGAGTGTAGCCTCCGTTGCGCTCTGCGTACTTGGGAGCTATTTCTTCGAAAAGCTTCTTCGCGACATCCTCTTTCGTGATGAAAGAAAGTGCCTGGCGATAATCAGCCAAAGACTTGTTCTTGCCAAGAGTTATCATTTTCTCGGTCAAAGGTCCGATTTCCTTTGCACGGGTAATGGTTGTTTCCATGCGGCCTTTTTCGAGCAGATCAGTAACCTGCTGTCTGAGCATGGCCATACGCGCATCGGTCGGCTTTCCGAGCTTTCTGTTTGTGGGCATGTCGGTTTCCTCCTTTTATGAGTGTAAAGGATTATTGAAGGCGTGAAGCCCTCATAAGCGGTTGTTTAACGCCTTTCGGCGGGACTAAAAACTAATTGTTGTCGTCGCTGGCAAGTGAAAGTCCCATCATAGCCAGCTTATGCTCAACTTCTTCAAGCGACTTGCGTCCGAGATTTCTAACCTTAATCATCTCGTCCTGAGTCTTTCCGATGAGATCTTCAACCGTGTTGATGTTAGCACGCTTCAAGCAATTGAAGCTGCGCACCGACAGATCCAACTCTTCAATGGTCATCTCAAGCACCTTATCACGCTGAGTTTCAACTTTTTCCTTCACGGTAGACTCGCTACCAATTGTTTCCGAAAGGTCAGTAAACAACGTGAAGTGGTCACAAAGAATCTTTGCCCCGAGAGAAACAGCATCTCTAGGAGAGATGGTCTTGTCAGTCCAAACTTCTATCGTGAGCTTGTCGTAGTCGGTTTTGTTTCCAACACGAGTGTTTTCCACGGCATAGTTGACTTTAAGCACAGGTGAATAGATGGAGTCAACGGGAATCGAACCGATAATCTGCTGTGTACCCTTGTTCTTTTCCGCTACAACATAACCGCGACCGTGGTCAACAACCATTTCCATGCTCAAATATCCGTCGGAACCAAGAGTTGCAATATGCATATCGGGGTTTAACACCTCAACTTCGCTATCTGCCTTGATATCCCCTGCCGTAACCTCGCACTCGCCGCTTGCTTCGATATAAACAGTTTTCGGTCCGTCGCTGAGTAGCTTGAAAATAGCGCCTTTGATGTTAAGGACGATCTCTGTCACATCCTCTTTAACGCCGGGAATTGTTGAAAATTCATGCTGGACGCCGGCAATTTTTACGGAAGTGACAGCTGTACCGGGAAGAGAGGATAGGAGCACCCTACGGAGAGAGTTGCCCAAGGTCGTGCCGTAACCGCGCTCTAAAGGTTCTACGATATATTTTCCATAGGCTTCATCCGATTGATTCTCAATGCATTCAATGCGCGGCTTTTCTATTTCAATCATGTTTAATTACCCTCCTTCTGAGTTGGCGCAAATAAGGCGCCTCTTTTGATCAGCTTACCAATGATGAGGGTCTCTGCATTACTTAGAGTACAGCTCGACAATAAGGGTCTCCTCTACGGGGAAGTCTATATCTTCTCTTACGGGAAGTTTAGTTACAGTGCCCTTGAGCGTATTCTTTTCGCGGCTGAGCCACTGGGGAGCTGCGATAAAGATTGCATCTTCGCCCATCAGTCTCTTGAACATTACAGAGCTGCGGCTTCCCTCGCGAACCTCAATCACATCTCCCTCGGATACGAGGTAGGACGGGATATCAACGCGACGGCCGTTTACTGTAAAGTGTCCATGGGTGACTGCCTGACGTGCCTCACGGCGTGTCATGACAAAACCAAGACGGAATACGACGTTGTCAAGACGGCGCTCAATTGTGGTAAGCAGATTTACACCGGTAATTCCGGGGGTCTTAGCTGCCTTCTCATAATAAGCGCGGAACTGCTTTTCAAGAATTCCGTATATAAATTTAACTTTCTGCTTCTCCTGAAGCTGCATAGCATATTCGCTCTGCTTCCTGCGCGTCTGAACCTTGGGGTTACGGATCGTGCCACTCTTGGTCTTTGCGGTGTAACCCATGACGGCAGGAGAAATGTCCAACGTTTTGCAACGCTTAACGATGGGCTGCATGTTTCTGGCCATAATTTACTTCTCCTTCCTAATTAGACGCGACGTCTTTTTGGTGGACGACAACCGTTGTGGGGAATTGGTGTTACGTCCTTAATAAGCGTTACTTCAAGGCCTGCGGTCTGCAAAGCGCGGATAGCCGCTTCACGTCCGCTGCCGGGACCCTTAACGAAAACTTCAACGGTCTTGAGTCCGTGCTCCATTGCAGCCTTGGAGGCTGTTTCTGCCGCAGTCTGAGCTGCGAAAGGAGTGGACTTCTTGCTTCCGCGGAAGCCCATTTCGCCGGCGGATGCCCACGAAATAGCATTACCGTTGACATCGGTAATTGTAATCATAGTGTTGTTGAAGGAGGAACTGATGTGAACGACTCCTCTTTCAATGTTCTTACGTTCTTTGCGGCGTGTTCTGACTTTTTTCTTAGGTGCTGCCATTTTTCAAGTTCCCTCCCTTACTTTTTCTTATTAGCTATAGTGCGCTTCGGGCCCTTACGGGTACGAGCGTTTGTCTTACTTCTCTGTCCGCGAACGGGCAGTCCACGTCTGTGACGAGTCCCGCGATAACTGCCGATTTCGATGAGACGCTTAATATCAAGCGCGGTGCTGCGGCGAAGGTCGCCTTCGACTGTAAAGTTTACGTCGATGCATTCACGCAGCTTGGCTTCATCTTCCTCGGTCAAGTTCTTAACGCGGGTATCGGGGCTGATACCTGTCATTTCAAGTATCTTAGTTGCACTGGTTCTGCCGATGCCGTAGACATAGGTAAGCGCAATTTCGATTCTCTTGTCCTTAGGCAGGTCAATTCCGGCGATACGTGCCATATTTTATAATCATTCCTTTCGCTTTTTGTTACGTCTTCCATAGCGTAGCAAAGCAAACCACACCGGAAGACTTATATCAGTCTTCTAGCCTTGTCTTTGTTTGTGCTTAGGATTGTCGCAGATAACCATAACCTTGCCCTTGCGCTTGATAACTTTGCACTTTTCGCACATTGGCTTTACGGACGGTCTTACTTTCATAAACTAAACCTCCATTATTTGCTTCTCCAGGTTATTCTTCCGCGGGTTAGGTCATATGGCGACATTTGAACTGTAACCTTGTCGCCCGGAAGAATGCGGATGAAATTCAT
>CAZLLK010000141.1:0-3144 GCA_964560435.1 uncultured Oscillospiraceae bacterium
GAAAGGTCTTCAAGCTCCCATTTGATTTTCTGCATACCAAGACGGTGTGCGATGGGCGCATAGATTTCCATTGTTTCAAGTGACTTTGAACGTTGTTTTTCCTCAGTCTGGTATTCCATCGTGCGCATATTGTGCAGACGGTCGGCAATCTTTATCAGAATAACTCGAATATCCTTTGCCATCGCCATGAGCATCTTTCTCATGTTTTCCATCTGCTCGTCTTCTTTGCTGGTGTACTGAACACGAGTCAACTTGGTGACGCCCTCAACAATATCCCCAACGGTGCTTCCAAAACGCTTGCAAATGTCGGCGTGTGTCATTCTTGTATCTTCAATGCAGTCGTGCAGAAGCGCGGCGATGATTGAATCCTCGTCTAGCCCCATTTCAACGCATATCTGCGCCGCCGCTATGGTATGAGTAACATAATCAGAGCCTTCTTTGCGCTTTTGACCGCTATGCGCCGCAACAGCGCATTCGTAAGCTGCGCGAATTCGCCCTAAATCCGTGGTGGGATTCATTTCAAGGGCGCTCTTCTCCAATTTCTCATACATTTTTTCAGGAGACAGATATTCTCTCTTTGTTTCTTCCTGCATAGACATACCTCAAAAACGCTGATTTTATGTCATTCCCGCAAACCTACGTTGTGACATAGTATTTGAATCTTGATAAATGTGTTACATCCGGGCATTATCACCTGACCCTAAGAATTTGAAGCCTTAACAAGTCCGCTCTCCCATAACAGCCTAAAAAGCGGTGATTTATCAAGCTCAGTTTTTTCTTTTGCTTCACAGGCAGAGCAGCAAACCCGCCCGTTTCGGATGCTCGTTTCTAGCAGCTTTAGCTCACTTAAAATCCTGATGCACAAGCAAAGCTTGATTGGCTCCATAAAGCTTGAATCAAAGTCCTCGGAAAATTTGTCGTAGCTCAGCTCCAAGCGCCCGCCCAATGCCTTGATTTTGCGCCAAAAGCTTGCGAGTTCGTCTCTTTCCGGTCTAAATATTCGAATTTCATCGAGGCTATATTCATCTTTTTCGATAATATAGCGACATTTCCCAAGCGTTTCTGATTTGCGTAGATCGGTAATGAGAAGTTGAACGCTTCTACGCGAATTATAATCGTTAATCTGTGGAGTAAAACAAATGTCAATGTTCTCTCCCTCTGCAGCGCCAAGACTTTCGGCAGTATGGGAAAAGAAAACGCAGTCAAAAAACACTCCCTTTTGAGAAATGCGCATACGCAGATGCTTTCCGTTTCCGATTGGTGTAACGCTCTCTAACACCGCATTGCATATGCACATAAGCGGATGCTCGTTGCCACTGCCGCAGGGTTCAAGCTCGATTAACGACACCACCCCCTCCATGTTCAGAATAGCGGGATCGCAGATAAGAAGCTCCGGTTCGATTGCCGTATGCAGCGTCGGAGGATTAGAGATGTAATATTTGGCAAGGGCTTCTCTGAACGCAGCGATGTTTTCGGGTTTAATGTTCAGTCCCGCCGCAAAAGCGTGCCCTCCAAAGCTTTCAAGATGCTCGGAACAGGCTGACAAAGCCTCGAAAAGGTTGAAATCGCCGAAGCTTCGGCAGGAACCCTTTCCATTTTCGTCGTCAACGCAAATCATAATCGTCGGAAGTCTATATTCCTCAGTAAGCCTTGACGCTGCAATACCCACAACGCCGGGGTGCCATGAACAGCTTTCAAGAACGATTGGGCTAGTTGGCTCATTAGCAGTAAGAAACGCCATCGCCTCTTCCCAAACCTCCAGCTCCAGTTCCTGACGGCGGCGGTTAAGCGTGCAAAGCTCTTTTGCCCATGTTGACGCCTCTTCCTGATTTTTCGAAAGAAGCAGTTTAATCGATGTTTCGGTTTTGCAAAGCCGCCCAGCCGCATTGATTCTCGGTGCAAGAGTAAATCCAACTGTGTTTGCGGAAAGAGGTTTATTGGCAACTCCCGCTTCGTCCAGAAGAGCGGCGAAACCGGGAAGCGGATTGTTTTTGAGTTTTTTCAGACCTTTATATACAAGATAGCGGTTTTCCCCGATTAGCGGCATTACATCCGCGATTGTTCCAACAGCCACAAGGTCGGCATATCGCTCAAGCGAAGCTTTTGAATTTTTCTCCAAGGCGCAGACGAGCTTAAATGCAACTCCGACACCCGCTAGCTCCCCAAATGGATATGCAGAATCCGTTCGCTTCGGGTCAACTACAGCGGCGGCATCGGGCAAGGTCTGCGGACATTCGTGGTGGTCTGTGATAATTATATCCATACCAAGGCTCTTTGCAAATTCCGTCTCTGTGACCGCAGTTATTCCACAGTCGACAGTAACGACAAGGTCAATTCCCTTCTCGTGCAAAGTCTCAATCGCGTTTTTGTTTACTCCGTAGCCTTCACCCAGCCTATCGGGAATGTATATTTCACATTCAAGCCCTCGACCGCTAAAATAGTCCATAAGCAGGCAGGCGGATGTAATCCCGTCAACATCGTAGTCGCCGTACACCGCAACCTTTTGGTGCAGTGCAATTGCAAGCTCAATTCGCGACACGGCCCTGTTCATATCGGAAAGCAGCATTGGGTCGCACATCAGAGCTTCGTCCCTCAGCAAGTAAAGCCTTGCCTTCTCCAGCGTATCGGCGCCTCTTGCCCGCAAAACAGCGGTCAGGAGCGGCGAAAAGCCCGACTTCGCAAAAGCGTCTGAATTATCGTCCACAACACACGGCATTTTCCATTCCATTTGTCCCACTTCATTCCTCCGTATGCGCACCGCACAGGTTGAAAAGGCACTGCGCTATACGGCTGTTTTGATGCCGTCCGGGTTTATCGCTACGTTTCAATTTTTCGCTAGAAATTAATTATAACAGATTAAGCCAATGTGAGCAATATAGAAGAAAAAAAAGACATTTTTTTCACAAAGCAAAAAAGGCCGAACTGACCTTGCTGATTTTGAATTAGATAAGGTGAAACGCAAACAATACTTAAGCCTTGTTTTGATCTGTCCGCTCTTGACACAGAACGCTTTGCGTGCTAACATACGGAGTGTCGTCGCCAAAAAATCACACTTGCCGGTGTGGCGGAACTGGCAGACGCCCAGGACTTAAAATCCTGTGAGGGTAATTCCTCGTACCGGTTCGATCCCGGTCACCGGCACCA
>CAZLLK010000142.1:0-3109 GCA_964560435.1 uncultured Oscillospiraceae bacterium
TGTGCGCATTGGCATCGTTGATTCTCCCCGCATTTTATGTTGCTGTAACGACATTCCATCATGAAATGATACCCCCAACACTTGCCGGAGCACTTATCCAAACTAAGGAGGGAATTCCGTTCGACTCCTATTTTGAAGTCCTTATGATGCTTATAGCATTTGAAGTACTTCTGGAAGCCGGAATGCGGTTGCCCAAATCTATCGGTCAGGCAGTTTCCATCGTCGGAGCACTTGTGGTCGGTCAGGCCGCTATTGCAGCAAAAATACTGTCCCCAGGTGTAGTTATTGTAATTGCCGCCGCCGGTATTTCCGGATTTGCGATTCCGTCTCAGGACTTTGCGAATACAATCAGGGTATGCAGACTGATACTTGTTTTATGCTCAATAACAAGTGGGCTATACGGCATCTGCATTGGCTTAGTCGTGATGCAATATCATCTTTGTACTGTTGAGGTGTTCGGAGTTCCGTATTTATCACCGTTTGCCTCAAACGAGGGAAAAGAGATGCTAAATGACACGCTGATTAGAAAGCCGTGGAGAAAAATAAAATTAAGACCCGGAAATATTGCACCGGAAGATTCGGTCAGACAAGCATAAAGTGTAAAACGATGAGATTTTCAATAAGCAGCTAAAGGAATGGGCATACAGATGATTAGGAAAATCATGATTCCGGTTTTTGTCCTGCTATGTTTTTCGTTGTCAGGATGTAAAAATATACTTCCCCATGGAATAGAAATTGAAAAATATGACGCAGTACAGGTAATAGGTATTGATGTGAGTGAGAAAGACCCGTCAAAAGTCGAGGTTACTTTTATTTCCAAAATAGATAAATCGTCCGATGGCGGCAGCAGTGTAACCATCAAGACCATTTCCGAATCCGGACCGACTGTTTTTGAGGCTCAGCGAAAGCTTAGGGCGAAAGAAGAAAAAACTGCATTTCTGGGTTATGTGGATTTTATCCTTATCGGCGAGCAGGCAGCTCGAGAGGATTTTACAAAATACTTTGATTTTTTAGTTCGTGACCATGAAACGAGGCTATCACCCAATGTATTTGTTGTAAAGGGCAGCTCCGCCAAGGAATTGATAACCCAAACAAGCTCAACCAAACTATTTATCAGCGACAGATTGAGCAGCATTATTATGGGAAGCCACATTTTAGGCAACACTAGCAAGGTCACAGTTATCAATACGATAGGTATGCTCGACAATAAGAATGTTGCCACCGTTTTGCCCGCGGTAAAGTGTGAAATGCCCAAAGATCAAAATAGAACTGGAGAAATGCCCGAAGAAGTCATCAATGCCGCTGGATTTGCAATTATCAATGATAATAAGCTATCGGGTTATTTTGATGGGAATTCCGCTTTGGGATATAATTTTTTTACAAATAATATAGATTCTTGCCCTATAAGTGTGAAAGATAAATCTGGCGTATATGTTGGGCTGGAGCTCATAAATGCGAAAACAGAAGTTGAAGCGAAATTCAACGGTGACAAGCTTGAAGAAGTCACATATAAGACATCTTTTGTAAGCAATGTGCCGGAGCAACAGTCCAGAGAAAATCTATTTATGAAAGACGGAGTTGACGATTTGTGTTCAAAGCAGTCCGCATATGTAAAATCATTAATGGTAGATGCAATAGGCAAGTCGAAAGCTTGTAAAAAGGACTGTTTGGGTCTGGCTGGAAAAATTCAAATGCAGCATCCTTATAAATGGGAAAAGATTAAAGACCAATGGAACGAAATATTTCCGGAGTTGGCGATTAACGTTGTTGTGGAATCGAATATATCAAGAACGTACGAAATTAATCTGCCAAACGGATATCAGGGAGAGAACTGATTTGTTTGAGCTTTCGATATTTATTTTGACTCTTGTCATAATGAGCATTGTGGAAATTCGATCAATGCTAAAAGCAAAACTTAAAAAAGAGATTGTTCCTTACCTTATATTTATTGTATTTTCAATGGCTTTCGGGGTTTTCTTTTTAACAAATCCGTCTCGCGAAAGCTTTTCGTATACACTTTTCCAACTTTTCAATCTCAAGGGTTATTAATTTTCTAATGCACTTGATTTGCAGTGTCGCGGGTATAGGCGGCAGAATGAGGATTTATGCTTAAGTGTAATGACAAAATTTCAATCAGACAGGTTTTTATTCTATTTATAATACTAATCCTGTCTCCTTCAATAAGATTTATTCCTACCTCATGTTCTAATGCAGCAAAAACGGCCGCCTGGGTTGCCCCGATTATAAGTTCGGTGGCGTATTATGTCCTATACTTGGTAATAAGTGCTTTTTTCAAAAAGAAGGGCATTAAAAACCTCAGCGACGTTTTTAATGCCGCGCTTGGGAGCATAACCGGAAAAATTCTGCTTGCGGTATATTTGTTCTGGAGCATCTTTCTGTTCTGCCTGTATATCAGGTATTATGCAGAAAGACTATTGGCATCAATTTACCCGGATGCTGATATTAGATTTTTCCTTATTGTTATGCTTATCATTGTGTGTGTAGCCGCACGGGGTAAGCTCGAGGCATTTATAAGATTTTCAGAATTCACTTTTCTTTTATTTGTTGTGCTGGTTATAATGATTTTCATTTTATTGTTACCCGAGATTAAGCTTAGTAATATTTATCCGGTCACATACTACGATTTTTTCCCGGCACTGAAAGCTTCGCTTAGAGTATCAGCCATATGGGGATATTTATTGCTTCCTTTTTTCTTCAGTGATAGTTTTATAAATATGGATCAAATCAAGAAATATGGCAAGCAAAGCACCATTTTTGTTGTAACTATGACAGTGCTTATTATATTAACAGTTGTGGGCACATTAGGTTATTCTGTGGCAGAAAGGATGTCTCTCCCGTTTTTCAGTGCAGTCAAGTTGATTACTGTTATTGAGTCTTTTGACAGGTTCGAGTCAATCCTACTGGCCATTTGGGTTGCGGCGGATTTTATCCTAATCACCTTTTTCGCGCTTGTTATCATGAATATTATCAAGCACCTGTTTTCACTATCCGAATCCAAATATCTTGCCACGCCTATCGCGTCGATTGGCTATATAGGAAGTCAGTATATTGCAGCGAACAAATTTGAGCTTGAGGCACTTTCAATTCA
>CAZLLK010000143.1:0-3103 GCA_964560435.1 uncultured Oscillospiraceae bacterium
GCAAGATTGTCAGAAACAGCAGTGTCCGCGTAATTCGAGACAGCGTTGTTGTCCACGAAGGAACGCTTTCCGGTTTGCGTCGCTTTAAGGATGATGTTAAGGAAGTTGCCACAAACTATGAGTGTGGTATAAGCATCGAAAAGTTTGGCGACGTAAAGGAAGGCGACATTATCGAATCCTTCATTATGGAACGCATAATCGATTAACAAATATTCGGCCGCCTCTTAATTGCGGCGGCCTTAAGCAATACTGCCGAATTATGGCAGACGTAAAATGAGGTGAAACTATGGCAGGTTACAGGATAGACAGAACAAATGACGACATTCAGCTCGTGCTTAGTGAGCTTTTGCGTTCTATTAAAGATCCGCGGGTAAATCAGGGCATGATTAGCGTCACAAGGACGGAAACAACCGGTGACTTGCGCTACTGTACTGTTTTTCTCAGCGTATTCGGGCTCAAAGATGAAAAAGAACTCAAAAAAGGTCTGAAATCGGCATCAGGTTGGCTAAGGCGCGAATTGGCTCAAAAGCTTAACATTAGGTATACGCCGGAACTGATATTCGAGCTTGATAATTCCATTGAACATGGCGCATATATAAACTCAATAATCAACAAACCCGGCTTTTTAGGCAGTGAGAATTCGGAGAAAACACCGGAGGAAACGAAGAATGACAATCAGTGAAACAGTCGAATTACTGCGTGATAAGGATAATTTTCTTGTTGTCACTCACGTTAGACCTGACGGTGATACGATTGGAAGCTCCTCCGCGCTATGCTATGCGATGAGAAAGATTGGAAAAACCGCTTATTTATACAACAATCCGCAGTTTGAAGACAGCTATCTCTGGATAGCGGAGCCATATATTGCGCCCGAAGGCTTCACACCTTCTTTTACTGTTTCTGTCGATATGGCGGACGAGCATCTTTTTCCGAAAGGCTTTGAGAGCAGCGTTGATTTATGCATCGATCACCATCCGTCTAATACCTTTTATGCGACAAATACCTTGCTGTGGGCAGACAAAGCTTCTTGCGGTGAAGTAGTTATGGAATTGGTCAAACAGCTATGCGGACTTGACTCTGCTGTAGCGGATTTCTTGTATGTTGCTGTTTCCACCGATACAGGCTGCTTCGTTTACGGCAACACGACAGGGGACACCCTGCGTGCGGCCTCGGAGCTTTGCTATGCCTGAGCAAGGAATTCTTATTTGAACAAGCTCCTTTTTCGTACTAGCTCAAAGGCAAGACTTACGCTTGAGGCGCTTATTTTCTCTTCACTTCGTTACTATCACGACGGAAAAACCGTTGTTGCAATCGTTACAAAGGAAATGCTTGAAAAGGCCGGAGCAACTGAACTTGACTGTCAGGACATTGCTGCTTTACCCGGAAGGGCAGAGGGTGCGTTTACGAGTGCTATGATAAAGGAAATTGACGAAAACCATTGTAAGGTATCGCTTCGTTCAAACGGCGTTGTTGACGCGAACAAGGTATGCGCTAATTTTGGCGGCGGCGGTCACAAGATGGCTTCCGGCTGTGCTATAGATAAGGGTTGCGCTGATGCTGCTGAACTTTTGGCGGACATCATCGCTGTTGAATACAAATGAACGGAATTATTCTTGTAGATAAGCCTCAGGGCTTCACAAGCCATGACGTTGTCGCAAAGCTGCGCGGAATTCTTCGTGAGCGCCGTATTGGCCATTCGGGAACACTTGACCCTATGGCTACCGGACTTCTCGTAGTATTCGTCGGCAGGGCGACAAGAGCTGTTGAGTTTGCTGAAAGCCATGAAAAGGAATACATTGCAGGACTTCGTCTAGGTGTTGTTACCGATACGCAGGATATCACAGGCACAGTTTTGAAAACCAGTGATAAGTCCGTTTCAAAGAAGGAACTCTCGGATATTATTCCCGAGTTTACCGGTGATATAATGCAGATTCCGCCGATGTATTCCGCTATCAAGGTTCAGGGACAAAAGCTCTATGACTTAGCCCGAAGCGGCGTGGAAATTGAGCGGAGCAGCCGCCCTGTCACGATAAAAAAGCTTGAAATAATCGGCGAAGTAGACGGAGATTTCGTTCTTCGCGTCGTCTGCTCAAAGGGAACATATATCCGCACGCTTTGCCACGATATAGGGGAGCGACTTGGAACGGGTGCGGCGCTTTCATCACTTCGAAGGACTGTTGCCGGGGATTTTTCAATAAACGATTCCCACACGCTTGATGAGCTCCGCATGCTTTTTGAAAGAGGCGAAATTGATAAGGCAATTCTGCCGGTTGATACGCTTTTCGGCGAATATCCTTCCGTTACAGTATCCGAATTACAGTTAAAAAAATGCCTTTGCGGAAACAGCTTTGAAGCCTCATACGAAGACGGGAAGTACCGTGTTTATGACGCGGACGGCGTATTTTTGATGCTTGGAAATGTCGAAAATGGCATTATGAGCACTATAAAGAGCTTTTTTGAGGTGTAATTTATACCATCAAAAGAGAACCTTGAACAAATGGTTATGTGGCGCAAAGTTCAGACTTTAGCCGCTTGGAGGCAATTATGTCGGCAAATGATGAAAATAAATCTGTAATCGCGCTGGGCTTTTTTGACGGCGTTCACAGAGGTCATGCGGAACTAATAAAGATGGCAAAGCTGCGCGCGCAGGAAATTGGCGCGTCTCCTGCCGTGCTTTCCTTTGATGTTAGCCCCGAATCGGTAATTACAGGTCACAGTGTACCTCTGATTGGAAGTATCAAAACTCGCGTGGACTTGGTAATACGCTATTTTGGTATCGAAAATGTTATCATATACCACTTTGACAAGCACACAATGGAAATGCCGTGGCAGGACTTTATAGACTCGCTAATCGAACAATTTTCCGCAGTTCATCTTGTCATTGGACACGATTTTCACTGCGGCTATAAGGGCGAAGGAAATCCCGAAAGGATTTCACAATACTGTGCAAAAATCGGCATCGGCTGTGACATTATTCCAAAGTTTACACTGGATGGGGTAACGGTTAGCTCAACATATATTCGCGAGCTTATTACACAGGGCAATATAGAAAAAGCTAATTACTATTTGGGGCACCCCTTTGTTTTTGCGGGCACCGTCAGAG
>CAZLLK010000144.1:0-3076 GCA_964560435.1 uncultured Oscillospiraceae bacterium
GGAAATCTGGGGGAATCGGTTTCAGACACCTTCAAAAACATCGGTAAACGTTTCACCTTCGGCGGTGACACCGCGAAGGATCAGCGTGTATATTACTTCAACACCAAGGAACTCATCGGCAACAGATACGGGACCTCGAATCCTGTTCCTTTCCGCGTTGTCGACAAAAATGTCGGACTTGACGTGGATATTGCAATCCGTTGCTTCGGCGAATACTCCTACCGTGTTGTCGACCCAATGCTGTTTTATACCAACGTCTGTGGCAACGTGGACGATGAGTATAAGCGCTCCGAAATTGACAGCCAGCTCAAGAGCGAACTGTTGACTGCACTTCAACCCGCATTTGCCAAGATTTCGGAAATGGGCATCCGTTACAGCGCACTTCCGGGTCACACAATGGAACTGTCAGATGCTTTGAATGAGATTCTTTCAAAAAAGTGGCTCGAGCTTCGTGGTATTACTATCATTTCATTGGGCGTAAGCTCCGTTACAGCTTCGGAAGAGGACGAGGAGATGATAAAGCAGCTCCAACGCAACGCTGCGTTCCGCGACCCCACTATGGCGGCAGCTCAGCTCGTTGGCGCACAGGCGCAAGCTATGCAGGACGCTGCGAAAAACGAGGGCATGGGCGGAGCATTCATGGGATTTGCGGGACTTAACATGGCACAGGGCGCTGGCGGAGCAAACGCACAAAATCTGTTTGCGATGGGCGGGAAGCCGGCGGAAACGGTTTCTGCCGATGCGTGGACTTGTACCTGCGGAAAAGCCGGAAACACCGGCAAATTCTGCGACGAATGCGGCAAGCCTAAGCCCACTCCAGTTCAAGGCTGGTCCTGCGCCTGCGGAATGGTAAACAAGGGTAAATTCTGCACCGAATGTGGCAAGCCTAAGCCCGCTGACGAACCTCTGTATAAGTGCGACAAGTGCGGCTGGGAACCTGAAGACCCCAAGCATCCGCCAAAATTCTGCCCCACTTGCGGTGATCCCTTTGACGAGAGCGATAAAAATTAACTTTTGAAATACTTAATGGGCGGTTTTTTCACCTAAACCGCCCAATTTGTTGTTGCTTGCCTTATTCACAGTATTTATAAAGAGGAAACACCATGCTCGCTTTTCAGCTTTCGCTCCAGCTTATAATTTTAATAATAATTGGATTTTTCGTCTGGCGTTTCGGAATGGTCGACGAAAAGTTCGATAAATCACTTACAGCTTTTCTTCTGAATATCGCATTGCCCTGTATGATTATCAAATCATTCAGCGCGCCTTTTTCTACTGAAGAGCTAAATAACTGTGGAATTCTTGTTGCTATCAGCATCGTATATCTTGCGCTTTGCTTCGGACTGGGACAGCTAATATACAGACTATTCGGAAAAAACCACACCGGCAGAATGTTGCGCTTCGGGACGATGTTTACAAATTTCTCCTTTGTAGGAATTCCCGTAGTCGAAGCTCTTTACGGTCAAAGGGGACTGCTATATTTTGTCGTTTTCATAGTGCCAATCAGAATGGTGTATTACAGCTCGGCAAAGCCTCTATTATCACCTCCGGGAATAGTTCACGAAAAGGAAAGCTTTTTGCAGCATTTGAAGGGCTGGCTATCGCCGCCCGTTGTGGCTGTATTTGTCGGACTTGCTTTGTACATTACAGGCTTTACGTTTCCGGCTCCAATCGACAAGACGCTTTCAAGCGTTGGAGCGATTACATCCCCGTTGGGAATGATACTCTGCGGCATCTCTCTCGGTAAGAACAATATCAAATCGCTTATTAAGCCCAAAAATCTTCTTATGCCTATTTTGCGCAACTTGTTTTTGCCAGCAATAACAACTGCGATTATGTACTTTATTCCGGTCGACCCGCTGGTTGCCAAAACTGTCGTGATATATTCAACTCTTCCTGTTTCTTCACTTCTTCCTGCTTTTACAATACAGTACGACCCCGAACGTGAGGCGTGTCTTGAAAGCTCCGGAAGTGTATTCTTTTCGATTCTGGCGTGCTCTATTATAATACCGCTTTGGGCACAGCTTGCCGAACACCTGTTTTGACAATGAATGTGAAACAATTCTTGCCATAAGAGCATACTAAAGAATGACTAACCATATTGAGCAAGAGATAGTTGACAAAATTATAAATTGCTTTATCGCATTAACTAAAGATATAAGCTCAAGGGAGAAAGACATGGCAAAAGATAATGGTAAACAAATAGAACGTAGAGCCATGATGCTCGAAACTCCAATTCCGAAGCTGATACCGAATATGGCGTTGCCAACGATAGTTGCGATGATGGTTACGTCGATTTACTACTTGGCTGACTCATATTTTGTCCATTTTCTTGGAACTTCTGCAACGGCGGCTGTGGGCGTCAATCTTTCGATTGACCAGACAATTATGATGGCGGGTTCATTTCTTGCTTTTGGCGCAAACAGCTATATTGCAAGATTAATGGGAGCGGACAAGATAAAGACTGCCTCAAAAACACTGTGCGCTGCTTTTTACACAGCAGTTCTTTTGGGAATCCTTGTTATGGTTCCCGGCCTAATGTTTACGGAAAAAATTGTTCGGTTTTTAGGAGCGTACGATAACTCAGTTCCTTATGCAGTAAGCTACGCGAAATACCTTCTAATTGCAGCGCCTTTTACGGCGCCGAGCTTCGTTTTAAACCAATGCCTGCGCTCAGAGGGAAGCCCCGTGTACTCTATGATTGGAATTGCCGCAGGATCAGTTTTAAATATTGGGCTCGCTCCGCTATTTATCTTCACCTTTGATTTGGGAATAGCCGGTGCCGGCATGGCAACCGCAATATCCAAGTTCATCAGTTTTTGCATTTTGATATACCCATATATAAGAAAAAGGACTGTTTTACGTCTTTCAATTAAGAACATAAGCTATCGATCCGATATTGTCCGTGAAACATTGCTAATGGGGCTTCCTTCACTGCTTCGCATGGGGCTCGCAGTTGTCTCGAATATTTTTGTAAACAGAATCGCTGGTGCATATTCAGAATCCGCTCAAGCAGCGATTGTCGTTGTCACTCGCATAATGATGCTTCCGTCATTTGCAATGCTCGGCTTCGGTCAGG
>CAZLLK010000145.1:0-3070 GCA_964560435.1 uncultured Oscillospiraceae bacterium
TTTATGGTGAGGGCATTTCAAAAATCGGTGAGATTATTGACCTCGGCGTTCAGCTTGACATAATTGACAAGGGCGGCGCGTGGTTTACCGTCGGTGATGCAAGACTTCAGGGACGTGAAGCTGTTAAAGAATATTTAAAGCAAAATCCTGAGGTTTGTGATGATATTGAGCAGAAAATTCGCGACAATGCCGCAAAGCTTACTCCTCAGGCCAAGACTGCGGCAAAGGCTGCCGGAAAAGCAGTTGATGTTTCAGCGGATGATTTTGAGGGCTGAGTGATGCCGTTTACCCTGAAATTTGCGGAGGAAATATGACGATTACTGAGCTTCGTGAAACTGCGGCAGGCAAGTTCATTGTGGGTTTTTCCGACGGTTCAGAGATGAAGCTAAACCTTGATACGGTTGCTGACCTTTCCCTTTTCAAGGGACGGGAGATTGAAGATGAGGAGTTTTCGCTTTTTCAATCTCGGGCGGCACTTTCCTCGTGTAAGGAGAGAGCTTTGCGGATAATCGGGGCTAGGCCATTCTCGAAGAAGGAGCTTTTTGACAGGCTTGTCGAGAAGGGAGAACTGCCCGATAATGCCGAGGAGTGCATTGAGTGGCTGACTGGGCTTCACTACCTTGACGATGCGCAATATGCCAGCATGATTGTTCGGCACTACGCCGTAAAGGGCTATGGTATTCAAAAAATCAAGAGTGAGCTTTATAGACACGGTGTCCCGAAGGCACTTTGGGACGAGGCTATCGAAGATATGCCGGAAACGGACGACAAGGCATATGAATTGTTGCGCCGTAAGCTGAAAAGCGACGAGCCTGACAGAGCGGAGCTTAAAAAGGCGACAGATATGCTGTTTAGGCGCGGCTTTACATGGGATGAGATTAAGGCGGCGGTCAACAGATTTAACGCCGAAAGGTCTGAGTGATGGTGACTAACCATTGACTTATGACGAGATATTAACCAATTTTGAGCGTACGCGGGAGGTTTATATGGCAAAAAACAAGGTGGCTCTGATTTCGCTGGGTTGTCCTAAGAATCTGGTTAACAGCGAACAGATGTTATATTTGATGTGTGAGGCGGGAATGGAAATTGTTCCCGAACCCGAGGATGCAGAAGCTGTTGTTATAAATACCTGCGGCTTTATTGAATCTGCTAAAAGCGAGGCCATTGATACGATTATCGAAATGGGTGAGCTGAAAAAGGCAGGGAAGCTCAAGAGCATAGTTGTGACGGGCTGTATGGCGCAGAGATACAAGGACGATATTCTGAAGGAACTTCCTGAAATTGATTCCGTGCTTGGAACGGGAAGCTACGGCGACATTGTCGAGGCTGTCGCAAATTCGCTAAAGGGTAAGCCTATGGCAAAATTTGAAGACATTGATGGTGAGCTTGACGAGACGGGACGTATCGTTTCCACCGGTCCGGGCTGGGCTTATTTACGCATTGCCGAGGGCTGCAACAACCGTTGCGCGTTCTGCGTCATTCCGTATATTCGCGGAAAGTACCGTAGCCGTAAGATGGAAGATGTTATTGACGAGGCGCGTGCGCTTGCACAGACGGGAACCAAGGAGCTTATCGTTGTTGCACAGGATGTTACACGGTACGGAACGGATTTATACGGAAAACGGTCGCTTGCTGAGCTTTTGCGCAAGCTTTGCGGTATTCGAGGCATTGAGTGGATTAGGCTTCACTACCTTTATCCAGACGAGTTTGACGACGAGCTGATAAGCGTTATTGCATCTGAAAAGAAAATTCAGAAATATATTGATATTCCCATTCAGCATATCAACGACGACATTCTAAAAAGAATGAATCGGCGCGGTACGGGTGACGATATTCGAGTTCTCCTTAAAAAACTGAGGGAAAAAATTCCGGGTGTTGTTATTCGGACGAGCCTTATAGTTGGTCTTCCCGGCGAGGGTGAGGACGAATTTGACGAGCTTTGCGGATTTTTGCGCGAGGCAAAAATTGAGCGGGCTGGTGTGTTTGTGTTTTCACCAGAGGAGGGAACTCCCGCTGCCGAGATGACTGACCGCTGTGATGAGGACGAAGCAACGCGCCGACAGGAAATTGTTATGGACATTCAGGCGGAAATCATGGATGATTGGAGCCAAGAGTTTGTCGGCAGGACTGTTCGTGTGCTTTGCGAGGGCTATGACGAGGAGATAGGCTTGCAATTCGGCAGGAGTTTTGCCGATTCACCGGATATTGACGGTATTGTTTTCTTCGCTGGAGAGTGCGCCGCAGGTGAGCTCGCTGAGGTTGAGATTAACGAAATAGCCGACGGTGAATGGTACGGCAGGCAAGTGTAACACGAAAGGACTGAGCTTCTGATGACTACCGCTAGTAAAATCACTATGGCGCGAATTGCGCTTATACCTTTTTTTGTTGCAGCGGCACTTTTGGACTTTTCGGGACATAATTATATTGCGCTTGCAATTTTTATTGTTGCTGCGCTTACCGACAGCCTTGACGGCTATGTCGCAAGGCACTATAATCAGGTTTCAACTTTTGGAAAGTTTATCGACCCTCTGGCCGACAAGCTGCTTGTCTTTGCCGCACTGCTTATTTTCGTCGAGAATGGACAGATGGCATCTTGGGCGTGCATGATTGTTATTGCGCGGGAATTTGCGGTAACAGGACTTCGCCTTGTGGCGATGGAGGACGGAACCGTTATTGCCGCGGGAGCTTCGGGTAAGGTTAAGACTGCGCTTTCGATGGTCTGCATTTGCATAATGTTTTTGCCGAAAATAATATATGACTTTAATATTCTTTCGTGGCTGACGGTAAACGATATTTGCGTTGCGCTCATAGTTTTAGTCACTGTTTATTCGGGCGTCGATTATTTTGTGGCTAACAAAAATGCCTTTAATATTAAAGATTGACACTATTTTAAGTTCGTGCTAATATAATGGCATAAACTTAATATGGCTGTGAAAGGGAAAAGTAAAACGTCATCAGCGTTACAGAGATTTGTTGCCAAGGCTGAAAGCAACAAAATTGCAGAGATGTTTGAAGTGCGCCCTGGAGCCGTGGGAGGAGGAAATGCTTCCCCGTTTGCCGCGTTAAGGCT
>CAZLLK010000146.1:0-3011 GCA_964560435.1 uncultured Oscillospiraceae bacterium
CTACTACGCCCGTGTAAAGGAATCCCTAACGCAACTCGAACAGGCCTGCTAAATTCCGATATGCAGTGGCTGGCGCAAAATTTTGCTCTGCGTCAGCCTGCTTTGTTATGCCCTGTTTGCTTTGAAAATTTCTTAAAATTAACCCTTGACTTTTATTAGCAGCTTTCGCCTTATCTGCAAAAATGCCCGCTTCGCCAAACGGCAGAGCGGGCCTCATATCTCACACACTGCCTGTATCATATAAAGAAAAAGCCCGATTGCGTGTTTTCTAAGCAAATTGCTAATAACAGAAACATCTGGTTAATAACACCATAAAATTGTCAAAATTACAAGAACGGATATTTCTCTTTATAGCGCTCATTTTCACTTGTTTTGAAGAGGTAGAAAGCAGCGCTGATCCGCTTGTCGACAGACGCTGCTTGTTTATTTTAATTATTTCACGTGCTAGGTCGACAGGGTATGTTTCAGATCAGACTTGTGACTATATCATGATTGAATGCGCCTATTTCATTGGTAATCGATCTATTTCATTATACAATTAATTGAATTTATTACATTATCACTGTCAATAAGAATATCTCCGGGTTATGAGTCGTATATTATTCATAATAGTGCTTAATATGCGCATATATATGCGACATATCGTGGGTTTAGGCTCGCAATATTGAGTAATTTTTCGACATTCCCACATCCTCGCAGTCACGACAGTCTGTGTTGGGGTAAAACTGGGGTAGAAAAAGAGACGCGCAATTATGCATCGTTTTCATCTTTCTGATATTACTCCATTTTATACATTTAAAAGTGTTGTTTATTATCGTCATTAGTAACAGCATGTTCAAATAGCGGACCTTAATTTGCGGCAAGCACTCTCTGTGGTGCAATTAATACGATACTTGATCTATACATAAGTACCTGCGGTTTGACATTTTTCGACTCAATGTGCTATTATACTAAAATAATATAAACGTTACTTTGCCGCCGGGCAAAGTGTTAAAGCGTTCAACCGTTCATTTCTTTAGGCCCTGTAGAAATGAATTGTTGAACGTTTTTTTATATAAAGGAGAAAAATATGAATTTAGCCCTCATTCTAACGACTATTTTTACAAGCACTGCCGATAGCCTTAACCCAGTTGCAATTACACAACAATTTGTTTTGCAGGGAATGGTTAAAAAGCGTAGTCATATTTGGTATTTCATTTGTGCGACCTATATTACCAACTTTATTTGTGGAATGCTGGTATATTACGGTTTGTTAGAGATACTATTAACCCTTTGGAACAAACTATCCAAAGGGTTAGGATCAGGCTTATATGTGGCTGAGCTTATCGGCGGGATTGCTTTATTTAGCTTTGCCATATACAAATTAATTACGCTGTGCTTGAAAAGCAAAAATGAAAAGCTTTGTGACGAGAAATCGGAAGAAGCAGCCATGAAATCGAAGATTAAATCTGTTCGTCCTGCATCACTTTTTTTACTCGGTGTAATTGCAACGATAATGGAGCTAACCTCAGCATTTCCATACTTTGCTTTTTTAGGTATATTACTAAACTATCAGTTGAGTTTCCCAGAAGTTTTCTGTATTCAAGCTCTATATAACTTGATTTATGCGTTGCCCCTTATGCTTCTATATTTTATCTATTGCAAAAAACAATCGCTTTTTGATCGTGTTTATTCTTGGGTGAAACAAAAAACTAAAAAGCTTTCTCTCTTTGTAACTCTGACTGTTTTTACCGCCTTAAGTATTTTTTTGGTTCTTCACAGTATTAATTTGCTATTCTAAAATTGTGCAGCAATTCCTTGCTAATTGAGGAGTTGCTGCGTTATACATCGCTCATTCTTCTGAATCTATCCCAAGGGGAGGCTTGCGATTGTGCACATGCTATAGTGATTAAATATATAGAACCAAAAAATCTACTAAGAGCATGCAAAGTATTGAACAGGCGAATGGCTGATAGCTGTTTTGGTCAGGGAGGGGATGCAGTGAATTCTAAAGAATCGCCGCAGTCCAATAAATTGAGACGTATTGTTCAATTGCTGTCCGCTGTGTAGCACCTATTTCACTTTACCAGTTTTCCATCCCGTTGATTTGCAGTATTGGGAGAGGTTAAAGAAGCATGGTGTACGCTGGTAAAATACGTTATTGTGCAGGCAAGATGGGACGTTGTTGTTTCTACGGAAAGATGGAATGAACTCAAAAAAAGCAGCCTAATACGACAAACGCCAAAAATCGATACAATTACGCCACGGACGGTTTTCGTACGTGGTTTTATTGTATAATTCCGCTTGATAAAAAAGACGTGGGGGAGTGGTTTTGAAGATGAGAGAACCGTGTGACCGAACGGCGGAAGTAAAGGCGGTGGACTGTAAACTTGAAATAAGGCGCAACGACTTTTGCGATGCTTATAAAATGGACGATAGTCGGCTATTTTGTGGGCGCGAGTGCTGGTACTGCGTCTTTGGGGATTTTGACAAAGAAGGCATGGACTTGCCAACACAGGGCTATTGTAAATTTTAAATAAATAAAGATGAAAAACGAATTTTAAGCATGATTTTAGCAGTGTTCATGGTGGTGGGGCTGCTGCCCACAGCGGCATTTGCGGTAAGCAACACAGGTGATTTTACTGTAAATAGCACGAAAGCCACCACGACTGAAATTGTATACGGTGAGCAAAGTTGGTATGTTATTGGTGCTAACGGCACAGGCGTAGCCAGCGAGTCAGGTACCATCACCCTGTTTGCCAAGGATAACATAGGGTCTAGTATTAAATTCCATGCCTCAAGCAAACCTAGCAACGTATACGCGACAAGTGATTTAAAATCCTCTGTGGAGGCTATTTATAACGGTTTTACAAGTGTTGAAAAAACTGGAGGGTGTATAATAAACTGGACACCAAGAAAAGAGTGAAAGGTGGAACAGTTTATGAAAAGAGCGGTATACGACAAGCAATTCAAAATGGCGGCAGTAAAGATGGGGCAGACTTCGGATAAGTCTGTCCTTGAGGTAGCTAAGG
>CAZLLK010000147.1:0-2927 GCA_964560435.1 uncultured Oscillospiraceae bacterium
CGCAAGGGGTGCAATATTTGCCCTTATACGAACCTTTGTAGATGTCGCCCTTGTCGTACATCTTTTTGAAGATGGTTTGTATAGCCTCAACGTGATAGTCGTCCGTTGTGCGGATAAAGCGGTCGTTTGAAATGTTCATGAGCTTCCACAGGTCAAGAATTCCACCCTTGCCCTCGACGATTTCGTCGACAAACTGCTTGGGGGTTACGCCCTTAGCCTTGGCCTTTTCTTCAATCTTCTGGCCGTGCTCGTCAGTGCCTGTGAGGAACATAACATCATAGCCACACATTCGCTTATAGCGGGCGATAGTGTCCGTTGCGACGGTGCAGTAAGCGTGCCCAATGTGCAGCTTATCCGATGGATAATAAATCGGGGTTGTGATGTAGAATGTTCCTTTACTCATTGTGGTTCCTCCTGTATTTTTAAGCACATAAGGGTAACTCCCTTCGTGTACCGTTTGAACAAAAATCTAAAAATTTATAATATTTAAGCCATTTTACTGCTTCAAACTAAACCTGTTAGGGGATGACTATAACATCAGTCCCCGATGCCGGTGGAACCGAGGCGCTTGGCGACGGAGTTACCGGTTGAGTTGGAGTGGGAGTTGGAGAAGCAGGAATGGATGCGCTTGGCGAGGGTGAAGCGACGGGAGACGGTGAAGGACTGGGCGAGGGGCTAGGAGCTGGATGATAATAGTATCTGCTTTTGGACTCCTCTTTTGTGCTTATCAAATTGCCGTTCTTGTCATAAACATTGCGATATGACACAGCACCAAAACCATCTGCGTACTGTACTGGCTTAGTGGTCATTTCAACTTTGATACCGTCGGGATTTGAACCGTAGATTTTTACAACAACTGTGTATGCGGCTTTGTCAATGGATGCTTCAAGCTTAATCGGATATGCGCTGTTGTTTTTAAACTTAAAGTCCGGTTTCGGCCAACTGACTGTTGCGTCAAGTCCGGCAGGAAGATAGGAAACGCCGAAATAATGGCAGCTTCTCTCTGTGATTTCGAGGTTTGAAATCAAGGTGCAGTAATAAAGGGTAGAGGATACCTGACAAATTCCGCCGCCGACTTCCTGAACGACCTTGCCGCCAGAATAAGCTCCGGCAGCCTGATAACCAGCCGCAGTGGTGCGTTGCCCCAAGGTCTTGTTGTATGAAAGCTCCTCACCAGGGTTTAAAACGATTCCATTTATTGCAGCGGCAGCCTTTGTAACGTTATTTAATCGGGAGGAGCTACTTCCAGAGAGAGAGGTGGATTTCTGCGCGAGAAGATCGGAAAAGAGCATGGAGTTAAGCTTTTCGGTTGTGATTTGCGGCTCGGTCAATATGAGCGGGATAACAACAGGATCGCCGTTTTGGGCTTCGTTCCAAAGCTTTTTAGCTCCATCAATATCGAAGCTTCTGCCCATAACATGAGCGGTTGCTTTCTTGGTTTGGGGGTCATACTCTGCGTTTACAGGTTCTTCGAAAACGGTGTCATATAGCTCCTGAAGGTCGATTTCCGAGGCACTTGCACCGTTTACAGCATCGGCAGCGTACTTAATAGGGTCGTAGTTTCCGCTGACCAAAGCTTCCTTGACAGTGTTAAAGAGCTTGTCGGAGTCAATCTGCACTGCGCTTGCTCCCTTGACAACTTTTATGCTTGTGTCACCAATGTCCACGCTGGACTGCATAAGTGCTAAACTTGCCTTCTTGACGCCCTCGTCGATTTTGTCTTTCAGGTATGCCTCATCAAGCTTTTCCCCGCTCGAAGCTTTAAGCTCCATGCCGGAAAAAGCGCACTTTATGTAGTTGACTGTGTTTGTGATAAATCCACCGCCGTGGCAGGCTTTAAAAGCATAATCTGCGGCATCGGGAGCGCTGAGATAGCAGCCCGAATCCTTGCCGCTTATGGTAAGCTCGCTGCCGGCGGGAAGAGAGACGCTTAGAGTTTTGTCGTCGGCTGTCCCGACATTGTTTGCAACAAGAGTGTCCGCTGCTTCGGAAACAGTCATTCCTGCAAGTGCTGTGCCCTCCATGCTGACGTTTGGGAAAATGGTGTCAAGCCCGTTCGCATATGCGCCCAGACCTGCAAAAGCAGCGAAAATAAGTGCGACAATAACAGCAGAAATAATAATAGCTTTTCTGCCGCCGTTTCCTTTTTGTTTTTTTGCCTTTGGCACCTTTTGTACAGGGGTGCCCTGTGGCTTTCTGACAGGGGCGCTCTGCAAAGGCTTGTTTGGGCGGCTCGGTTTTCGAGCAGCCTTTGATTTTCCGCTGACCAGTTTAATATCGTCCACTTCCCTATTATTTATATATAGTGTGCATTCTTTTTAAATTAAGTATTCAGTTGGCTTATCGGATTTATTGCGAGAATGAGCTGTCATCGCTTGTTGTCTCGCGCTCAGGCTCGGAAGTGATTGGCGTTTCGGTTATCCAGGGATTTGCACTCATTTTTTCCTGTGATTGAGCCTCTAGAAGAGTACCTATAAGGATGTTGGAAAGCAAAAATCCCGAGGAGGTAAAGCTCCATCGCTCGCCTGAAAGCTTTGCCCAGCCCTTTTTTTCGTATTCGCCCAAAAGGTATTCGATTTTATCAAAACCGCTTCTGTAAACGGAATTGTATTCGTCTTTCGAAATGCCACGTACGGTTCTCATGCCTAGCATGATGTATTCCGCCGCTTTGTCCAGCTTATCGGTTTTTTCGTATTCGTCGATAATATCGGTATTGCTAAATACCCCGTCGATGTATTTGTCAAGGTCGCGTACATAGCTGTAACGAACGCCGCCCACGCATGAATGTGCGCCGGGGCCGAAGCCCATGTAGTCGTCCAGCCGCCAGTACTTGAGGTTGTGCTGTGACTCCTTGGAGGGCAGCGAGAAATTTGAGATTTCGTACTGCGGATAGCCGTAATGCTCCAGAATGTCCGTCATATAAAGGT
>CAZLLK010000148.1:0-2829 GCA_964560435.1 uncultured Oscillospiraceae bacterium
CGGCTTTATTATTTTATTGCGCAAGATGCGCTTGGAGGTCAGAGTGAAAGTCATTCATCTAATCAGTGGCGGAGACACAGGCGGCGCAAAAACTCATATCCACTATCTGCTTTCGGGAATATGCAAAAATATTGACGCCGTGCTCGTGTGTTTTATGAGGGGCGAGTTTTCCGACGAGGCGCAGAAGCTTGGGATACCAACCATTATTATGGACGGGAATGCCCTTAGCACCATTAAACAGCTTAAGGATATGATTCGCGACGGTAAATACGAGATTATCCACTCGCACGGCGCTAGGGGAAATTTTATGGCGAGCATACTTAAGCACGCCTGCAAAATTCCTGTGGTGACGACCGTTCACAGCGACCCCAAGCTCGACTATCTCGGCAGACCAATGGCTGGGCTGGTTTATGGAACGCTGAACTCATTTGCACTGCATAGGTCGAATTATCTGATTGGCGTTTCGGATTCGATGAAAAACCTGCTTATTGAACGAGGATTTACGCCAAACGATATTTTTTCGATTTATAACGGTGTAGATTTTTCGGTTGAGCCCAAAAACGACGACAAAATTTCTTATCTCCGCAATCTCGGGCTTGACGCAGATGAAAACAGTGTTGTTGTCGGAATTGCTGCGCGCCTCGATCCTGTTAAGGATGTTGCGACCCTCATTAGGGGCTTTGCCGAAGCAGAAAAAACAAGTCCGCAGTTAAGACTGATAATCGCCGGAGATGGGGCGGAGCTTGAAAGCCTGAAGTCACTGGCAAGCGAACTGGGTGTAGCCGAAAAAATTTGCTTTGCGGGTTGGATTTCGGACATCAACAGCTTCTTTGCGGCTCTCGATATAAATTCGCTAACTTCAGTTTCCGAAACCTTTCCATATGCGCTTACCGAAGGAACAAGAGCGCGCCTTGCAACAGTCAGCTCACGTGTCGGAGGAGTCCCTAAGCTCATAGACGACGGCAAAACGGGCTATCTTTTTCCCGTGGGTGATTTTATGACTTTGGGCAAGAGATTGTCGGAGCTTGCCAATAATGCTGAGCTACGGAAAAAATTCGGCGACGCCCTTTATGAAAAGGCAAAGCGAGATTTTTCCGTTGAAGCAACAACGCAAAGACAGCTTGATATTTATGAGGAAATATTATGCCGCGAAAAGCTTCGTGAAATCGGCGGACGTAATGGTGTTGTTATTTGCGGAGCATACGGAATGGGCAACTCTGGCGATGACGCAATTTTGGAAGCAATCGTTGGGGAAATGCGTGAAATTGACCCCTTTATGCCGATTACGGCGCTTTCGCGCAAGCCGATGGAAACTCGCCTCAAATACGGCGTAAATTCCGTGCATATGTTCAACATCCCGGCGTTTCACCGTGCAATGAAAGGGACAAAGCTCTATCTCAGCGGCGGCGGAAGCCTAATCCAGAACGTTACCAGCCGAAGAAGCCTGTGGTATTATCTCTATACAATTTCCGCCGCAAAAAGGATGGGAAACGCAGTTATGATGTACGGTTGCGGTATCGGACCGATTGTCGACAATCGTGACGACAAGCTAATTCGGCGTGTACTCAACAACGATGTTGACGTTATCACACTACGTGAAAAATTTAGTCTTTCCGAGCTCGAGCATTTGGGCGTTAAGGGCCCGAAGCTTATTGTCAGCTCCGACCCTGCATTATCACTTCCTGCTTCTTCGGACGACAGAGTTTACGAGGAGCTTTCCAAATACGGGCTTGCACCAGAGGGCGAGTATGTCTGCTTTTCTGTTCGCAACTGGACAGGCTTTGAGCAAAAGGCTCCAATTTTTGCGGAAGCAGCTGACTTTGTTTATGAAAGGCTGGGACTTACGCCGGTTTTTATCCTCATTAACCATCAGGAGGACGGAGCGGCGACTGAAGCTGTCCGTAGCTTAATGAGAACAAAAACAGCAGTGATAAGCGAGCCGATGGATTCGATTTTGTCAATCGGGGTTATGTCTCGGATGAAAGCGGTTGTTTCAATGCGCCTTCACGGACTGATTTTTGCCGCCTCGCAGGGCGTTCCGCTCGTGGGAGTGTCCTATGACCCGAAGGTTACTGCCTTTCTTGACAGCGTAGGAAACGATAATTGTCTGCAGCTTGAGGATTTGACGAGCAAAAGGCTAAGAACCATGATTGAGCGGGCCGTGCAGCAGTTCGGCGACAATGAGGAGAGAAAACAGAGCATCGAAAGGCTGATTTCTGCCGAAGCCTTAAACCGTCAGTGGGCAAAAAATTTACTGGGGAAATAAAGACCTTTGAACCGATATTTGAACAAACCCAACAGTTTATAAACATTTCGCACCAAAAAGGAGTAAAAAAATGGTCAAAACCGCAGTTTTAGTGTCGGGTGGAGGACTTAACCTCCAGTCGCTTATCGATGCAAGTGTGTTCGGGGAAATCCCACAATGTGAGCTTACGGCGGTAATCTCATCGAATCCCGGTTCATACGCGCTTAAAAGAGCGGAAATGGCTGGAATACCTACCTATGTTATCGACCGCGAGCTTTTTCCCAGCCAGACGGTTTTTGGGTTTGCGGTTTTGGATAAGCTTCGGGATTTGGATATTAAGCTTGTGGTGCTTGCGGGCTTTGACTGCGAGTTGACTCAGCCGATTTTCAAGCATTACTCCGGCAGAATAATCAATACTTACTCATCGCTTATGCCGGCGTTTGCGGACGAAGAGCTTTCTGGAATTAAGATTCAGGAGGCGGCACTCAATGCAGGCGTCAAAATTTCGGGGGCAACAGTTTATTTCGTCACGGAAAAGCCGAATTTCGGGCCGATAATCCTGCAAAAGGCAGTTGCTGTGCGAG
>CAZLLK010000149.1:0-2618 GCA_964560435.1 uncultured Oscillospiraceae bacterium
GGGCGACCACGTTGTATGCTCCTCCGCAATTTACGGCGGCACATATAATCTCTTCAATGTCACCATGAGAAAAATGGGCGTCGAATTCACCTTCATCACCCCCGACTGCACCGACGAGGAGCTTAACGCGGCATTTCAGCCAAACACAAAAGCAGTTTTCGGTGAAACCATTGCCAATCCCAGCCTTGCAATACTCGACATCGAGCGCTTTGCAAAGGCAGCGCACGCCCACGGCGTGCCGCTCGTCATGGACAACACCTTCCCCACCCCGATAAACTGCCGTCCTTTCGAGTGGGGCTGTGATATAGTCACTCACGCAACCACGAAATACATGGACGGTCACGCCTCCACCATCGGCGGAGCAATCATTGATTCCGGCAATTTCAACTGGCTCGCCCACGCAGACAAGTTCCCCGGGCTCTGTACGCCGGACGAGAGCTATCACGGAATTGTCTACGCCGAAAAGTTCGGTCAGGGCGGTGCGTTCATTAACAAGGCAACTGCTCAGCTCATGCGCGACTTCGGCGCAACTCCCTCCCCTCAAAGCTCATACCTCCTCGGTGTCGGACTTGAATCCCTGCACGTGCGCATGGAGCGCCACTGCAAAAACGCTCAAGCAGTTGCCGAGTTTTTGGAGTCTAACGAAAAGGTCGCATGGGTCAACTACTGCGGTCTGCCCTCCAGCAAATACTATGCTCTAGCTCAGAAATATCTGCCAAACGGTTCGAGCGGAGTGGTTTCCTTTGGGGTTGAGGGCGGAAGAAAAGCAGCCGAACTATTTATGAAAAACCTCAAAGTCGCGATTATCGCAACCCATGTGGCGGATGCACACACCTGCGTTCTGCACCCTGCCAACGCAACCCACCGTCAGCTTAACGATGCCGAACTAATCAAAGCCGGTGTTCCTTCCGATCTTATCCGACTTTCCGTCGGAATCGAAGACGTTGACGACATTATTGACGATTTGAAGCAGGCATTAGAGGCCGTCCGCTAGAATTGCGTTTGGCGGCAACCCAAGAAAGGAAGCTGTTTCCATGCTCAAATTTCCCGTACCGGACTTACTATTGGACAACATATACGAGCTTAAGCCCAACCGTTTGACTGAGCAGGGCATAACGCTTCTGCTCATGGATTTGGACAACACCATTGCCAAATATCACGCTGCGTCTCCTTCCGTCTCCCTGAGGAACTGGATTGACAGCCTTAAAAGAGCTGGAATTGAGCCTTTTATCTATTCAAACAGTCACGGCGACAAGGCCGCCAAATTTGCCAATACAATTTCCGTAGGATATGTCAACAAGGCAAGAAAGCCCAATACGAAGAAGCTTTTCGAGCTTCTTCGAAAAAAGGGCGTCCGCCCGGAAAACACGGCAATAATCGGCGATCAGGTCTACACCGATGTTCTTTGCGGAAAAAGAGCCGGCATCACTTCCATTGCAATAAGGCCCATAGCGCTGACAAACCCATTCTACTACGCTCGATACGGAGCAGAACTACCGTTTCGGTACGCATACAAGCTCCGCTTAAAACATACAGAAAAGAAGGAACGTAAAAGTGGCAAACATTAAGAAAATTCAACAGGCAATGTCAAAAGAGGGGCTAAACGCACTTTGGCTTTATAATGAGATTGACAGGCTCTATGCTTCGGGCTTCCACACAAGTGATGGTGCGGTGCTTATTCTTCGCGACAAAGCCTATTTCATCACCGACTCCCGTTACATCGAGGCCGCTAAAGAAAAGGTCGAGGGTGCAGAGGTCATTCAATGCACCCCAGATAATAAGGAAAGCGCCATCATCAGAAAAATTCTCTCTGAAAACGGCATATCCGAGCTCGGTGCGCAGGACGGAAGCCTCAGCTACAGCGAATATTTGCAAATGCAGGAAACTCTGGGCGTTAGCTTCGTGCCGGCACAGCAGATTACATCAGCTCTGCGTGAAGTCAAGGAGCGCTCTGAGGTAGACAGCATGATTGCCGCCCAGCGCATCGCAGAAAAGGCTCTCGACTTCGTACTTGGGCAGATTTGCCCCGGAATGACTGAAAACGAAATAGCGGCAGAGCTTGAATATCAAATGAAACGAAATGGAGCCGAAAGTCTTGCTTTCGAAACCATCTGCGTTGCGGGTGCGAACTCTTCTCGTCCCCACGGCGTTCCCTCTGAATACAAAATTAAAGCCGGCGATTTCATCACAATGGATTTCGGCTGCAAGATAAGCGGATACTGCTCCGACATGACGCGCACAGTCGCTCTGGGCAGTGTGACCGACGAAATGCGCAAGGTTTACGAAACCGTGCTGGCAGCGCAGCTAGCCGGAGAAAAAGCCGCAATCGCTGGTGTTGTCGGCCGTGATATGGACATAGCGGCTCGTAATGTCATTGAAAAAGCAGGCTTCGGCGAATACTTCGGTCACGGCTTGGGTCACAGCGTCGGGCTTAATATTCACGAGGCTCCGAACGCGAGCTCCAAAGAGAGCCGTCCGCTTCCCGAGGGTACAGTCGTAACCTGCGAGCCGGGAATATATATCCCCGGAAAATTCGGAGTTCGCATTGAGGATATGCTTTACATTACAAAAGACGGAGCCGAAAACCTTACAAAAGCCCCTAAGAATTTGATAATCCT
>CAZLLK010000150.1:0-2604 GCA_964560435.1 uncultured Oscillospiraceae bacterium
GTTTCCGTCAATCGCAATGCTTTCAAGATATGTGCGAATAGTAATTATGTTTTCTTCGGAAAGCTCGTGCATCGAAGAGATTCGCAGGGTGTATTCTTCTATCGCTTTTTTGAGTGGCGTATCGATTTCCCAAACTTGATTTTCATATTCAAGCCTTGGGCAATAACCATTAAGCCACGCAAGGTCAAAGGCGTACGCCATCGTCTCGTCGAGAGCCTTCGTATCCTTTTCAGCTCCCACAAGCCTGTTGAGCTCGTCCAAAACAGAGTTTGTTCTTCTTGTTGGCTTAACCATGAGAACCCAGTTTCGGCTGGCTTCCGAAAGCTTTAGAAATGTCTCGGCGGACACAACTGCCGGAGTCATGTGTGCGAGCACCAAATCGAAATTATTGTTCCAGCCCTTTTCCTTCAAGCTCAGAGTGTGCCAGTTATCATTACTAAATTGCACTTTCGAGCCTCTTTCTGCATGCTTCTTTTTCGCCTGCTCAATCATTTTCGGAGAAAAATCCGTTGCAGTCATATTCGCACCTAATGCTTCAAGCGCAAAGGAAAATCTTCCACCGCCGCAGCCAACATCAAGAACTGAAAAGCCTTCTTTTATCATTCCCTCGCGTTCAATTATACGCATACCCATGCTGCTTTTCGCATCAGGTAGTTCTTTTGCGGCAAACTTCTCAGCGCTGCCGTTCCACCACTCAACCCCCGCTTTTGAATTGCTGTAGTCAGGCTTCCACAAGTCCATAATCGTTTCTATGTTCATGTATTAATTCCTTTCTAAACGACATTTATTTCCATAGCATGTTAACACCGGACTAAAAATGTCACAAGCCCATCGGGGGGATATTATCCACATTTACAAAGAAGCAACATGACCGCAAAACGTCCCATGTGGCTTCGGCTAATATTTACTGCGCTTACTTTATAAAATAGGGTTAGCTATGTAATAAAACTAAACCTTAAATCTGTCGTACTCTGCATAACAGTCCAGGCAGAGCTTTTTGTCACCCTCAAGTCTTATCCAGTTTTCTCCGGCCTTTTCGCCGCAGCAATCGCAGACATATGAATTGAAAAGTCTTGCTCTCTCGGGCAATTCTATTTTTACTTCCTTAACTTCAAACAGCTCGGAGGGCTCACATTCCTGAAGATACTTAAAGGAATCTTCTCTTGACATTTCTGCTGGAGTCGGCTTTAGCACAAGGCGAACAGACTTGCCGCTGGTTCTCTCATATATTGAAAACGCCTGCTTGCCTCTCATGTGAAAAAGCAAATTTCCTTTGCCTACGCTGCAGCCCAGCAAAACCTGAATCGCGTCAACTCCACAGGCGTCGTTCTCTGACACGCAGACAACGTTTTCATCCTTGGAGAAGGTTAGTCCCAGTAGGTCGATGGCGTAAAGCGCCGCCTTATATCCGATTGTAAGCCCTCCGCACTCATGCCCATGGAAAGCTACACATCTATCCCATTGTGATTGTTTGCACATAATAATTTTCCCTTTCTGTTACAGGCCTGCACATACGAGCAGACATTTTGTAATATTTTGATTTTTCATTCTAACATTTGACATTTTTCGCAACAAGCCCCTATGGGGGTCGAGAAGTCGACGATATTGTGGGCTGTTTTTGAGCGTTTCACACAAAAAACGGTAAACTCACAATTTTTTAGGGGGTTTAACAGTTTTCCATCCCCAGTGGGGGCTTGCACCTGGTTTCCCAAGTAGTAAAATCTTTACAATTGCAAAAAACGAAAGAGGAAAGTACTCACGTCAAAAATTTAAAAATGGTCTCTTTGGGCTGTATATAAATATGAATAGACCGTTAATAAAAATCAAATTTGGGAGAAAACAAAATGAAAATGAAAAACATCTATGCACTTGTGCTTTCGATGACACTTTTGCTTGCACTTTTCGCAGGCTGCTCATCCGGCAGTACCGCATCATCAACAACGCCTTCCACCTCTCCTTCCGCTTCTGCGGAGGCTACAACACGCACAATCACAGATATGCTTGGCCGCACGGTTGAGATTCCCAGCGTAATTAAAACCGCAGCAGTTGCAGGAAGCTCTGCGCGAATTCTTACATATGCCGGCTGTGCCGATAAGCTGGTAGGCATAACTGATATGGACAAGAAGTCCGACGTTGGAATGCCTTACACCGTCGTAAACAAGGACAAATTTGCAAGTTTGACCGCGGTTGGCGCGGGCGGTGCTAAAGACACTCAGTACGACGAAGCACTCGTCACTTTAAATCCCGATGTCATTTTTGCAAATTATTTAGATGCAGAAGCGTCAACTGAGCTTCAAGGAAAGACGAGTATTCCCGTTATCGGGCTGACATATGACGGCATTTTCAGCGATAGCATTTATACTGCGCTTGAGCTTGTCGGCGAAGTCATGGGTACTCAGGATCGCTGCGCAACTGTAATTGACGGTATGAAAGCCCATCAGAAGGACCTGAATGACCGTACGAAGGGCATTGCCGATGCGGATAAGCCAACCGTTTATGCCGGTGCTGTCAGCTTCAAGGGTGGTCACGGTATAGAAGGAACATATGGGCAGTATCCTCCTTTCGTCGCAATAAACGCTAAAAATGTTGTTGACGAAACCGGTG
>CAZLLK010000151.1:0-2594 GCA_964560435.1 uncultured Oscillospiraceae bacterium
ATGTCGATTTTGCAGCCGGTGTCGGCGGTAATCTTCTGGATAACCTTGCCGCCGGAGCCGATGACTTCACGAATCTTATCAACGGGAACCTTCATTGTAAGCATCTTGGGAGCGGTTTCGGCAACATCTGCACGAGGCTCTGCGATGCAGGGGAGCATAATCTCGTCAAGAATTTGGTAACGTGCTTCCTTTGTGATGTCCAATGCGTTTTTGATGATTTCGTGGGTCAGACCGTCGTTTTTCAAATCCATCTGAATGGCGGTGATGCCCTTCTTTGTGCCGGCAACCTTAAAGTCCATTTCGCCGTGGAAGTCTTCAACGCCCTGAATGTCGATAAAGGTGGTAAAGCCACCGTTGTCATCCTGAATAAGTCCGCAGGAAATGCCCGCAACGGGAGCCTTTATGGGAACGCCCGCGTCCATGAGGGCGAGAGTGCTGCCGCAGATGCTGCCCTGTGAGGTGCTGCCGTTGGAGGACAAAACCTCGGAAACAAGGCGGATAGCGTAAGGGAAATCGTCGATGGAGGGGATTACAGCCTCAAGAGCCTTCTCCGCGAGAGCGCCCTGTCCCAATTCGCGGCGGTGGGTGCTGCGGCTTGCTCTTGCCTCTCCAACGGAATAGGAGGGGAAGTTGTAGTGGTGCATGAAGCGCTTGGATTCCTCTTCCCAGATGGTATCGAGCTTCTGCTCCATATCGATTGTGGCCAAGGTTGCGACGGTGAGAACCTGAGTCTGTCCTCTGGTGAAAAGACCCGAACCGTGAACCTTAGGCAGAAGTCCGACTTCTGCAGCCAAGGGACGGATTTCGTTCATCGCACGACCATCAACACGCTTACCGGCAAGCAGCCAAGCCTTGACAATCTTTTTCTGGATACGGTAGAGGATTTCGTCCATATATTTGCCCATTTCGGGGAACTGTTCGCCATATTTTTCGGTGACCTTGCTGACCCACTCGTTGACTCTGACTTCGCGGACGTTTTTGTCGTCCGTGTCCATGCAGTATCTCATGCCTTCGATTTCGTTGGCACAGAGGGTGTCGAAAAGCTCCGTATCAAAAGCGGCGTGCTCGTAGGTGAATTTCTCCTTGCCGATATCGGCTACCATCTTGTCGATGAGGTCGAGAACGGTCTGGGTTTCATTGTGAGCGGCAACAATGCCGTTATACATTACGTCGTCGGGAATTTCGTCGCCGCCTGCCTCAATCATAACGACCTTCTGATGCGTTGCGGTAACGGTTACGTTCATCTTGCTTCTTGTGCGCTCTTCCTTTGTGGGGTTGAAAAGGAAGTTCTCGCCGTCCCAGCCGAGGGCGATGCCAGCGACAGGCCCATTGAAGGGAACATCGGAAATTGCAACAGCAGCGCCCGCACCAATCATTGCGGTGATTTCGGGTGAGCAGTCGTTGTCGACGGAAAGCACGGTGCAGGAAATGACGACGTCGTTGCGCAGGTCATAAGGAAACAGAGGGCGCATAGGACGGTCAATCATGCGGGAAGCCAGAACAGCCTGGAGAGAGGGGCGGGATTCGCGGCGCATAAAGCTTCCGGGAATACGGCCGACTGCGTAAAGCTTTTCCTCAAAGTCGACGGAGAGCGGGAAAAAATCGATGCCGTCGCGGGGCTTTGCGGAAGCAGTTACGTTGACCAAAACGGTGGTTTCGCCGTACTTTGTGAGTACGGAGGCGTTGCAAAGCTCAGCAAGCTTGCCAGTCTCGAATACGAGAGGGCGGCCTGCAAAAGTGGTTTCATAGCGGTGGACGTTGTTGAATTCTTTTTTCTGTATAATCATTAGTTTGCTCCTTTCGGGAAAAAATCCCTGTGTGCGGAGCCAATCCCTTTAACACTTGAAAACAGGTTTATCCTCTCTGCCGTTGAGCGGGATAAGCGCATTTTCAATTGCTAAAGGTTAGCACTCCGCAATTTACCTTCAGTGTTTTCTATCTTATATTATAGTCATTTTGACCGATAATATCAATTTTCTTAGTGCCAAAAAAGTTGCGCACCGCAAAAAGCAGATATTTCATAAATATCGTTACGGTTTCAAACTTGTATCAAAAAACAAAGTAGCGGCTGACGCCGTTGATACTGATTGCTTTTCGCTTATTTCGTCAGCACCGCCCTGCCGTTTTTTGTTCGACTACGTGCGGCGCGTCCTTGTTTTCGCGTACTTTTTTGAACTATGAGTCTAGCGCAATACTGCATAAGGGGGCTGTTCCGACGATATGCGAAACAGCCCCTGTATTGTTGTGAATTACTTTCTGATTCCCAGCTTAGCAATGCAAGCGCGGTAACGCTCAACGTCCTTGTTCATAAGGTAGTCAAGCAGACGACGACGCTGACCAATCATTTTGTAAAGGCCCATGCGGCTGTGGTTGTCCTTCTTGTGAACCTTGAGGTGCTCTGTGAGCTGAGAGATGCGCTCTGTGAGGATTGCGATTTGAACCTCGGGCGAACCAGTGTCGGTTTCGTGGGTGCGGTTGCCTTCGATAACTGTGGTCTTCTGAATTTTTGTGATCATTAAAATGATCTCCTTTCTTTAATACATGCCCGCGGGCTGAGTAATGGGGAAGAAAGGTGCCGTTTCTCGGCCGGATCC
>CAZLLK010000152.1:0-2510 GCA_964560435.1 uncultured Oscillospiraceae bacterium
CTTCTTGGACAGACAACATTCAGGTCGGTTTTAGGCCAGCATGAGCTTGATGAAATTCTAGGAAACAATACAAATCTGGTTGAAATTCTAAAAAACATGCTTGCGGATACTACAGAAGAATGGGGCATAAAAATCATCGCAGTAGAAATTAAGAGCATACAAATACCTGATACAATGAAACGCGCAATGGCTAAACAAGCTGAAGCCGAACGAGAAAGACGCGCAAAAGTAACCGCCGCTGAGGGAGAATATCAGGCTTCACAAAAGCTTTTTGAAGCAGCTCAGATAATCGCCCAAGAACCAATATCGCTTCAGCTGAGATATTTGCAGACACTAGCAGAGATTGCTACTGAACAGAATTCCACTATTGTGTTTCCCCTACCCATAGATATGCTAAGCGCTTTTGACATAAAGAAAAAGTAATACTAAAAGTCATAATAACGCCCCTCATAGATTTGGTTTCTTGAGTGGCGTTTTTTGATTTATAAGCAAAAACAATTGTAGGTTTGAAATATGAAGCACAATGTATTAACATGATTCTGCAGTTTTGCAAAATTATATAGTATGGATAATGCGGATTTTACAAAAATGCAACGACTGCTAATTGTACTCAAAATCCATTACTCGATTGCCATATTTGTTAATGTGTCGCCCGCAATTCTGTAAACCGTCCAGTCTTTCATTGGCTCAGCTCCCAGCGATAAATAAAAATCTATGCTTGGCTTATTCCAATCCAGACACCACCATTCCAACCTGCCGCATCCTCGCTGGACAGCGATTTGCGCAAGCTTTTTCAGAATGGATTTTCCATAAACGCTACCCCTATATTCCGACTTTACATACAAATCCTCGAGATATATACCGGACCTCCCTAAAAATTTGGAAAAGTTATGAAAGAACAGAGCAAAACCGACTTCTGTTCCATCTGCTACCGCAAATATCACCTCAGCCTTTTTCTTTTCAAACAGCCATTCTCTCAATAAATCCTCTGTAGCAACCACTTCATTAAGCATTTTTTCATATTCTGCTAAATCTTTAATAAATTGAAGAATCAATGCGGTATCGGATTCTTTTGCAAATCTAAAAGTTAAATCCATTCTTGCGGTTCCATTTCCTGTTTTATTAATAACCGGACTTTACTTTCTTAGCACGGTTTATGGATTAAGCTAAGCTCATTTGCTTGAAGCTTTGGTGCATCACAAACAATTAAGCGAAGTTCATTAGTATCATACTGTTCAGTCGAGCCATTGGATAAATGCTGTTTTGCCGTTCTTGTTGTAGCCTGATTTTTCGTAAAATTTAAAGGTGCTTTCTTTTTTTGAACCAGTTAACAACATTATTTTATAGCAGTGGTTTCGCATTGCTTCCTTCATAAAATATAAAATAAAAGTTACCCTGTTAATGGTATTAAGTAAACAACCTGCGAAGCTCAACACAAGAGGTGACAGTCACATTGTGCTCATAATCCATTTCTTATCTGCAAGATGTTTTCTTCCGTCAAGTCCATATACTGGATATGAATTTCAGAAGCATTTCCAATATAAGTGTTGACCCACTCATTATATTCGGATGCATCTACTGGATGAGTATTGTCATATTGTCCATCTTTCATAATATAGTAAACATACCCCGTCCCGCTTTTGTCTATATCACTTGGAAACGAATTGTTTTGATCGTCTGTTCCTAGGTAGTTTTTGTCCCATGCGTCAACCATGCCAACTAATACATAGCTGTCTGTTTTGGGCGCGAATTGATAGAGGCTGTAAGGCCAAAAGTGTTCACCGGCACGTCCTTGATTATGAGACCATCCTGCTTTGATGGTACCGTTATTATAAAACGTCAGGAAAGGGAATTCACTAAGTTCCGTTTGCAGTTTTTTTGTCTCTGCGTCGTAAGCAAGCACATATCCTACCTGGCCGGCCATATATGTATTGGTATACATAAGGAGAAATTCTTCTTTTCCGTCGTTATCCACGTCGTATAGGGCGAATTTGTTTTGAGCCATATCACCTGATGGCGCCGCGGCGTCGACGCCGTCGGGAAGTATATGGTTTTGGAGCAGTTTTTCAAGTGCGTCAGAATAGGCATTATACATATCATCAAGCGTATCGACGGGTTTATCAGCTCCTGCCTGGGTATTATTCGTTGTGTCTGCCGGTGTTACCGCAACCATCGCCGAGGCAGATGGAGAAGAACTTTCACTATTATCATCTGTATTCACTGTCTGATTGCTGTTGCAAGCGGAAAGTGTCACACATAAAGCCATAGAAACAATAAGGCTCAATATTATTTTCACTTAGTAGCATCTCCTTTTCATGTAGAAGGTTATATGGATAATGGGAAACTCTCAAATAGTTAGCCTGATGAGAATATCCAGAATTTCCTTCAAACTTCATATTTTCCGTTTTTAACCCAAGTGGCTAGATCACTCACAATAATTCCTTTACGAATTCTCATAAATTAATTGTAATGATATTCGGGAATTCCAACCCTTTCTTTATAGTAGTTTG
>CAZLLK010000153.1:0-2435 GCA_964560435.1 uncultured Oscillospiraceae bacterium
TCAGGCCAATTACTCCCTCTATTGTAGCTTAGGCATGAGATAGAAAAAAGCACGGCTGGTTACCGTGCCCCAATCTGTATTTAAATAGTAGCATAATTGGAAGTTCAGTTTTAAGCGTGTTATTGCAAAAACGGGAAGTTCACGCAACTTTTAAATTTAAAACTAACAGGAATATAAAGCGCTTATATTTAAAGGGTGGTTCAATGAAAGAAGAGAAAATTGAAATAACAGCTAAAAAAGTAATTGACTTATTTAATGAAAAAAAATATGACGAGTTAATGGAAAAGAAGTATTTATCTGCATTAAATACAGGGGTAAGAAGAAAAGAAAAGCACTTTGCAGAAGACTTCATCACATTAAAGTATCTCTCTTTTTCAGCTTACCTTGCTGGTTATTATTATGATTGCTTAGTTCTAATGAACAAGCTGTTTTCATATTTACCACTAGATGAGAGTATTTATGAGCCGAAGGATAAAGTTTGTTTTGCCGAGTGCGCGCTGGAATCACTAAGTTTTTGCTATATCAATAATATTGCTTGTGAAAATTGGGATAATGAGCATTGGATTCAAGATGTATTCGATTTAGCCCCTTCGTTTTATAATATGTGCAATCAGGAAAAAAGACCTCTATATGAAAACGTGAAGAAGATTTATGAGTTGAGTAAAGAAGGCAAATCACCATATTATAGTGTTTCATTTTTTGTACCGTTTCCTCTCAATTTTGACAAGTTCATTTTTGATTTAGCAGATGCTCCCCCGTTTAAAGAGATGACAGCGGAACGAGAAGTACGTGGATGTGTGGAAGGAACAAAGTTCTCTGCCGTAATAGAAGGACTCGTTAAGGCTGATTCCTGGTGGAAAGGACCAATTTGAAAAGAACGACAAGAGCTCCTAGTGGCTATTCAAGCTTTAAATATGGTCAATCGACTCCTGTTAATAATCGCTGAAGGTGACACAAAAGATTTTGTGCCTCGCATACGTCCGGAGCAACTTTCAAGTATTGACATATATCAATATATGGGGGATGGCGAGTTATATCATTCTTGTCTTGGAACAATGTTTGGAGCACAATTCATTATGAAGTGGTTTCAACGTCCACCTTATGAACACAATGAACTCCAGAGACTCAACCGATTATTAATTGAAACTTACAATTATCCTTTATATGCCACATTTGACCTGCTAAAATAAAGTTGTAACACCTTGATATAAAAAATTGGTAGAATAGAATAATATCAAGGAGTGACGACAATGACAAATTACAATAAATATGAACCTGAGTTCAAAGAGAAAATCCTTCGCCTTCATCTGGAAGAGGGTTGGACGAAAAATAGCCTGACTGAAGAATACCAGCTTGGTCAGGGCACCATCACATACTGGTTACAACAACGCCGTAAAGAATGCCAAGCGAACCCAGCGATGCAAGAAGAAATGAGTACCTATGAAGAAATCAGGCGATTAAGAAAAGAGCTTGCAGAAGCGAAAAAGGAGAACGACTTCTTAAAAAAAGCGGCGGCATTCTTTGCGAAGGACCACGGGTAGAACAATATCGATTCATTCAGAACAATAAGGGAACTTTGGGAAAGCGATGGCTGTTTCGTGAATTCCGAATATCGCCAAATGGGTATTATAATTTTCTTAAAGACAGAAAAGCCTACTATCGTAAGAAGAAAGTCGCTGTAATGCTGAAAATCTCAGAAATTTACCACGGAGCCAATGGCGTTCCTGGTTATCGTATGATGAGCGACTTGCTGACACCATTTGGTTATAGGTATTGTACTGCAACGATTTACAAATACATGATGGAGCTGGGTTTGCGCTCAGTTGTGCGCCGTAAAAAGCTCGGCTACAAGAAGGGGCAAGTAAACAAAGTATTCCCTAATCTGTTAAACCAGAACTTCGATGTGGATAAGCCAAACAAGAGATGGTGCATGGACTTTACATATCTATATCTAGCTGACGGCACTACCAGGTATAACTGCACCATCATTGATTTGCACGACCGAAGTGTCCTAGCCTCGTTAAACGGCAGCCAAATCACAGCAAGTCTTGCCGTAGAAACCTTGAAAATAGCCATCAAGCGGCACCTCCCAGGCAAAGGCTTGATTCTTCATAGCGACCAAGGAAGTCAATTCACATCTAAAGAACTCAATGATTTTTGTAGTAATGTATCCATTCAGCAGAGCATGAGCCGTGCTGGATGCCCATATGACAATGCCCCTATGGAGCGTTATAACAACACGTTGAAAAACGAGCTTATATATTTATTTTCATTCAAAACCAAAGAAGACCTCGACCGTTCCGTAAACGAGTTTGCTTATGGCTGGTACAACCACGTGCGTCCCCATTCTTATAACGGCGGGCTCACACCATGCGCCGCAAGGGTAGCTTAATACAATTTATACCCTGGTGTTACAATTTCGCTTGACCAGGACA
>CAZLLK010000154.1:0-2386 GCA_964560435.1 uncultured Oscillospiraceae bacterium
CTTTACAGTTTTAATCATTGCAAAAAGCCTTGGCTGATGGTTTTGTGCCTCGGTGCTCTCGTAGCTGATATGCAATCCTAAACATCCACCCTCATATTCAATGAAATACGAACAAGCGTTTTCAGATTTTACATAATAAGCAGTGTAATTATCAAGCTCTACTTCGCCCTCTTCGATAGTTGCATTTTCGTTATTTGCAATTATTTCTTTGTAATCCGCTACGGCTTCCTCAAGGGACTTCCCTTCCTGCGGAAATATATGAACACCGCACACCGGATATTCTCCTGTTGCAACAGGCAAAATGTCATATTCAGCCTCAAACACCCTGACGCTATACTTGTCTAAGTCAACATAGAATCCAACATTAACCTTAGCCATAACAGAGTAGTCAACTTCCGCATACGTCATTGTGACCGTTTCTTTCTGACCTTCAATATTAACAACAAAATCCTTGTAATCCCCATATTGGGGTTCAGTCCACATAGAAGAGCTTTCTGGTTCCTCAGTTTCTGAATCTATTTTTGCACTTACTTCTGGTGAAGCATTTTCTGATGGCAAAGGCTCCGCTCTCTGTTTTGTACATCCAACAAGCATTATCGCAAAAAGTGTAGCAACCAAAGCAAAAACGATCTTAACAGCTTTCATAATACTCCCCCATCATTACAATAATTACGTTTGTTTAACCCAACTTTTCAATTCCGATTTTCATGCGGCGTATGGTTTCGTCCTTACCCAGAATTAGGCAAATCTCAATAGCACCACCGGGCGTAACGGTTTTTCCCGCGACGGCAATACGGATGGGCCACATGAGCGTTGCGTTCTTCACTTCTAGCTTTTCTGCAAACTCGATGAGCGTGTCGTGAATTCTTTCCTCTGCCCACGGATAAATAGCTTCCATCGCTGGAAGTGCCTTATTCAGCATATCAAGTGATATTGCGGCGTCAGTTTTTGACTTTTTGTTTGTATAAAGCTCAACATCGTATTCAGGAAGTTCATCGAAAAAGTCGATTTTATCAGGAATATCCGTTAGCTTATCTGTGCGTGGCTGTAAAATCGGAGCAAACAGCGAAATGTCAATTGCATGATTCTTAACGCTCTGGCGGATATACGGTTCGGCAAGCTTCGTAAAGCATTCGGGAGAAAGTGCCTTGATATACTCGGCATTGAAGTATGTCAGCTTCTCAATGTCAAAAATCGCAGGTGACTTTGAAATTCCCGAAATTTCAAACGCCTCGCAAAGCTCGCTCAGTGAATAAATTTCCTGCTCTCCTCCTGGACTCCAACCCAAAAGGGCGACGTAGTTCAAAACTGCGTCCGTAAGGTAGCCCTGTGCAAGCAAATCCTCGTAGCTGGGGTCGCCGTGTCGCTTTGACATCTTGTTGTGGTGGTCACGCATGACCGGTGAGCAGTGGACATACTTGGGGATTTCCCAGCCAAAGGCTTCGTAAAGCAGATTGTACTTCGGTGCGGAGGCAAGATATTCGCTTCCACGAACAACATGAGTAATGCCCATAAGGTGGTCGTCAATGACGTTTGCAAAGTTATATGTCGGCAAGCCGTCGGACTTAATCAACACGTTGTCGTCCAGCGTATCGTTGGGAACGGTGATGTCGCCAAAAATTTCGTCGTGGAAGGTAGTTGTCCCCTCGTGAGGAATGCGCTGGCGAAGCACAAAAGGTTCACCCGCTGCTGCTCTTGCGTCGGACTCTTCCTTCGTCAGGCGAGCGCAAGGGTTTTCGACTTTCTTAAACTCATCGCCTTTCTCTTCTGCTTCCGCCTTCTGGCAGAAGCAACGGTATGCTCCACCCTTTTCGAGCAAAAGCTCCGCATATTTCCCGTAAAGCTCGCGGCGCTCCGTCTGAATATAAGGGCCGACAGGTCCGCCGATGTCGGGGCCTTCGTCATGTGTAAGGCCGCAGTCCTTCATCGTTTTGTAGATAACGTCAACGGCGCCCTCCACAAGTCTTCCCTGATCGGTGTCCTCAATTCGGAGGATAAACTTACCCTTACCTTTTTTCGCAATTAGATATGTGTACAGAGCAGTGCGCAGATTGCCTACGTGCATATATCCTGTGGGACTTGGCGCAAAACGCGTCCTTACCTCACCGTGTGGAATTCGTGCTTCCATGTCCTCGAACCATTTTATGTCCATGTTAGTTTTCTCCTTTGTGTGGTTATATGAAACTTTTTTGGCATTTGTTAAGTCTTAGTTTCTTAGTAATAGGCCCAATCATTATAATATTTTATATGGCAGGGATTGTCAAGCTGTGTTAATACGTGATACAATAGTATATTATAATGTCGTCTGATTTTTCAGTGAGGTATACCAAAATGGCACACAATATTTCAGAAAAAATGTTTGCGCTTACTCAGCGCAATTCAGCCG
>CAZLLK010000155.1:0-2374 GCA_964560435.1 uncultured Oscillospiraceae bacterium
TAAGAAGTACGGCATTCTATAATTTATCTTACCCAATGGTTTTGTTTATGTTAATCGAGCTTTTCATTTCTGTCCCGAAATGAGCTCTCATTGGCAGAGAATATAAACAACAGGGAAGTGACGGCGACACTGTCACTTCCCACCTTCTATTTTTGTGCCATATTTCTTCTGAAGAAAAATTATAGGTTCATAGACTCAAATTTGGCGAACGAAATAATGAATTACCATTATGAGCCGCGCACGTATAGTTCCACTCCGCTACGTATAGCATTGCCGAATAGATATAAATCACTTTACGTGATGAAACACAATTTTAATGAACAAAATATCATCAACACTTCAGGCTTTTGAAGTACAACACGTAATTATTTGTTCAAACAACAATGGAGTCAAGCGCCTGAATCTTTAATGTAATAGACAATCTATGTCTTGCTAAAATGAAGTGCTATTCATGCGGGTTTTCTTCTTGATATTGGAACTTTTTTTCAAAAAAATCCAACATTTCCGCTCAAGCAAGTCCCCCATGAAATTTTGCTAAATATACGAAAAACAGCCTCAAAACTTTCGTTTTAGGCTGTTTTTTGCTGGAGACGGACGGGATCGAACCGTTGACCGTCTGACTGCCAGTCAGACGCTTTCCCGAAGTATCGGGTGTGCCCCCCCATGTTTGCTGTATCTTTACCGCAATAGGGGTATGGAACTCAGAATAAATCCTGACCGTGAAAAAATCGTAATAGAACAAGCACTGTCGTTCATATATCTAAGGCCAACCCGCACTGGGGCATTGAGAGGCGATATGTACTTGTTTTTCACTGACTTGTACTTAGGTGTACACATTCTTGAGCGATTTTTCCCATGAGTAGAGGACGTGTCTGTACTACACGTGGGAGGAGAAAAATGGAGGATAATTACGCATATCAGATTTCGTATTCAAAGCACTGCCGCTTGAGACAGAGCCGCGCGAATCCGACGATGACAGGTTAAAGCGGCTGTATCTTAAAACCGCCGACGCGCCTGACCCCGACCAAAACATGACCGAGCTACAAAACCTTCTTGAAGCGCTTTTAGGTTCCTACATCTCTGGATTTCAGGTCGACGGGCGTATCCCGTACGAGCTTCGGGAAAAATTTGAAAGGGACATGGAAAAGACGCCAAAGAACCTGTCTCTTGAACTATCTGAAAAATATCAGTCGGCGCTTAACAGCGGAAATACGCCAGAGGAAGCGATGGAGAAGGCTCAGGTGGCTCTAAAAGAAGGCATGGGAACCATCTCTGCAAAGCTGCATCGCTATGGCAAGGATTTTAAAGCGCTGGTTCCGCTGCTTCTCTATAGGGACGAGGGATACGATATGTTCCTTTTTCTCAGCGAGCAGGGCGAGAACACCTGCGAACGCTGTGAACGGCATCAGAGCAAGGTGTACAGCATTTACGACCTTCATCGTGAGGGGGCTATACCGCCGCTACATCCGAATTGCTGCTGCGAGCTGATAGCTATGGACGGCTTTGGTGTGAGGCTGTATAATACTAACAGGCATATTTTTTTGCAATATTTTGAACGGCTTCGTGGAAAAAATAATGGCGGAATATATGTACTAGACCATGATTTTCTCGGAATTGGACTTTCGCCGGAGGCGCTTACTAGAATAAGTTATCCGAGTGGAGCACTTGCGGTTGACCCCGACAAACCGTGGTCTCTTGAGCACCTGCTCGACATCGTTGGGACTGTTCTAATTGCCTATGCAGCCTTCAGGACTGCGAGTAAGGCCGCGCGGGCGGTTGGTGGGGTGGACGATGTCCTTAATCTGAAGCCGAAAGAGCTTATGAGAGAGCTTGCTAACAGCGGTGAAAAGGTGAGCGTTGATGCTGTCGTCGCGGTTACAAGAACAGCTGATGGAAAACTTGTGTGGCTTGAAACGGGAACTGAAGGTGCGGGACTTAAGCATATTATAAGCAGGCATGCCAGCCAATTTGCCGACAAAGGTATTTCCGCTGAAGATATTCCTGAGTTTTTATTTACAGCTTTAAAATCCGGGCGAGTAATTGGAAAACAAAATACTCGTGACGTATTCGAGGTTGAATTTCACGGTGTTATTCAAAGAGTTTCTATATCTATTGGAAGTAACGGTTTTATTGTCGGAGCCAACCCGGTTTCGAATAGCTGAAGGGAGCAAAAAAATGCATACATTAAGGTTTTTTTATGAATATCAATGCTTGCCAGTTTGGGAAGATAGTGAAAGAGGAGGATTCGTTAGAAATGAAATCCCTCCTGAATTACCGGAAGAAACAGAATTGACGAGAAAAATAACCGACCTTGCTCACGAATACGACAGCCTGTTTATTGATAACGAAAGGGTTTTTGAGTTCAAGGGCTTTT
>CAZLLK010000156.1:0-2373 GCA_964560435.1 uncultured Oscillospiraceae bacterium
GCGGCGCTTTTGCTTATATACACGAAATAATTCCCAGCTTTATCTACACAGCGCGGGTAACATTGCCGCTGCGCATGCAACGGGTGCAAACGTAGACATGCTTAGGTGTCCCGTCCACTATGGCCTTGACGCGTTTTACGTTGGGCTTCCATGTACGGTTAGAACGTCTGTGAGAGTGACTCACTTGGATACCGAATGAAACACCCTTACCGCAAATTTCACACTTTGCCATCTTTAGCTGCACCTCCTCGTAAAAATTGAGCCATTATGTCGAAAATCGATTCAAACGAATAGCTTTATAATGATAGCAGAATATTATCACAATTGCAAGGATAATTTTAAATTTTTTCGCACAAAAGCATTCCTGCTTTTGTAGTAAGATAAAAAAATTCACCAAACACGCAGAATATTCCGCAGTCATATGCGCATGATTATACACCTGATTGCAATTAAACGCAATCTGTTCTTGGGTAAAATGTGAATAAACTGTCAATTTGTTTGTGAAAAGTATTGACTTTTTTTAATCGCGGTGCTAAATTAGCACTCAGAAGGCGAGAGTGCCAGTGCTCTCCGCCCGAGAGTGCCAATCTTCATAATCCGCGATTAAGGGGGACGCACACTTTGGAAATCAGTGACCGTAAGAAAAAAATACTCACAGCCGTAATTGACGCATATATCGCAACAGCCGAGCCTGTGGGTTCAAAAGCAATTGCGGCGCTTGACGAGCTGGATTTGAGCAGTGCCACAATTCGTAACGAAATGGCAGAGCTCACAGCGATGGGTTATCTGGAACAGCCCCACACCTCCGCAGGACGCGTGCCCTCTCCGAAAGGCTACAGGCTCTATGTCAACGAGTTGATGGAGCGCCAGCGCCTTTCATTAGAGGAAACTGATGCCATAAACACCGGTCTTAACCACAAAATGCAGCAGTTCGATAAGCTGATGAGCGACGTGGGAAAGCTTGCGTCTTCGCTTACACAATACCCTTCCGTATCTATGGCGTCTCCCGTTGCTGCAACCATATCGCGTTTCGACCTCATCTATGTTGACACGAACACATTTATCGCCGTTGCGCTGCTCAGCAACAACACGGTTCATAACAAGCTGGTTCATCTGCCCTTTTCTATAGAGCAGGGCATGATTACACGGCTTGCCTCTGTGTTTAATGCAAATTTCGTCGGCATTTCTGATGATAAGATAACGCCAACACTGATTTCTTCCACAGAACGTGCTTGCGGTGACACAATGGGACTTGTTTCCGTTATCGCAGCGTTTGCAATCGATACACTTGGCAAAGCAAAAGAGGGCGAAGCTTTTGTTACCGGTGCTTCGCACCTTTTACGTCTGCCAGAGTTCCGCGACCCCGACAAGGCTCACGAGCTGATGAATTATCTTTCGGACAGCGAACACCTCTTGGGGCTTCCCGACAACGGGCTGGATGATATTCAGGTTTTAATCGGCCCCGAAAACGTTGCCAAGGAGCTTCAGGACTCAAGCGTTGTCATAGCACGATACAACGCGGGAGATAATATGCGCGGCATAATCGGAGTCGTAGGCCCCACACGAATGGATTATTCCGCTGTAGCTGCAAAGCTCAGCTACATCGCCGCCGGTCTGAGTAGGCTTATGGGTATGCCGGAGGCACCACGCGGTTTTGAGAAACTGCAGATAAAGGAGATGACAATAGATGAGCACAAAGAAGACACCCCCTGATTCTCAAGAGGCAAAGGAAAAATTGGCGGAGGAAACAGTCGCCGAGGCATCCGAAACCACCGAAACAGGAAAGACCGAGGGAAAACCGGATAAGCACAAAGACAAATCGTCAGAAGCCCTTAAAAAGGCTCAGGAAGAACTTGCAGCTGAGAAGGATAAACACCTCAGACTGCTTGCCGAATACGACAACTTCCGCAAAAGAAGTCAGAAGGAGCGCGAAAGCACTTATTCCGATGTCCGCGCAGACACAGCTTTGAAGTTTCTTCCCGTTTACGACAATCTTGAGCGTGCGCTTAAGGTTGAAACCGTCGACGAAGCCTACCGCAAAGGCGTTGAAATGGTTTTTACTCAGTTCAATGAAATCCTATCAAACCTTGGCGTAGCTGAAATCGAAGCCTGTGCAGGCACCACCTTTGACCCAGAAGTCCACAACGCCGTCATGCACGTTGAGGACGACAACTTCGGTGAAAGCGTTATAACGGAAGAATTCCAAAAGGGCTTTAAGCTGGGCGACAAAGTAATTCGTTGTAGCGTTGTTAAAGTCGCAAACTAAAATGTAAATCCGAGAGAATATCGACCTCTCTCAGAAAATAAATTCAAAACTCAAGTACATCAATTACTATCTTTATTATAGGAGGCACCACAATGGGTAAAATTATT
>CAZLLK010000157.1:0-2368 GCA_964560435.1 uncultured Oscillospiraceae bacterium
GTTTTTGGATTTTGTATTGAAAGGAATTGTTGATAGTGGCAATTAACGAAAGACCTGGTGTATATTCCAGCGTTGAAGTATCCAGTGCCTTGAATGGTTCGAATTCGGGGAAAACGGTTGGGATTGCCGCCGTTTCTGCCGTTGGCACAAAGGGAGTTTGCAAGAGTATAACTTCTTACGGCGAGGCGGTGAGCCTTTTTGGAGCAGGCTGTAATCTGACTAAGCTTATTAAGGTGTTGCTTATGAACGGAGCGGCGGCTATTGAGGCTGTGCCTGTTTCTGTTGGAGCTGAGGCTGTGACAGCAGACTATATCGCGGCGTTTGCAGCTTTAATGGAAAAAGAAAACGTAACAATTATGCTTTGCGATAGCAGAGAGTCCGCTGTTTATGGTGCTATGAAAACGGCAATTGAGGGTGCCTTGGAAAACTGCAAGTATCGTATTGGCGTTGTGGAAAGCGCTGGCACAGTTGCGGAGGTTGCGGCGAAGGCTGAGGCGCTTAATTTTGAGCGTATGGTTATGGTCTATCCTGCGATTGAAGGAAGTGGCGCACTTTTTGGTTCTGCGGCGGCTGCTTTGGCGGGAGTCATTTCCGCAGGTGGAGATCCAGCACTCCCCGTTAATGGAGCGGAACTAAAGGGAATGGAAAATATGTCGAGAATATTCTCCGATGTGGATATTAACACTCTTGTGCAGGCGGGAGTGACGCCGATTGAAAGCGTTTACGGGAGTCCCTGCGTCGTGAGAGGGGTTACGACAAGGACGAAAACCGCTGGGGCCATCGATACGACATGGCGCGAGCTTACTACCGTACTTATTATCGACGATGTTATTCCCTCCGTGCGCTCGGCCTTGCGAGTTAAGTTCTCCAGAGTTAAGAACACGGCCCAGACACGAGGCGCAATCCGTACGCAGGTAATCATTGAGCTTGAAAGCAAGCTGAAGAAGGAAATTATCGATGCTTACGGTGCGGTTACAGCTACAGCTGACGAGAGCGACCCCACAGTATGCAATATCGGATTTGAATTTACCGTTGCGCACGGACTTAACCGAATTGTTCTGTCCGCACGTATCAGCGTTTAAGGAGGAAAAGAATGAGTGTTATCGGATTTCCCACTAGCAGTGATATTTATATCGAAGCGGAGGGCAAAAAGCTTGCCGTTGTCCAAGGCTACAAGGCGACAGCTATGCGCTCGGAGCAGATTGTGGAGGCGTTCGGAGAGAGTGAGCCGGTTGCGACCATTGCAAACCAGCTTACTTACAGACTTGAGCTTACGAGGCTTTACGCTACTGATGAAGCGATAAACGACGGTATCAATTTCCATAATCTAAGCAATTTTTCGCTGGTTATCGTTAAGCCTGACAAGCGCATTATTTATACCGGCTGTCAGTGGAACAAAATCGAGGAGAGCGGGGAACTCAGCCAGATGGTTGCCGAGCGTATTTCTGTCGTTTCGAGCCACAGAACGGAGATGGCAAATTGACAGCCGAAGAAATTATCGGGCGGCTTGAGACGGATTACCTTGAACGCTTGAAGTGGCTCGTTTTACGGGAATTTCGGGTTTTGCCCGGTTCAAATACGGCAAAGGAGCTGAGCGACAAGGACTTCGTTTTATGCGGTGCGCATATGGTGCTTGATAATAGACAGCTCGCCGAAGCTCCCAATTCAGAGGGAGAGCGAAACGGCTCCTTTGACGAGGGTCGCTTTTTGGCGATTTCGGAGGGAAAAGCATGAGCGAGGGAATTGAGCTAAACGAATGCGAGCTTCAGGAAATGGCGAGAGTTATACTTTGCGAAATACTCAGCACAAAAGAAACTCGAAGCAGACTGAGTGGTGCGGATTTTTCCGAAGAAACTCAAAGCGAGCTAAATGGGGCGGATTTCTTCGAGGAAGAAAGACAAGCAAAGTTCCGCCTCGATAAAGGGTTTGAAGGATTTGAAAGACGACGTGTGGCTTTTGAGAATGTGGACGGTATTCAAAGACAATTTGTGCAAGGCGACGAAGACGGAAAGCTTGTTCCTCGTTTGAGCCACGGAGAGCTTTTGGCTCGTCGAGCTGAAAGTCGCAGACGTGGCGACGATTTGCTGATAGGCAATAGAGTGGCATCGGCAGAGAATGACGGCAAGAGCGTTAAGCGTTACGGTAATTTGACACAGGCTGAATTATCGGAAAAGCTTTCCGATATATTTTGCAGAGATGCGCGTCGTTATGACGGTGCGTATGAACGATACTAACGATTTTATTACGTGGGAGGGATTATAGTGCTTTCACCAATGAGATTTGGGGATTTCGTATGGCCTCACAATCCGAAAATTTACGAAATTGAATACAACAGACGTATTGTTTGCCACAAGGTTCCTTTTGGACT
>CAZLLK010000158.1:0-2317 GCA_964560435.1 uncultured Oscillospiraceae bacterium
TAAAGGTTGTCAATAAGCCCACTCTTGGAATTAACGTTCCTTGAGTGGGCGCTTTATTTTTATTTGTGATAATACTTGACACCCTGCGGCGTGTCTTCCAGCACAATTCCCATTACTTTCAGCTCGTCGCGAATACGGTCTGACTCGGCAAAATTCTTTGCCTTTCTCGCCGCCTGACGAGCCTCGATAAGTGCTTCAATCTCGGCGTCAATGCTCTCCTCAGGCTTCGAAATCGGAAGTCCGATAACTCCCGCAAGTTCATCAAAAATAGCACCGCAAGCCTTAGCTAAAGCCTTAGTCGGGTTTGAAGCAGGGCTAACCGCCGCATTAATCTCGCGCACAAGCTCAAAAATAACGGCAACCGCATCGGCGGTGTTAAGGTCGTCGTCCATCACCTCGCAGAAGCGCTGACGGTATCTGGCAAGCCCCTCAGCAAGCATACTTTCGCTGTCGGACATACCTCCCTCAACGCCGTTCTCTGCAAAGAACTCAAGGTTTGATTTTGCGGTAGAAAGACGCTCGAGCGCGTTATTTGCCTGCATTAGAATATCACCAGAGTAATTGAGCGGACTGCGATAATGGCTCATAAGCATAAACATACGGATTGAGTTGTACCCATAAGCCTCTGCCGCCTCACGAACAGTGAAAAAGTTGTTCAGCGACTTGCTCATCTTTTTATTGTCAACGCTAATAAAGCCGTTGTGCATCCAGTAGTTGACGAACTTGCAGCCGTTTGCCGCCTCAGACTGAGCAATCTCATTTTCGTGGTGTGGGAAAACCAAATCCTGACCGCCACAGTGAATATCAATTGTCTTGCCGAGGTAGCGGTTACTCATCGCGCTACATTCAATGTGCCAGCCTGGTCTGCCCTTGCCCCAAGGCGAATCCCAATATGGTTCTCCGGGCTTTGCCGTTTTCCAAAGCGCAAAGTCCATGGGGTTTTCCTTAATGTCAGTTACATCGATTCTAGCCCCTGCCTGCAAATCTTCCAACGGCTGATGGCTCAGCTTTCCATAACCGTCAAACTTAGTGGTGCGGTAATAAACATCACCGTTCGCCTCATAAGCATATCCCTTCTGGATAAGCGTTTCAACCATCGAGATAATTTGTTCAATGTTTTCCGTTGCTTTCGGATGAATTGTCGCCTCGCGAACGCCCAGTCCGTGGCAATCCACAAAGTATTCACCAATATATTTCTCCGAAATTTCCTTCGACGTCAGACCCTCTTCGTTAGCACGCTTGATAATTTTATCGTCAACATCCGTAAAATTCTGAACGAAAGTGACCTCATACCCGCGATATTCCAGATAGCGGCGTAGCACTTCAAACATGATTAGTGGTCTAGCGTTGCCGACATGGATATAGTTATAAACCGTCGGGCCGCAGGCATACATACGCACCTTACCCTCTTCGATGGGCACAAATTCTTCCTTTTGCATTGTCAATGAGTTAAACAACTTCATTTGTAAAATCCTCCAACTATTTTTCCGAATATCTATAAAACAACTATTGCCTATCTCAATCCCGCTTTTTTATCCAAGAGCGAGTTAATCTGCTCATGCAGAGCTATAAGCTCATTTGCAACGGGATCAATAACACTTATTTGATCGACGTTTCCGACATAATTGGTTTTTTGACCATCGACTCGAACTATTCTCGCCGGAACACCCACAGCTGTACTGTTCGGCGGAACCTCCTTGAGGACTACGGCGTTTGAGGCAATGCGACTGTTGTCTCCAACTTTAAAGGGTCCCAAAATTTTCGCGCCCGCCCCAATAAGCACATTGTTCCCAATCGTCGGATGGCGCTTTCCTGTGTCCTTACCCGTACCGCCAAGTGTTACGCCCTGATACAACATTACATCGTCGCCAATCTCTGCGGTTTCGCCGATTACAATGCCGACACCATGGTCAATTACCAGCCTTTTTCCGATTGTCGCGCCGGGGTGAATTTCGATTCCCGTCTTCTTGCACGAACGCTGAGAAATCCATCGCGCGATAAATTTCATATCGTGCCTATAAAAATAATTCGCTCTTTTATGTGACAACGTCGCCTTAACGCCTGGATAAAGCAAAAACACCTCCAGCGATGAACGTGCCGCCGGATCCCTTGCTTTATATGCGTCAATCAGTTCACGTAAACCGTCAAACATAACATCCCTCCTTAAAAAACAGAACGCCTCTCACGGACTATATGTCCGTGAGAGGCGAATAACTCCGCGGTTCCACTCTCATTTATCACTCACCGGCTGACACCGGGTTCAGCCTTAACGCGGCAAACGGGGAAGCATTTCCTCCTCCCACGGCTCCAGGGCGCA
>CAZLLK010000159.1:0-2306 GCA_964560435.1 uncultured Oscillospiraceae bacterium
GGCATTTTATTTGGCGGAACAATCGTGAAAGGAATAAAGCCTTCACGGGATCAATCTGCCATGGGCGCTTTCGGCTCAACAATTTCAGTCCAAGCAGTCTTGCATAGCGCATAGCGTAAAAACAAGCGCCATCGGGGGTAACTCCTCGGTGGCGCTCGGCGCATGCATTCAATTTTGCGATGGGATAAATTACGGGATATTCAACACCATCAATATCAACGACATGCAACAGAGTAGGATCGCACTTCACGGAGCACTCCGATTAAAGGTGTATGGGGTCACACTCCCATTTTTATCTGTCTCTTTATCACAAGAAGGCTATTTTCAGTTGGCATACACATATGACTTCCGCAGTCTAACCCGCGTTGGTGCGGCAAGAGGCGATTTGCACATATTTATTTACAGATGTGTACTTGGGCGTACACATTCTTAAGCTATTTTCCCCGTGGGTAGAGGACGTAATGTCTGCATTACACGCGGGAGGAATAAAATGGAGGATAATTTCGCATATCAGATTTCATATTCAAAACACAGCCGTGCGGCACCGCCGCTTGAGACTGATCATCGTGAATCCGACGATGACAGGTTAAAGCGGCTCTATCTAAAGAGCTTAGGCGACCCAGAGCCGGACGAAAATTTATCCGAGCTTGAAAGCCTACTTACAGCGCTGATTGATGCCTACGTTTCCGGCTTCCAAATTGACGGACGGATTCCGTACCGGCTTAGAGATATCTTTGAAAAGGATATGGGCAGATTTTCAAAAAATCTGTCTCAAGATATTTCAAAGAAATACCAGTCAGCGCTCGACCGCGGAAGTTCGCCGGAGGAAGCGATGGAGCAGAGCCGAGCGGTGATAGAAGAGGGCATGAAAATCCTCTCAGCAAAGCTGTCCCGCTATGATAAGGATTTCGAAGCGCTTGTCGCATTGCTTCACTATAAGGACGAGGGATATAATATGTTCCTTTTTCTCAGTGAGCAGGGCGAAAAAACCTGCGAACACTGTCAGATGCACCACGGAAAGGTATACAGCATTTACGACCTTCACAGCGAGAGCGTAATACCGCCGCTGCATCCGAATTGCCGTTGTGAGCTGATAGCTATGGACGGCTTTGCCGTGAGGATGTATAATATTGACAGTAGGAGCTTCCTCCAATACTTTGAAAAGCTTCGCGGCGCTGAAAGCGGCGGAATATATGTCCTTGACCATGAATTCTTCAGAATCGGTCTTTCGCCGGAGGCACTTACGCGCATAAGTTATTCGAATGGGACTCTTGCCTTCGACACCGACAAGCCGTTTTGGTATGAGAGCCAGCCTGATTATTACGAAAAGCTTGAGGACTGGTCATCAGAGTATTATGCCGGACTGATACGCGAAGCAAACGAAATGGCCGAAGCAATTATTGCGGCGCAGAAGGATAGGGCAGCGGTCAAGTGGGACAGCACCGGAGGCTTTTTTGATTGGCTGACGCTTGGTATTGTCAGCGGAGTCTGGGCGGGGATAGGGCTTCGCCACAACGCGATGACGGATGATCCGAGCCTGTATAATATCATAAACGCAATCACATTGGGGACACTCGATACGATGAGAGGTGCGGTCAAGCCCGACGAGCCGTGGTCGCTTGAGCACTGGCTTGACATCGTCGGGACTGTGCTGATTGCCTATGCCGCTTTCAGGACCATGAGCAAGGTCACGCGGGAGGTCGGCGGGGTAGGTGCGGCAGACGATGTGCTTAATCTGAAACCGAAAGATCTTATGAGAGAGCTTGCTAACAGTGGTGAAAAGGTAAGTGTTGATGATGTTGTAGCGGTGACAAGAACTGCTGATGGAAAACTTGTGTGGCTTGAGATGGGAACTGAGGGTGCAGGACTTAAGCATATTATCGGTAGGCACGCTGAAGACTTTGCCAAAAAAGGCATTACCGCAGAAGATATTCCTGAGTTTCTAATGTCAGCAATAAAATACGGGCGAGTAATCGGAAAACGGAATACCCGTGATGTATATGAGGTTGAATTTCACGGCGTTATTCAAAGAGTGTCTATATCAATTGGAAGTAATGGATTTGTTGTCGGGGCCAACCCGGTTTCGAATAGTTGAAAGGAGCAAAAAATGCACACCCTAAGAATTTTTTATGAGTATCAATGCTTACCGATTTGGGAAAACAGTGAAAGCGGAGAACTGCTTGGCGATAGAATTCCCCCGGAATTATCAAAAGAGTCGGAGCTAACAAGAATAATTACCGACCTTGCTCAAGAATACGACAGCCTGTTTATTGATAACGAAAGGGTTTTTGAGTTCAAGGGCTTTT
>CAZLLK010000160.1:0-2258 GCA_964560435.1 uncultured Oscillospiraceae bacterium
TCTTGGAAACTGCTGTGTTGTTCATGCCCAACTGACGATATGCGTTAGCGGACATCGTATTGGTTCTTACTACCATACCCATAATTAAATTCCTCCATGATTTTTACAGTCATTATCCATAATGACCTATTGTTATTTGAATATTTATTTTCAACGGCGCTCCCTCTGCAGCGAAAGCATCGCGAAAAAACGAATGTAATTTAGCGTGAGCCTATTAGCCCGCAGCCTGATTGTCGCTTTCGATTTTCTGTTTTACCTTTTCACGAAGAATTTGGATATCTCTTGGAGCTTCTATACCGATATAGTTGTTTGGACCCTGTCTTTTTACAAAGCAAATCTTGATATCATCCCCGATATAGATGTATTCGCCCTCTCTTAAGTCGAGTGTAAGCATAATTGACCTCCAACAAGTCTCTTTAAGGTACAGGTTTTATAATAGAAATTAATATCCAAAGCCTATTATTTTCCCAATCAAAAATCGAACACGTTAATGACAAAGAATCGTCATTTATCATGTCTCTGTTCTCTGCTCACTTTAGTTTTTCAATGCAATTTACCAAGCACCACCGTTTTTCCCGTAACGACGCATTTTAGGGAATTAACGACAGTTGTACGGACTTTTAAAAAAAAAATTGTCATATATAATCAAATATAGGTGTATAATGTATTTTCCAAATTATTGTAAACTATGTTTTGAGTGCGATTATATATTTGCTCTCGTTACCACGGATTGATTTTTAACTTTAATATATTGAGAAGGCTAAGCTATGAGAATCGCAATATGCAACAATAGAAAAGAGAGCTTAACCCTGAGTTCCATGCTTTACGCAAGCGAACCGTTAAAGGGCATAGATTACGCCGTTACCGTCTTTGAAAATAAAGAGGCACTGATTGGTGCCTTTCGCGATAACCCAAAATGTTTTGACATTGTCCTTCTTAATCCGGCTCTAGGCGGCACCGGCTCGCCTAAAGCTGCACATCACATTCGGATGGTGAACCTTGACTGTCCCATCATCCTAACCGCTCAAAACAATGACCTTGCGCTGGAGGGCTATTCTGTCTACGCTACAGGGTATCTGGTACACCCATTTTCCCAGGCACAGCTTGATTTCTTTCTGCGCAGGGCCATCTCTCTCTGCGGACGCAGCCAGAGCGTGGGATTGTTCTATGTAAAGAATAACCAGGAGTACGTCGCCGTGTCAGAAGCCAACCTTGTCTTTGTGGAGAGCGTTCTCAAATATCTGCTGCTGCATCTTTTGGATGGCACTGTTGTCAGGACCCTAATGCCCCTTAAAAAGTTTTATGACGAGCTACACGGGGGACAGTTTTTGCTTTCGAATAAGAGCTTTATTGTGAACATGGACTACATCACCCGCATCGCACCCTACGAATTCACGCTAGGAAGTTACGGCACGGCGGCCATCACTCAGCGAAACTACCCGCAGATTCGCAATACATACTTTGCCTATTCCAGCCGCCGCGCTGACGAGCTCTCCGGTATTTGTGAATACTAGCCGTGCTTCAAAAACGTCCAAAGTTATATAACTTTCCTCGGCCACTCATGCAAAAGATTGGCTGCCGCTACTTCTCTTGTTGAGGGCCGCAGCTATAAATTCGTCAATATGTCTACCAGCTGGACACTTTTATTTGTCATGAGCACTCTGTTACACCTGTTACTTTTACGTTTTTAATATAAAAAGCAAAAAATCCCGTATGCTGACTAGAATGGTTATCACCAAACCTATCAGGCATACGGGATTTTTCTGTCATTACACCATTTTCCACTCAACTTTGCTGCCGTCTCGGTTCACGATAGTTACCTCCTTGGCCGAGCGCCCCACCAGCTTCTCGATTACTGCGTTCCAAAGTCCCTCATCAAATTTGGATAGGTCAAGAAAAACTGGACACGAAGTTAAGTATTTAAGAATTTTGTATTTCAAACTGCAAAGGGCTTTGCCAGCCCAGCGCAGAGTGAATCCGTTTTGTGTTGTAATAAGCTTCAATATATTTGAAAATGTCCTGCCGAGCTTGTTCAGGATTGTCATAATTGGCATCTTGAACAAGCTCTCTTTTTAGCGTACGGTAAAAAATACCATAACTGTATTGTCATAAGTATTTCCCTTCCGGCTCATACTTTGCTGGCAGCCGTAGCGGAGCAGTAGAGCTTGAAAACGCTGAGAGGCGTATTGAGAACCACGGTCTGTGAAGATATCTGCAATCATTTCAGATAAAGCTTCGTTTTCGATTGTTCTTTTGCT
>CAZLLK010000161.1:0-2186 GCA_964560435.1 uncultured Oscillospiraceae bacterium
GAGGGCAGATAAGCAGGAAAGCTCTCTTCAGCGGGCATTTCCTCAAGTCTTCCCGAAATCTCACGCAGAGCTTCCGCCCAGCGGGAGGTTGAATCAGCCATAAGCGCAACGTGGTATCCCATATCGCGATAATATTCGGCAATTGTCATGCCTGTATATATTGAAGCTTCACGAGCCGCTACAGGCATATTTGATGTATTTGCAATCAAGATGGTGCGTTCCATAAGCGGATGACCTGTAAGTGGGTCCTTCAGCTCCGCAAATTCGTCAAGCACCTGCGTCATCTCGTTGCCGCGTTCGCCGCAGCCTAGATAAACGATGATATCAGCGTCCGACCACTTTGCAAGTTGGTGCTGAACCATCGTTTTTCCCGCGCCGAAGGGTCCGGGGATAGCAGAGCAACCGCCCTTTCCCACGGGGAACAATGTATCGATTACGCGCTGACCCGTAACAAGCGGTCTTGTAATGGGAAGTCTTTTTGCGCAGGGACGCGAGCGTCGGATCGGCCATTCCTGTGCAAGTGAAAGCGGAATTTTTTTGCCGCGCTCGTCAATAACATATGCTAAAACGTCAGTAACCTTATACTGACCGTCCGGCATAACTTCCGTAAACTTGCCCTTTACCTCAGGCGGCACCAAGCTGCGATGCTCAACGGCTTCCGATTCTCTCGTTCTCGCAAAAATCATTCCGCCCTTGACTTCTTCGCCCTCTTTAGCTTCAATTTTCACGTCCCAAAGTTTTTCCATATCAAGCGCCGGAAGCGTAATGCCCTTTGCAATAAAGCTTCCCGCCATTTCGGCAATCTGGCGCAAGGGACGTGCTATTCCGTCATAGATATTGGAAAGCATACCGGGTCCCAGAAGCACGGACATCGGTTTATCGGTCGGAAAAACAGGCTGGCCCTTACCCAGGCCTGCACTGTCTTCATATACCTGAACAATCGTCGTATCGCCGCTTGCGCTGACGACCTCACCCGGAATTCGATCTTTTCCGACATAAACAAGGCTCATCATGGGCAGACTTCTGCCTCCGCGCACAGTTATGACAGGTCCGTTCACTCCGTATATATAGTAGTTGTTTGTGTTCATTTCCGGAACCCTCCGTTCGGAGAAATACATTTTTGAATCAAATTTTTTCGTTCTGTTGCCGAAAACCAGCCAGAGAACACGCCTTAAGCATGGGACGTTGGTATTAGTTAGTCGTCCATTTTTAGATCCGCAAGTTCTGCGAAATGGCCTACCATGTCGTTCAGCGAGGTATCAAAGCTCATATCGATACGTTGTCCTTTTGAGGGGCATATAACGCGCAGACCGCCGAGGGAAAAGCTTCCTTCGGTAACAGCAATGCTGACGCCCGTAACCGAATGTATAAGTTCATCGGCATAGTGCATATCATCAGAGCGCAGAGAGATTTCCACCAAATGGCCATAACCCGAGAATTCTATGGCTCTCTTGAGCAACAACTCAAGGTGCGGCAAATACTCCTCGCTAGCAGTAAATTCAACAATTTTGTTTCTGACTTCTAAGAAAGCTATATTCGCCCACTCTTCACGATATTGCAGCAGCTTAAACTTGTTTTCGGTCATTCGCGCATTTATTCTGAGGTTTTCTTTAGTTTTAATCTCAGCTATTCTGACGTTTTGATATCTCATAGCTTCGGCGGCAATGTCCGTATCCGCTTTACTAATCAGCTTTTCTTGCTTATCGCGCAATTCAAGAACAATCTTTTTCGAATCCTCAATTGCATCTGTAATAATTGCGCCTGTAAACTCATCAAGCTTTTTGTCTGTATCCTTAATTGGCATCGTCTTGAACCCCCATACGCACTATGCGCAGATTTCCGTGGCCTATTTGTTATGAGTAACTATTTTTGAATTCCAATTGCTTCACTGATGAGCCGCGTGATTGAATCAGGCGGCCTGCTCGAGCCTCGGCTTCCCGGAATAACAACAAGCAGCGGATTTGTTGTGCTGAGCTTAAGCGTCTTAACCAATTCAGGAATAAGCGCCGCACAGCCCTCGGTGATAAGAAGAACTGCAATCTGAGAGTCTGCCTGAACGTCGACGACGTATTTTTCAACTTCGCGACGTGTATCGGCAAATTCTCCCTCAATTCCGGCAAGCCTTAGGCCCGTAAGGGTGTCTTTTTCGTCGGATATGGCAAATATACGCATATCTTTGCCCTCCT
>CAZLLK010000162.1:0-2163 GCA_964560435.1 uncultured Oscillospiraceae bacterium
GACAAGGGCGACATCTACAAAGGTTCGTATAAGGGCAAATATTGCACCCCTTGCGAGAGCTTTTGGACAGAAAGCCAGCTCAAAGACGGTAAATGTCCTGACTGCGGACGCGAAGTCCACGACGCCGAGGAGGAGGCCTATTTCTTCCGTCTTTCAAAGTATGCAGACAGAATTCAGGCGCTTTTGGAAACCCCCGGTTTTCTTGAGCCTGCCTCTCGCGTCAACGAAATGATAAACAACTTCATAAAGCCGGGTTTAGAAGACCTGTGCGTTTCCCGTACGACCTTCACATGGGGCGTTCCCGTCACCTTCGACCCCGGTCACGTTGTTTATGTTTGGGTGGATGCTCTCTCAAACTATATCACCGCTCTCGGCTACGCTAATGGCAAGTATGACGACTTTGAAAAATATTGGCCAGCCGTGCATATGGTCGGCAAAGAAATCGTCCGCTTCCACTCCATAATTTGGCCGGCCATGCTCATGAGCCTTGAGCTGCCGTTACCAAAAAAAATCTACGGTCACGGCTGGTTGCTCATGGACGGCGGAAAAATGTCCAAGAGCAAGGGCAACGTAGTTGACCCCTACCTGCTTTCAGAACGCTATGGAGTTGACAGCCTGCGCTATTTCCTCATGCGTGACTTCCCCCTCGGAAGCGATGGCAGCTTTACAAACGAACTACTCATTAACCGCATCAACAGCGACCTTGCAAACGACTTCGGAAACCTTGTTTCCCGCACAGTCGCTATGGCCATCAAGTACTTCGACGGCACTTTGCCCTCCGAACGCGAAGCCGCTCCGATTGACGATGAGCTTATCGACATGGCAAAGAGTCTGCGCGACATTTACGAGCAAGACATGGAAAGCTTTCTGACTCAGGCTGCTGTGCTTGAGGTGTTCAAGGTCATTTCCCGTGCAAACAAATATATCGACGAAACCGCTCCCTGGATGCTTGCAAAGGGCGAAGCTAACAAGGCGCGTCTTGCCACAGTCATGTACAATCTTCTTGAAACCATCCGCATAACAACGACTTTGCTTCAGCCCGTTATACCCGACAGCTGTGAAAAAGCCTTTACCCAGATTGGAGCAGAAGGAAAAGACAAGGCATGGGAAAATGCTGCAAGCTTCGGTGTTCTTTCCGCTAACGTGACAGTCCAAAAGGGCGAAACTCTTTTCCCGCGTATCGACGTGGAAAAGGAGCTTGCCTCCCTTGAGGAGCTGAATGCAACGAAATCAGAGCCTGAAGCTCCCGTCACTCCGACCGTCACTATTGACGAGTTTGCAAAGGTTCAAATGACAGTCTGCAAGGTGCTTGAATGTGAGAACGTCAAGAAATCCGAAAAACTTTTGAGATTTAAGCTAGACGACGGCTCGGGCACTCCTCGACAGATTTTCTCCGGTATCGCAAAGTTCTATAAGCCCGAAGAGCTAATCGGAAAAACCGTTGTTGCCTGCACTAATCTTCCTCCGCGCAAGATGATGGGCGAAGAGTCAAACGGTATGCTTCTTTCCGCTGAAAAGGACGAGAAGCTCAATTTACTCATGCTCGACGACGCCATTCCGGCAGGCGCAACTCTCTGTTAAAGAAACTATAAATCAGTGTGATTTATAGTTATGTTAATAAATTACGTTTAAATTCAGGGTAAAATAGAAGGCGTCCAAAGGACGCCTTCTATTTTACCCTTTTGAAATTTTGTGCGCAGATAATAAATACTATTATCTTAATGCGATATTTCAATATGCTAATTATATGTTTTTATCCTTGAAATTAATCCACTCTTCTTGCAAAATTGCGTATACCACATCATCTACCCATTCATTGTCGAACCAAAAGCTATTTTTAAAATGTGCCTCTTTTCTCATTTTGATTCTTTCAAGTAAAGCTATAGATTTTGTGTTTCTTGGGTCTACTGAAGCGGTTATTCTATGCTTATTCAAGTCTTTAAACAAGTGGTTTATCACACCATTTACTGCTTCTGTAGCATATCCGTTTCCTTGATAATTTGGAGATAATGTATATCCAATTTCAACCTGTAAGTTATCGTCATCATGAAAATGAATGCCAATATCTCCAACAAACTCGTCAGTTTCTTTAATAACAATTCCAAGTTGGTACCATGTATTTACTCTATTTGGTATCCTACATATCTTTTCACAAATGAATTC
>CAZLLK010000163.1:0-2121 GCA_964560435.1 uncultured Oscillospiraceae bacterium
CAGTATCCTCCTTTCGTCGCAATAAACGCTAAAAATGTTGTTGACGAAACCGGTGAAAAAAGTGCTTTGATAATTGATAAGGAAAAGATTGTGGTTTGGAATCCCAAAATCATTTTCCTGACCCCCCTGAACATGAACCTGGTTAACGAGGACTATGCCACTAATCCGAGCTTTTATGATAATCTTTCGGCGGTCAAGAGCGGCAATGTATATTCGCAGGTTTCCTATAACTTTAATGGTACCAACATAGAAGTCGCAATAGTAGATGCATATTACGCCGGAATGGTCATATTTCCCGACGCATTTGCCGACATTGATTTTGAAAAGAAAGCGGATGAAATATTCACGCTAATGTTGGGTCAGACATATTTGCAGCAGCTTAAGGATTCGGGAAACAGCTTCGGCAAAATCACTATAGGTAAATAGCCGTGGCTATGCAGAAACTCGCAAAAAAAGACTTGTCCTATCATGGTTATATACGCTTCAAATTAATCGTAATATTTCTGCTTGGAGTTATAACAATAGCCGCAGTTCTTTTAGCAATTATTTCTGGAGCTGCCGGACTTTCAGTGAAAGAGGTAGTACTGACCCTAATAGGGAAAGGAACTGAACAGAACCATACGGTGATATTCGGTATTCGTTTGCCACGAGTAGTAACGGCGATTGTTGCGGGAATTGGTCTTGCAACGACGGGCTGCGCAATGCAGAGCCTAATGCGCAATCCTCTTGCCTCTGATTCCACACTGGGCGTATCTCAGGGCGCAGCTTTCGGAGCAGCCTTTGCGATTGTTGTGCTTGGAGCGGGCATTCAATACCAGACTACGGATGGCGTAACCATAATGAACCCCTATCTCGTGACTTTATGCGCTTTTGTGTGCTCAATGCTTTCGACTGTGGTTGTGCTAGGGCTATCAAGATTTAAAAGAATCACACCTGAGGCCATGGTGCTTACAGGCGTTGCGTTAAGTGCCCTTTTTTCGGGTGGTACAACAATTATGCAGTATTTTGCGGATGATGTGAGCCTTGCTGCCATAATATTTTGGACGTTTGGAGATTTGGGACGGGCGTCATGGGTGCAGGTTGGTATCATGGCAATAGTGGTTCTGATGTCATCGGTATACTTTATATTTAATCGCTGGAATTTCAACGCCCTGCAGAGCGGCGAAAACACTGCCAAGGGGCTTGGAGTTAACGTAGATGTCATGCGCATCGTCGGAATGGTAATCTGCTCGTTAACCGCCTCTGTAATAGTTTCCTTCGTCGGCATTATCAACTTCGTGGGACTAATCGCTCCCCATGTTATCCGTCGCGTTATCGGAGGAGATCACCGATATCTATTGCCCGCCTCGGCGATTACCGGAGCGTTGATGCTGCTTTTGAGTGATACCCTGGCACGAATGGTGGTCTCGCCAATAATTCTACCGATAGGCGCTATCACGTCTTTCCTTGGTGCCCCAATCTTCCTATATCTTCTTTTTAAGGGGGTTTCTAATAAATGATTGCTGTCAAAGGCTTAGATTTTTCATATGGTAAAACCTGCCGAGTGCTTGAGCAAATCAATTTTGATGCACAGGAAGGTCAATGTGTTGCTGTTCTCGGCAACAATGGGGCAGGAAAAAGCACTATGATAAAATGTCTGAATCGGATTCTGCAGCCTCAAGAAGGGACGGTTGTGGTAAACGGTCGAGATATTCAAAATCTCAGACGCCAGAAAATAGCACAAGAAATGGCATATGTGTCGCAGCAGAACGAAAGCTCTGAATTCACAGTCTACGACGCTGTCCTTCTCGGGAGGAAGCCTTACATTAAGATGAATCCGGTAGAAGAGGACCATCGGATAACAAGAAACATAATTGAACGAATGGGACTCGAGAGCTTTTCGCTCAGATATATCGACGAGCTTTCGGGCGGAGAGCATCAAAAGGTAATGCTTGCCCGAGCACTTGCACAGCAGCCGAAGGTGCTAATGCTGGACGAGCCGACCAGCAATCTCGACCTGAAAAATCAGTATGAGGTTATGAGCATAATCCGCGACATCGCAATTAAGGACAAAATTTGCGTGATTATTGTGATACACGACTTAAATCTTGCGCTTCGCTACTGCGACAGCTTCATGTTCAT
>CAZLLK010000164.1:0-2091 GCA_964560435.1 uncultured Oscillospiraceae bacterium
ACGCACAGGCTTTCGCCTTATGCCCGCGGTCGTTCGGCTTACTCGCTGATAAATTTTACAACTCATTTTAACTCTTGTCAATGTAAATCATACTATTCCCAAAAATTGCTCTCCTTCAAACATTTTTGCTTCAGAACTTATCAAAATTCGTTTTACAAAATTCAAAAATAGACGCTTGCCAAAACTACGACGAGTTCTATGTTGACGTGATAGGTGCCAATTGTTCTACGAGGCTTAAACAAGCCATGTTAATCGCCCGTAGAATTAGAGCCGTCTCTCCCCTGCCGCTTGTTGTCAAAGCAAATGTAAGGCTTCCTGCTGTCCTAGACGGGCAATGCGGTCTTGCCGCCGACGAGTTTGCCGTTGAGATGTCAAGTGTGCCAAAATCGGTGAGAAATTCGTCGGTGGTTATTACATGCTACCCTCTTTTGCGCTGATAACCTGATTTGAAGAAAATCGAACTGTCAAATAATGAAACGAGTATCGGATAAATCAGATACTCGTTTCATTATTTCTGTTTCCGAATAGGTTCACGGAATTTAATAAGGCGTGCGCCTACACTTACAGTATAATGCAGATTAGACCGCCGCTGCCCTCGTTTATTATTCTTTGAAGCGCGTTTCGGAGCTTTAGTCCTGTCTCCTCCGGCATACGCTTGAGCTTTGCGTTTAGTCCCTCTCCCGCAATATCGTACATTGATTTCCCGAAAATATTGGACTCCCAAATTTTCGTGGCGTCGCCTTCAAAGTTTTGTAGCAAAAATCCCAGAATTTCCTCCGAAGCGTTTTCGCCGCCCACTGCGGGTGAAACTTCCGTTTCCACATTAGTTTTTAGCATATGTATCGCAGGCGCGCCGGCACGCAAAACGACCTTGTATCTGCCGCCCTGTCTGATTATTTCGGGTTCCTGAAGAACCATCTCATCTGGAGACGGCATAACAACTCCGTAGCCCTTTTCATTTACATCATTCAACGCCGCACTGATTTTATCAAATTTGAATTTCATTTTTGAAAGGTCGCATAGAAGTGAAATGAGGTCGCCGTCGTTTTGAATGGATAGACCGCTCTCTTCGCTCAGCGTACGGTAATAAAGTTCTCTTGGCAGGTCGATTCTAAGTGAAAAACAACCTTTTCCCATCAACATCTCACCCACGCGGGCATCTGAAACGTTTTCGATTAAATTTAGCCTTTGCACAAGCAAATGCGCATCCTTAAGCTTTCGCACTTCAGCAGAGGCACTTGCGATTTCGCGGAACAGCTCCTGTTTAATATCATGTCCATCAGGAAGAGCTTCAACCCACTCGGGCAGAAAAACTGAGTATTCCTCGGTTGTGAATTCGTTAAGCAGTTTATTCAAAATATTTTCAATGTCTTCCTCGTGCAAGGTCAGGCAATTTACGCAAATGCAGGCAACTCCGTATTTTTCGTTTAGCTCATTCCGAAGGCTCTGCGCTCTGGCTGAGTTCGGCTCTGTGGAGTTTAGAAGCAGCAAAAACGGCTTGCCAATTTCGCGCAGTTCGGAAACAACTTGTTCCTCTGCCTCAATATAATTTTCGCGCGGAATGCCGCAGATTGAGCCGTCTGTCGTTATTACCAGACCAATCGTTGAATGGTCGCGGATAACCCTTCTCGTTCCCTCCTCGGCCGCCTCAGTCATGCTGATTTCATGATCGAACCACGGAGTCGCAACCATGCGTTCCTCTCCGTCTTCCATCTGTCCTGCCGCACCGGGAATCATATATCCGACGCAATCAATCAGGCGAACGGACATTTGAGTATCGTCTCCGATGCTTATTCCCACAGCATCCTCCGGCACGAACTTCGGTTCAGCCGTCATCACTGTTCTTCCCGAGCCGGACTGTGGCAATTCGTCCCTTGCGCGTTCTTTCAAATAAATGTTGTCTATGTTGGGTATTACAAGCGTTTCCATGAAACGCTTGATAAAGGTCGATTTGCCTGTCCTTACAGGTCCTACAACACCCACATATATATCTCCGCCAGTGCGCAGCGCGATGTCCTCATAAATTCTGCTGTCAGTCATACCTATTCCCCCTATGAATGATGATTAATAATACTTATGGGGATAAGCATC
>CAZLLK010000165.1:0-2074 GCA_964560435.1 uncultured Oscillospiraceae bacterium
CTTTTTTAGTTTTTTATCAATGATTTTAACGCTAGTGAACAGGAGTTTTCATATGCCAAATTCTCAAATCGGAATATACATAACAGACAATTCGCTTAAAGATAATTATTATTGGAAAAGGTTAATCTCCTTGTTCGCTGTTGCTGGACAAACGTTTGAAATCCACTGCTGGAAGGAAGAAACGAAAGAAATTGAAGCAGCATTGGAGCTAGGAAGGGAAAAGTCAACCGATTGGAAATATGGAACAATCATTTAAGACGTTATTGATGACAGATTTATTGATATTCTTTGTCAAATAAAAAAACCAACAAGTATAGACTTATGCAAAAAATGACAACGTTCTGTTCTATATTTTTCGAAAAAGGGATTTCTTCTGAGCATTACGGCACAGAAATTCATATCTTGCAAGTGCCTTTCAACAACACCGAATTCACAGTTTTGCTGGAGCAGTTGAAAGAAAATGCCGATATCCATGGGCTATAAAATCTAATGCTTGAATTTTGATTTCACGAGGTGACTATCTTGCCAACCAATATAAATCTAACAAGAGAAATAGCTATTCAGTTGATAAAAAATCAAGAGGTAACATGTCCTAATTGCGGCGAAGATAAGCTGCGCCCGCGTTATACCGATTTCTATAAACACGCAAATGAAAATCCCGCAGTCGTTAAGACGGTAGGTAATATTGCTATCAGCAATATTACCTACCAAAACAGCTATATTCGACCTTTTGTTAATTGATTATCTCAGTATTAAAGTGTATGGTAAAAATAGACTTTTATATTAACAAAGCTCAATAATAGCAATACTGCGAAGTTGCAGATTACCATTATTTCATTTCAACAAAAGGCAAGTATTCGCATCATGCCGTACATTTCTCCTAAGGAATTGCTGCTATGCCTTCAAGGCATCCATGAAACGGTGCAAGCAGCAAACTCGCTATTGGTTATTTCGAAATTTCGCGTAAAGCCCACAAACAACTTAGCTATTTCAAGTAAATTTGAATTACCAAGTTATTGTCTATCGTAGCTAATAAAACGGAATCAGCCTCTGTATTGTAAGTTGTTTTTAATATATTTATAAGCCAGTCCTTGGTCTTGTTGATCTCTTTAAGGACGTTTTTGTCAATATTTCCATCTTTGATAATCACTTTTGGCAGTATGAAAGGAGTTTTTGTTATTTGCATATCATTAGGGGTGAGAGTCTGATATGCTGTATCTAAAAACACAGAAATTCTACCTCCAGGTTCCCATAAGGCTATAGCTATCTTTTTAATATCATCTATTTTTTCGATCCTCAACTCCGACAGCAGAAAATCCAGAGAAATCCTGGCTTTTGCCAGATTTTTATATAAAATCTCCCCGTTACTGATAATTGGAATTGGCAAAGGAGAAAGAAACTTTTCGAATTTTACTGATTTCAAAGTCAATTTTAACGATAAAGAATACATTACTACAAGAACTATAGTGGTTGTTATTGAGCCAGTCATCCCCAATCCCTCATCAGAAAGAGGGTGCGCTAATATATTACCTAGAATAATAGCTATAATAAAGTCAAGCAGTCTCAATTGCGAAATTGCACGCTGGCCTAATAATTTAGCAGCAAGAAGAAGTATGATATACGCAATGATACCCCTTAGACTCCATTCAATGATTGTAAGCGATTCTTGACCAAAGAAAAACCTCATATTTTCTTGCCTCCATTGTAGTATCACGAAACGGTTATTAGTATACCACTATGCCCCAGTCTTACACGGACAAATCATACTGTCACAATGCCGATTTAGTTGCGTATGATAATTCCGCAGATATATTTCATGAGAAAAAACGCAGGCACCCGATGAGGGCGCTGCGCATCTCATTAATTTGGCCAAAAGGCCAAATTCTGTAATTAACTGCAAATATTTCGAAGGTTCAAAAAGTTGTTTACTGGAAGCAGAATCATCGAAAGAGTCATATGATTTATCTGAGGCCAAAAAGCTTTGGGATGCAAGTATGGATATTCTTGATTTGCAGGTTGACAACTAATAGAACTAAATTACTGTTCTGAGTAAAACGAGCAGCTATAACTATTT
>CAZLLK010000166.1:0-2003 GCA_964560435.1 uncultured Oscillospiraceae bacterium
GGTGGAATTGTCGTAGCGAGCGTGTGTGTGAATGGACTTGTGAGGGCGGCAGGAAAGCGCTTTAGCGTTAGTAATGGCCGACGGGAGTGCAACCCGTAAAACGTGCAGACATATTCTGTATGTCGAGAGTGGGCGAGTTTTCGTCAACTTAGGTGGTACCGCAGAGACTTTGAGTCTTTGTCCTAAGAATAGGACAAAGGCTTTTTTTGTTTTTTAGGAGGAAAAATCAATGGGACTTGTACGATGGCGTGCAAAAAGCCGTTTTTGGAAATACTGGGCAAAAGACTGTTTAACTGTACTTTACAGCTTGGCTTTACGATAATATCTAGATGAGACAAACAACATAAGAAATATAGATTATAAGGAGAATAATCATGAACGCTAACTTTGAAAATCCAAATAGAAACTTTGAGACATACCTGAAAAATATTCCGACTAAGGACGGACGCTTCGGCAATTATGGCGGAGCATTTCTGCCTCCCGATCTTGTACCTGCCTTCGAAGAGATAACCGAAGCCTACAACACCATTTGCAACAGTGCGCAGTTTATTAACGAACTTCGCAGAATCCGCAAAGAATTCCAGGGACGTCCGACGCCAGTTTATCATTGCGAGCGACTTTCAAGAAAAATCGGGGGCGCTCAGATTTACCTTAAGCGCGAGGACTTGAACCACACAGGCGCGCATAAGCTCAACCACTGCATGGGCGAGGGGCTTCTTGCAAAGTTCATGGGCAAAAAGAAGATAATCGCCGAAACAGGTGCAGGTCAGCACGGTGTTGCGATTGCAACTGCTGCGGCATATTTCGGCATGGAGTGCGATGTCTACATGGGGGAAGTCGACATTAAAAAGCAGGCACCCAACGTTACACGAATGAAAATGCTCGGTGCAAGGGTAATCCCAGTAACCCACGGTTTAAAAACCCTTAAGGAAGCCGTTGACGCCGCTTTTGATGGATATATGAATGAATATAAGGACGCAATCTACTGCATCGGCTCGGTTCTTGGGCCTCATCCGTTTCCGATGATGGTGCGTGATTTCCAGTCTGTTGTCGGTTTTGAGGCTCGCGATCAGTTTGTTGAGATGACGGGTAGCCTGCCCGATGCGATTTGTGCTTGTGTCGGTGGTGGCTCAAATGCTATGGGACTTTTCTCTGCGTTCCTTGCGGATCCCGTTAAAATCTATGGCGTTGAACCCATGGGCAAGGGCGAAAAAATGGGTGACCACGCAGCTTCCATTACTTTTGGCGAAAAAGGTATAATGCACGGCTTTGAGAGCATCATGCTCAAGGATGAAAATGGTGAGCCGGCTCCCGTTTATTCCTGCGCTAGCGGACTTGACTATCCCTCCGTTGGCCCGGAGCACGCTTATCTGCACGACCTTGGCCGAGTAGACTACCAATCCGTAACCGATGACGAAGCTATGGAGGCGTATTTCCTCCTCTGCCGCAATGAGGGTATAATTCCTGCTATAGAAAGTAGCCATGCTCTGGCTTATGCGCTCAAGTATGCGAAGGAGCACAAGAATGGCACAATTCTCGTTAACCTTTCGGGACGCGGCGACAAGGACATCGACTATATCTATGAGAACTACGGCTACGGTGAGAAGTTTAACCTGGACTAAGATGCTTGAGATGTCTGAAATTTCGGAAAAATAGCTGATATTTAAGTCCTTTAAGCAGACAAAACAAAGGGATTATATTTTCCTATTCTTGTAAAGAAACTATGAACAGCTTACGGCGGCGCTTGCGTTTTGATTGGTTGTGGATTATTATATATCTACGACTGTGAGGCGAGGTGTCGCCGTTAGTGCGTTTTCTAAGCTTAAAAGGCTTCTGTCCTTTTGGATGTGAAAAGTCGGTTAAGATGAAAGTTGTTGGAAAATATCTTGCACAGATAACATAATATAAAATAGTATCCTATTAATTGTCGCGAGGAGAAGCTTGATGAAAATATCGGTTGTCGGAAGCGGAGCTTGGGGAACAGCCCTTTCTTTGCTGCTTTT
>CAZLLK010000167.1:0-1930 GCA_964560435.1 uncultured Oscillospiraceae bacterium
GAATTTTTTCATTTTCTTTCCTCCGTTTTTTCGTTTATTTTAATTTTGCTTGAGCAAAAAAACGCGCGTACTAATGATTTAGCAGAATTGGATTTCTCCGCCGTCCATGGATTTGATTCTTGCAAGGGACTCAATGTGCATACCCTGAGAGCGCAGGGTGTCGCCCCCCGGCTGAAAGGCTTTCTCTATGGCGATTCCCGCGCCAACAAGTGTTGCACCAGCGTCTTTAACCAGAGAGGAGAGCCCTGAAAGCGCCGCTCCGTTTGCTAGAAAATCATCTATGATCAGAACGCGATCTTCGGATTTAAGATACTCCTTGGAAACGATTATGTCGTAAGTAGTGCCGTGGGTAAAGCTTTCTACCTTTGAGGTGTAAACGTCTCCTGCGATGTTTTTGGTTTTGCTTTTTTTCGCAAAAATAACGGGACAGTTAAAAACCTGCGCGGTAATGCAGGCTATACCTATCCCGGAAGCTTCAATTGTTAATATTTTTGTGACGTTATCGGAATGGAAAAGGTTATAAAACTCCCTTGCCATTTTGCCAAAAAGTTCAATATCCATTTGGTGATTTAGAAAATTGTCAACTTTAAGTACGTTCCCGTCCCTGACTTTTCCGTCTCGGAGAATTCTCTCCTCAAGAAGATGCACAGAAATCACCCCTTAAATTAATAAAAACGGAAATTACTTTTGGAAACTTTTCCGCTCACAATTATAGTTTACAGTATTACTCCAAAATACACAATAATATATATTCAATAAAAATAAATAATAATCTTGTGAAGACGTTAACAATTTTGTCAATATTTTGGTAATTTGAGGAAAATAGAGAGCAAATAGTAAAATATATTGTGATTAGCTCAAAAACAGCAGCCCTACGCTTGTAAAAAAAGCACTAAAAAATGTCCTGCGGTGCAAGTGAAACCCTTACTCCGCAGGACACGATTATTTTTGCTTCGGAATACTTATTGTCAGAACAAGCTCGGTATCGGTTTCGTGTTTTTCCATTCCGGCGTCGATTCCGCCCTGCTTCATGATGTCGAGTCCATGTGTTAGCGTGTTAAGAAAGACCCGCACATCCTTTAGCACAAAAAGCGTTTTTCTTGTGACTCTGTTTTCCTTACTTAAGGCCTGCTCGGGAGCCTTGAGAAGATTTTCTATGTATTCCTCCGCCGCGGCAACGTTCATACGCTCGGAAACCATGTGCCTTATTGCCTGCCTTTGCGCTTCCTCGTCTTGAAGGCGAAGGAGCGCTCTGCCATGCCGCTCTGTCATATCCTCATCACGAAGGGTGTCAAGAACATCGGAAGGTAGTCGCAAAATACGGAGCTTGTTCGCTATGGAGGGCTGAGATTTGCCAAGCCGTTGCGCGGCTTCCTCCTGACTCATACTGAAAAGGCGAATGAGTTGAGAAATGCCCTCGGCCTCCTCCACAAAATCGAGGTCGCGGCGCTGAATGTTTTCCACAAGTGCAAGCAGGCTTGCCTCTTCCATATTTGCGTCGATTATGATACACGGCACTTCTTTCAGACCCGCAAGCCTTGAGGCTCGTAGCCTGCGTTCACCGGCGATAAGCTCAAACTTACCATTTCGCTTGCGTACGGTAAGTGGATTTAGAATGCCGTACTGCGTTATGCTGTCAGAAAGATCTTTTAATGACTCTTGAGGAAAGCGCTTGCGTGGCTGCACAGGGCTTGGATAGATTTCGTCCACGGACAGATAGCTGATACCGTTTCGCAAAAAACGGGGACCTTTCTTTATTGCCTGCATTTTTCCATCTCCTTTGCGGTAAAGCGTGCAATTCAAGCCGCAGACATATTGGATACAAAGAAAACAACTGTCGTTTTTAATAGCGGATTGAACAGCCTTGCTAAGAACATATGGTGCTTGTGATGATAGAATATACCATATATTGTGCAAAAAATGACGGAAA
>CAZLLK010000168.1:0-1924 GCA_964560435.1 uncultured Oscillospiraceae bacterium
CATACTGAGAGAGAGTTTGCAAAAAGAGCTTTGAAAACTGCTCCTGTGTCATAGGTGTTTCGCCCAAAATGGCGGCTGTCTGCTCCAGTGAATTTAGAACGATTTCCCAGAGCTGAACATATTCGGCGGCAAGAAGCTCGCGGTCGGCGCTTTCAAGCTCGATAGCCCTTTTTTCGAGTGTTTCGGGAAGACTTATCGTCGTGAGATAATCGGAAAGTGCCTTTACCTGCTCCGTTGCGGTCTGCGCTTTTTTGCCGTTTTCGGAAAGCGCGATAAGTGGGGCAGATAGCTCTCGCCTGATAGCGTCGAGTTTCGCGAGCAACTGCGTGCTTTCATCAGATTGTTCCAAACCGAAGCCGCTCGGATGCGCGCCCCAAGGCTTTGTACGCGTCCACATCGTTCCTCGGATGTTCCACATTGTAATGTAGTTTTCCAGTAGGTCGCGGTCTTCCTGAGAAATGCCCGTAAGACCCGTTTTCATATAGCTCAAAACGGCGTCCGTGTCCCAACCGCCGTAGATGATTTCAAATGCGTCTGCAATTAGCGCGGCAACCGGCTTTTGCAGAATACTGCCTCTGCGTGCCGTGAAAAGCGGAACATCATATAAGCGGAAGGCTTCCGAAAGTGCTGCGGAATAGCTGTCGAAACCGCGAACTGCGATTGCGATATCACGGAAACGGTCACCCTTTTCGCGTACAAATTCGAGGCACTTTGCAGCCGCCATTTCGCACTCGGAGCGGATGCTGTCAGCCTTGGTTATGCTTATGCAGCCGTCTTCGTTTTCTCGAACTTCGGAGGTGTAGCTGTAGAGCTTATCCTCAAGAAACGAGAGCGGAAAGGCCTTATCGGGGGCGCTTTCGGGACTTATGATTTCTGTTTCAACGTTTTGCTCCTTGGCAAAACGCAAAAGTGTGTTTGCGGCGGTACGTGACTGCTCGAAGTGTTCGCTGTCGCCATATAAACCGTCGCAGGTCAGGCAAACCGTGATATCAGCATTTTTTGCAAGTAAGACCTTCAATATTAGAAGTTCCGCACCTGTAAAATCGGTGAAGCCGTCTATATAAATATGTCCGCTTGTTCCGACTGTGCTTTGACCGATTGTTTCGGCAAGACGAATGAGCCTGTCCGACGGGTTGGCATGGCCCTGCGCCAGAATGGCGTTATAGGCGTCCAGACAAAGCGCGAGGTCGCAAAGCTTTTCGGAAAGACCTGCGCCTGCGGCTTGAGCCGCGCTCGTTAGGTCATCGGAAGAGATACGGGCGGCCTTCAGCTCCGAAACGGTTTGCATAAGGCTGGTTTGAAGCTCTGCCTTGTTTTTCGCTGAAGAATAGAGCTTAAGACGCGAGTTTATTTGGCTCAGCGCGAGAGACATGCAAAGAAGCCTGCCCCCCTTATCGAGGGGAACGAGTCCGCCTGTGCCCATCTCCTGCGAAACGCGCACGGCAAGCCGCGAGAAGCTCAGAACCTCGGCATAAAGTGAAAGCTGCTCTCCGCATACAGCGCAAAGCTCACGCTCGGCCTCGTGGCTGTACTGTTCGGGAACGATTAGGAATATCCCGCCCTCACGTGCCGAGACGCTTTTACGTATTTCGTTTGTGACGAGCGAAGTCTTTCCGCTTCCCGCGGTGCCTAATATCAGCTTTAGCATGCTATCGCTCCTTTCGGTGTCTGAGCAAAGTATAGCATATTCTCCCACGTATAGAAAGCGGAAAGAAACCAGTGATCACGCATTTAAGGCTTACTGCTCGTTACGATTACATAAGAGTACGCTGAATTCGCGTTGCGCGTATTTATCGGGTTATTTCGGCTTTTTCAGGAGAATTCGCCGGAAACTCTCAATTGACTTGCACAATTTGCCGTGATAAAATTAAATTTAATATTGTATATTGCTACATATTTCAAAAGGAGTGATTATCCGCAATGG
>CAZLLK010000169.1:0-1893 GCA_964560435.1 uncultured Oscillospiraceae bacterium
AGTTTATTTACAATGAGATGGTAACTCATGTGCCAATGTCCGTTCATCCAGGTGTAAAAAAGGTTCTCATAATTGGCGGCGGTGACGGCGGCGTAGCACGCGAATTCACCGCCTACCCAGAAATCGAGGAAATCGATGTGGTTGAGCCGGACGAAATTTTTGTGCAGGCATGCCGCGAGTTTTTCCCTGATGCCGCAAAGGGCTTTGAGGACCCTCGAGTAAACATTGTCCATAGAGACGGGCTTCGCTTTTTGCGAGGTCGAAAAGCTGACTATGACATCATAATCGTCGACTCAACCGACCCATTTGGTCATACCGAGGGCTTGTTTACCAAAGAGTTCTATGGCAGCTGTTTTCGGGCGCTAAAGGACGACGGCATCATGGTCTATCAGCACGGTAGTCCCTTCTTTGACGAGGACGAGGCAGCATTTTGCTCAATGCATCGAAAGGTATTCCAGAGCTTCCCCATAAGCCGAGTCTTTCAGGCACATATCCCAACCTGTCCCTCCGGTTATTGGATGTTTGGGTTTGCCTCAAAAAAATATCACCCCATCAACGACTTTAGCCCTACGCGCTGGAAAAACCGTGAAATCAAAACCCAGTACTACACCACCAATCTGCATCTTGGAGCCTTTATGCTTCCGAAGTATGTAGAGGATCTTCTAATAAAAGCAGAGGATGCAGGCGGCAAAGCCAACTGACAACCTATAGAAAAATGTGAAAGGCGGTTGCCCATATGTCGAGCAACATGCACTTTAAATCAGATAAGCTTGAAGCATGTTTCAAGCTTTGACTTTCAGGAGGAATTAACTAATGGCTAAACTACTTGTTATCGGCTGCGGCGGAGTTGGCTCCGTTGCCATAAGCAAATGCTGCCAGAACAGCGATGTGTTCACTGCCATCTGCATTGCAAGCCGCACAAAATCCAAATGTGACGCGCTTAAAGCAAAGCTGGAGGGCAAAACCAGCACCCGCATTACCACGGCTCAAATCGACGCTATGGATGTGCCCGCTCTGACTGCCCTAATTCGTGAATACGCCCCTGACGCAGTGCTTAACGTGGCACTGCCTTATCAAAACATTGCCATCATGGACGCCTGCCTTGCTGCCGGCGCAAACTATATAGACACCGCCACCTTCGAGCCAGAGGACATCAACGATCCAGAATGGCGTCCCATTTATGAAAAACGCTGCAAGGAGCTGGGCTTCTCCGCCTATTTCGACTATTCCTGGCAGTGGGCTTATCAGGAAAAGTTCAAAGAAGCAGGGCTGACTGCGGTGCTTGGCTGTGGTTTTGACCCCGGCGCAACCAATGTCTTTTGCTCCTATGCTCTTAAACACTATTTCGATGAAATCAATACCATCGACATTCTCGACTGCAATGGCGGCAACCACGGCTATCCCTTTGCCACAAATTTTAATCCGGAAATCAATCTGCGCGAGGTATCGTCCCCCTGCTCCTACTGGGAAAACGGACATTGGGTGGAAATCCCCGCCATGTCTGTCAAAGCCGAATACGATTTCGAGCAGGTCGGCAAAAAGGACATGTATCTCATGCACCACAACGAAATTGAGTCGCTCATCATCAATATACCCGGAATCAGGCGCGTTCGTTTCTATATGACTTTCGGTCAGAGCTATCTCACTCACATGAAATGCCTTGAAAATGTGGGTCTGCTCTCCACAATCCCCATAGAGTATGAGGGTCAGAAAATCGTACCTATACAGCTCCTTAAGGAGCTTCTGCCCGACCCTGCATCTCTCGGACCTCGTACGGTTGGCAAGACGAACATAGCCTGCATCTTCAGAGGAAAAAAGAACGGCGAGGAAAAAACGCTCAAAATATACAACATTTGCGACCATCAGGAATGCTATCGTGAGGTGGGCAGTCAG
>CAZLLK010000170.1:0-1892 GCA_964560435.1 uncultured Oscillospiraceae bacterium
AAAACCTCCTTCCATACTGCAATCTCCATTTTACTATTGTTTATTTTCATAAAGCGTTCTCCTTTCACTCTTAATACAATTTATTCAGTAGCGTAAAACAACTACTGTAATTATCATTATACCGATATTTGAAATTAAATCAATGTCCGAAAAACTTGGTAGGTTGGAAAAACATAAAACTGAACCACAGCTTTTATTTGCAAAGATACTCCGAACTATATTGGATATGTAGCAAAACAAGGGTCGCTAGTGTCTTTTAAGTGAAGAACAACGAACACAATATACCATTTACATAAATTCATGTGCCTTATACAATATTGTGGACAACTCCATACTTGAAAATTCTGGTGATTTGGCATAATATCAACCAATTCCGAATTATCGAGAATTATTGTAATAAAGGAGATTTCTATCAAATGAAGCGCAATCAGTTTAAACAGAAAACAACCAATAGCTCGATGTATTTTGAAAGCCAGGAGGGTGACATATACATACCTGAAGTTCGCCAACTATCAAGTGGCAATTGGTCGGTTCAATTGAGAAAAAGCATAGAAGACGTTACAGCCACAACCCCAAAAGATAAAGATCGAATAGAGAAAACGTTTGCGCTGCTTAAGTCCGAATATACGCCAGAAAACCGAGCGTCAAGTTCCGAAGGTAATACCTTAACTTTAAAAGCAAAAAGTGATAGTTATATTGATGCCGATGAACAAACGTTTCAAGAATTTTCAGAAAAATTTGTCAAACTAAAAGAATTGGCTGGAAAAGAGCATAAGACTATTCAATTTTACAATAGTTTACTTGAAAGGATAAATCCAATTATTGGTGATCGACGCCTTTCTTCCATAACCTCAAATGATATTGAAGACTTGTTTATAAAAATTGGAGAACCAGGTCAGAACAAAACAACAGGCGACAAGCTTTCTCCCAAAACCATATTGGAACATCTTCGGCTCATTTCTGCTATATACAACACCGCAATAATGAGAGAATTGGTGTCGAAAAATCCTACAATAGGTGTTGATAAACCAAAAATAGTTCATAAAAAAGCGAATTATTTTCAACCCTCAGAATTGCACAAAATACATGAAGCTCTTGAAAATGAGCCACTCAAATGGAAACTGATGACGCTTTTACTTATGTACACTGGATGTAGGCGTGCGGAAATCGTAGGGCTATCTTGGGAGAATGTTAACTTCGCAGAAAATGTGATAAATATAAATAGGACTATTTTGTATTCAGCTGAAAAGGGCATTTACGAAAGCACTACGAAAACACTCGAATCAAATAGAAGCCTTAAACTTCCGTTAGAAGCCGTAGAACTTCTTAGAAAACAAAAGGAACTGCAAGACGAAAAAAAAGCAAACCAAGGAAAACGTTGGAAATACACAAGTTATGTGTTCACACAAGAAGACGGTTCTCCTATGCATCCGGACAGTATCACATTCTGGCTTTCAAAGTTCTCAAAGCGCAATTGCCTTCCACATATTAATCCACATGCATTTCGTCATACTATGGCAAGCATTCTCATCTATAAAGGGGTTGATATTGCAAATGTATCAAAATATCTGGGCCACTCAAGCATCCGAACTACATTAAATACTTACACTCACATTATTGACGAATATAATGCCTCCAAGGAAAAAATGATAATAGGTGATATTATCATGGAAATAAATTAAGAATAGCGTAAGGATATTGCGCGTCAGCGTTCCTATGTGAAATCCTTGAAAATAATATCATTTACTTTATTATGCAGATATTTTTCATACCCATTGATTGTTCAACTTTTCCCGGAGCGTTGCACGTATATACGCCCTTAGCTCAGCTGGATAGAGTGTTTGGCTACGGACCAGAAGGTCGGGGATTCGAATTCCTCAGGGCGTACCAAA
>CAZLLK010000171.1:0-1867 GCA_964560435.1 uncultured Oscillospiraceae bacterium
CCTTTCTTACCAGCTGGTTAAACGTAGGCATATTTTTCCTCCTTTCTTCAGTAATGATCATACATTATATTTTTAACGGAAATACCACAAGATATTCCGAAAAAAAACAAAGTTTTACATCTGCACTGACGCAGATGGCTTGACTTCATAGGCATTTTATCACTGGTTTTACGAAAAAATCACCCAATGAAGCACAAAAAGTGCAAACACACCCATGCAAATAAGCATTTTAGCATATTGCACAAGTCTCGTCAAGATTTTTCTGCCATTTAATTTAGAGGCAGACATACCGGAGCCGGAAAACTAATCGGCTCCGGTATGTCTACGTAAGTGCTTACAGTGCGTTTGTACGTCCGACCAATGCGCTCAAATCGACGTAATCGTCGTTCGATTTCTCGATTGAGTCATCTGTCTCAGTATCAAACTCACGGTAAACGTCAAGTCCGCTTCCCGCAGGAATGAGCTTGCCTATAATAACGTTTTCTTTCAATCCGACCAGGTGATCGACCTTACCCTTAATAGCAGCGTCTGTCAAAACCTTTGTGGTTTCCTGGAAAGAAGCTGCGGAAAGGAAGCTCTCCGTGGCAAGTGAAGCCTTGGTAATGCCCATCAGGGTCTGAGTGCAAGCCGCAAGCTTGAGATCGGTTTCGCCTGCTGCGATTCTTTTTTCGACCTCTAGGTTTGCATCGTTAATATCGTTCCAGTCAACTGTTGAACCGGATAGCAGGTCGGTATCTCCCGACTCCTCAACGCGAACCTTACGCATCATCTGGCGAACAATAACTTCGATGTGCTTATCGTTGATGTCAACGCCCTGCTGACGGTAAACCTTCTGAACCTCTTGGATGATATAGCTCTGGCACTCGGAAATTCCGATAATACGCAGAACGTCGTGAGGATTGTATGCGCCGCTTGTGAGAGGCTGACCTTTTTCAACGGTATCTCCTGCTGCAACAAGCAGGCCTGCGGAATAGGGAATCTGGAATTCCATAGTCTCCCCAGAGTCGGAGTTCATAACAGCAACCGCGCACATAGCGTTCTTCTTGGTTTCCTCGATGGAAACTTTTCCTGGAATTTCAGCAAGTACAGCCATTTTTTTGGGCTTTCTGGCCTCAAAAAGTTCCTCAACACGGGGAAGACCCTGCGTGATATCGTCACCCGCGATACCGCCCGTGTGGAAGGTACGCATGGTGAGCTGCGTGCCGGGTTCGCCGATGGACTGCGCCGCGATTACGCCGACTGCTTCGCCCGCATTAACAGGAGAGCCTGCAGCGAGGTTTACGCCGTAGCATTTTGCGCAAACACCGCTCTTGGCGTCGCACATCATAACGGAGCGCACTTCGACTTCTTTAATTCCGGCGGCCTCGAGTATTTCGGCATCACTCTTCTTCAGCATATAGTTTGTGCCAAAGATGACGTTGCCTGTATTGGGATCAACGATGTCATTAAGCGGGAAACGTCCGTGGATACTGTCTCCAAAGCTCTGAACGACCTGTCCCTTGTCGTATACGGTTGATGCCTTGATACCTCTGGTAGTGCCGCAGTCCGGCTCGCGGATGATAACATCCTGCGAAACATCGACCAGTCGGCGGGTAAGGTAACCGGAGTCCGCCGTACGAAGTGCGGTATCGGCAAGACCCTTACGAGCACCTCTCGAAGAAATGAAGTATTCCAAGACGGAAAGTCCTTCACGGAAGTTTGCCTTGATCGGGATTTCGATTGTCTTACCGGCGGTGTTTGCCATAAGTCCGCGCATACCGGCGAGCTGACGAATTTGGTTCATGCTTCCGCGGGCGCCGGAGTTCGCCATCATATAGATTGGGTTGAACTCATCAAGGTTGTTCTGCAGAGCCTTGGTAACGTCCTT
>CAZLLK010000172.1:0-1855 GCA_964560435.1 uncultured Oscillospiraceae bacterium
TCGTCCAAATTCGAGTAGCGCGCGGCGAGCACTTTCGCGGCCTTTTGTCCAACCTGTCTTATTCCAAACGCACATAGAAGACGGGACATGCCATTTTTCTTGGTCTTTTCGATCGCTGCAAGCAAATTTTCTGAGGACTTTTTGCCCATGCGGGCAATCCCTGCAACGCTCTGAGCCTCAAGGTAATAGAGCTCAGCAGGAGAGGAGATGAGTTTTTCGTTAATCAGAGCTTCCGTTACAGATATGCCCAGTCCCTCAATGTCCATTGCCCCGCGTGAGGCAAAGTGAGCAATGTTGCGAAGAAGCTGCGCGGGACACTCGACATTAGTGCAGCGAGCCGCCGCCGCGTCCGCATCACGCACAACAGGTGAACCGCATTCGGGGCAGAAGCTCGGAATTTTGAAAGGTACTGTACCCTCAGGCCGCTTATCTTGTATGACTTCCAAAACCTCGGGAATGATTTCTCCGGCTTTCTGAATAAGAACAGTATCTCCTATACGGATATCAAGTCCGTCGATGTTATCTTGATTGTGCAATGTTGCATTAGTTACTGTTGTGCCGGCAAGACGCACGGGATTAACCATGACCTTTGGAGTCAGCACTCCCGTGCGTCCAACCTGTACAATAATATCTTGCACAACGGTTTCCTTTTTCTCGGGGGGATATTTATATGCTGCGGCCCAGCGCGGAGCTTTTGCCGTGCTGCCGAGCACCATTCTGTCGGAAAGCTGATTAAGCTTTATTACCGCACCGTCGATGTCATAAGGGAGAGTGTCGCGGTTATCGCCAAGCCATTCAATCTGAATTCGGCATTCTTCCGCGTTTTTGCATGCCTTATATGGCACAACTGGAAAACCCATTTCTTTAAGCGCGTCTAGCGTTTCTGCGTGAGTATCAAAGTTCCTGCCTTCGGCAAGCTGTACGTTAAAAACGATTATGTCGAGCCTGCGTCCTGACGCAATTTTGCTGTCCAACTGACGGAGAGAGCCTGCCGCGGCGTTGCGAGGATTTGCAAAAAGTTTTTCACCGTTTATTTCGCGCTCGGCATTCAATTCCGAAAAAGTGTCACGCGCCATATAAACCTCGCCGCGCACAATAAGTCGGGGAGGCGCATTCTTAATTTCCTTGGGCAGACTGCGAATAGTGCGGAGGTTTTCTGTAACGTCCTCGCCCATAAGCCCATCACCCCGGGTTGCACCACGGTACATTTTTCCGTCGATATATTCAATTGCAACGGAAAGCCCGTCGATTTTTGGCTCTGTTACATAGATTGGAGAGCTGCCGAGAGCGTTATTAGTACGATTTATAAAGCTGTAAAGTTCCTCAAAGGAGACCACGTCGTTCAGGCTCTCTAGTGGTATTGCGTGCCGAACGGAAGAAAACTGCGGCAGTGATTTTCCACCTATGCGTTGTGTGGGTGAATCGGGAGCTTTCAACTCCGGAAACAGTTCCTCAAGCTCAATCAATCGACGCATGAGCGCATCATATTCAAAATCTGAAATTGTCGGGGCATCAAGGTCGTAATAGGCCTTGCTGTGACGTGTTAGTTGTTCTCTCAGCTTTTCAATTTCTTTCTGTGCATCCATAGTAATACTCCGTTTCTACGGCTGATTCAAGTTCAAATAGGTGTCCGGCACATTTCCGACAATGATAGTCTCTGCAATGAGCACCTCACTAAGTACCTCGGTGGATTGAACCTCCCATGGAAGCATAACATCAATCTGAACCCTTACCTCGAATATGATCTGGTGCTTTACCTGGTTAATACCTGCTGCCTCAATTTCATTTCGGAAATCCGCATAGGAGCTTGTGAGCATGATGATTTTTACTGGGATATTCGGCCCTCTTCCCATAA
>CAZLLK010000173.1:0-1844 GCA_964560435.1 uncultured Oscillospiraceae bacterium
GTCATGGACTCCGGAGATCTGGAGCGTGAGCGCGGAATTACAATACTTGCAAAAAACACTGCAGTTCATTACAATGGCTGCAAAATTAATATTGTCGACACTCCGGGTCACGCCGACTTCGGAGGAGAGGTCGAGCGTATTCTCAAAATGGTAAACGGCGTCATCCTCCTTGTCGATGCAGCAGAAGGCCCTATGCCTCAGACGCGCTTTGTTTTGGGAAGAGCACTTGAGCTTGGTCACAAGGTCATTGTTGTCGTCAACAAAATAGACCGCCCCGACCAGAGAATTTATGAGGTAATCGACGAATGCCTCGAACTGCTCATGGACCTCGATGCGACAGACGAGCAGCTCGATTCTCCCACTTTGTTCTGCTCGGCAAGGCAGGGCATCTGCTCCTTAACGCCCGATAATCTTGGAACGGATCTGAGTCCTCTGTTCGACACCATCATCGATTATATTCCCGCACCCGAACAAAACACCGAAGTTCCCTTCCAGATGCTGGTTTCGGCAATCGACTACAATGAATATGTAGGACGTATCGCAATCGGCCGCATAGAGCGCGGTGTAATCAATCAGAATCAAGAGATCACAGTTTGCGATTTTCACGGCGAAAGAGCACCAAAAAAGTCAAAGGCTGTTAACCTCTACGAATTCGAAGGCCTTGCCAAGGTTGCCGTTGAAGCGGCTTCTGCCGGAAGCATCATTGCGATGTCTGGTATCGGCGACATTACTATAGGCGACACCATCTGCGCAAGCAGCTGCGTCGAACCTCTGCCCTTCGGAAAAATAACCGCACCTACAATCGAAATGACCTTTGCCGTTAACGACAGTCCTTTTGCCGGCAAAGAAGGTCAGTTTGTCACCACCCGTCAAATTCGCGACAGGCTTTTCCGTGAAACGCTCAAGGATGTTTCCCTTCATGTTACAGCAGTCGAAAACAGCGACTCCTTTAACGTTGCTGGACGCGGTGAAATGCACCTTTCAATCCTTATCGAAACAATGCGCCGCGAGGGCTACGAATTCCAAGTCTCCCCTCCCCGTGTTCTAATGGAAGAAATCGACGGTGTGCTTAGCGAGCCTATGGAGCGCGTCATCGCCGACGTTCCCGAAAACGCAGTCGGAGCTGTCATTGACAAGCTTTCCTCACGCCGTGGCGACTTTATTCAAATGAACCCCGTCGGCAACCGTATGAAGCTTGAATTCCTTGTTCCCTCAAGAGGACTTTTCGGCTATCGCAACGAATTTTTGACCGACACACGCGGCGAAGGAATCCTTGCCTCCGTGTTTGAAAGCTACGCCCCCATGAAGGGCGAGGTTGCACGCCGCAGCACCGGCTCACTTGTTTCTTTTGAAACGGGTGAATCCGTTGGTTATGGCCTTTTCAACGCGCAGGATCGCGGCGCAATGTTCATCGGACCGGGCGTTCCCGTATATGCCGGAATGGTAGTCGGAATCTGCCCCAAAAACGAGGATATCGTCGTCAACGTATGCAGAAAAAAGCAGCTTACCAACACTCGTGCTTCGGGCAGTGACGATGCACTGCGCCTAATTCCTCCACGTCTCATGAGCCTTGAGCAGTGCATGGAATTTCTTGCGGATGACGAGCTTTTGGAGGTCACTCCAAAAAGCCTGCGTATTCGAAAGAGAATTCTTGACCACGGTATGCGCATGAAATCCGTTATGAAAAACAAATAAGAAGTATCAATGTATGCCCCAAGTAACTTCCTCTTTACAAACTTTTCTAAATGTGATAAACTTTTAGAACTTCAAGCCCCTATGCTTAGTTTTGGGATCCGGCCGAGAAACGGCACCTTTCTTCCCCATTACTCAGCCCGCGGGCATGT
>CAZLLK010000174.1:0-1839 GCA_964560435.1 uncultured Oscillospiraceae bacterium
CGGAAAATTCGAATATTCAGCTGGCGTTTTATGGCGGCAGTTTTACGGCAATACCAGTCAAAGAGCAAAATGAGCTTTTGGACGCGGCTTTGCCGTTTTTACATGATGGGAATATTTCTTCCCTGCGTCTTTCTACCCGTCCCGATGCAATTGATGTAGAAACGCTAGTAAGGCTCAAGGAGCGGGGCGTCTTAACAATCGAGCTTGGAGCGCAGTCAATGTGCGAAGAGGTGCTTAAGGCCGCTGGTCGTGGGCACACGGCTTTGCAGACGGAAGAGGCTGCACGCCTAATCAAGGAATACGGCTTCGAACTTATCCTTCAGATGATGACGGGTCTTCCCGAAGACACGAAGGAGCGTGCTGTGGAAACAGCACAGCGATTAATCGCCCTGCGTCCCGACGGCGTTCGTATTTACCCAACGGTTATCATTGGAAACACACCGCTTTGCGATATGTGGCGTGAGGGAAGCTACAAGGAGCATACGGTTAAGGAAGCTGTGGAAACTTGCGCGGCAATTCTGCCTTTGTTTGAGGAAGCAGAAATCCCCGTCATTCGACTGGGACTTAACCCAACGGAGGAACTCAGCGGAGGAGCTGCGCTCGGCGGAGCCTACCATCCAGCCTTCGGCGAGCTTGTAAAGTCGCGTCTGCTACTTGACAAGGCAAGGACACTGCTAAAAGGCAGTTCTCACTTCGATACAGTTACGCTAAACGTGAACAAATCCGATGTTTCGGCGATGATCGGCCAGAAAAGGTCGAATATTGGAATATTGTGCGATGAATTTTCACTCAAGGATATTAAGGTGGCTCCGGCAGACGTACAAAAAAGCAGTATAATTTTGTCTTAAATATTCCTCGATTTGTTGCAATGTGTGCAAAATTATAATATAATTTTGAGATATATATTCGACAATCGAATTTCATCCAGCAATTTTAAACTTAGCGAAAGGCATGGCCATAAATAATGTATCTTAAAGCGCTCGAAATACAGGGATTTAAGTCCTTCGCAGATAAAACTAGGCTGACATTCGAAAAAGACATAACTGCAATTGTCGGTCCAAACGGGAGCGGAAAATCAAATATTTCGGACGCTATTCTTTGGGTTTTGGGCGAACAACGCTCAAAAGCGCTTCGCGGAGGAAAAATGGAGGACGTTATTTTCGGCGGAACGGAAAAGCGTCCCAAAATGGGCTTTGCTCAGGTTTCTCTGATTATTGACAACACCAAACGTGTTTTCAATACGGATAGCACCGAGGTCATGATTACGCGCCGCTATTACAGAAGCGGAGAGAGTGAATATTACATCAACCGAGAGTCCGTTCGCCTTAAGGACATAAGCGAGATGCTTATGGACACAGGTCTTGGACGCGACGGATATTCCGTTATCGGACAGGGCAAAATCTCCGAGGTCATATCGTCAAAAAGCGCAGACAGGCGTGAGCTGTTTGAGGAAGCGGCAGGCATTTCGCGTTACCGCTACCGCAAGGACGAAAGCGAACGCAAGCTCATGCACACGGAAGAAAACCTCATCCGCATTAACGATAAAATCGACGAGCTTAAGATTTCGCTTGACCCTCTAAAGGAGCAAGCCGAAACAGCAAAGAAATATCTTCTGTTTCGCGACGAGCTTCGCAAGCTTGAGGTGTCCGTTTGGATGGAAACGCTGGACAAGCTACACGACCGTGCAAAGACTGTAAACGATGACTGGGAAAAAGCAAAGGAAGGGCTTACAAGCGCCCAGAACGAGCTTACTGAGCTTTATGCCGCCTCCGAGAACTATTCGGAGAAAATGCGCGAAAAGGACCTTGAGGCGGAAACCTTGAGGGCTAATTTGGGCGA
>CAZLLK010000175.1:0-1793 GCA_964560435.1 uncultured Oscillospiraceae bacterium
ACCCCAATTGTTTTTCAGTATATCATACTGTCTAACAATTGGGGTGCTGTTCAAATTATGAGATTTCGCCTTCCACGTTTTCCTCGAAAAACAGCATTAAGAATCCAATTACCAGTAAAGCGCCGCTCAACATGATGGCTCTTTCCTGCCATAGCTGCACACATTTATATCCCAAAATCGCGCCTATAACAAATATTACAATAATGCCGTAATACATGATACCTTTTCTAAGCAACGACCTGTCTTTATCGTAGAAAAATTCGCATATAAACTGTGTTGCCGTTCTCAGGTTCCCAATGCACATCGTTGTCGCAATGCCGTTTCCCTTGATTGTGCGGAAGCTTTGAACCTGTATTCCGCAAGCACACGATACCAGACAGTTTGCCAGTGTATTGAGAGACTGCGGTAGAAAGCCTACCGCAAAGAGCATTACGGCTTCAATAAGAATAGTTATCTGCATCCAGTGGATTTTTTTAACGCCTGAATATCTGCGCCTCACAATATCGGCCATCGCTACGCCAAATGAAAATGCCAAAACGGGGTACAAATACAGGACAGCCGCTTTCAAGTTGCCTTCAGAGAGATTAACTCCGAAGAGCAGGATATTACCTGTCTGCGCATTCGCAAATACGTGTCCTCGAACTACATATGTATAAGCATCCATAAATCCGCCGGATATCGCAAGAATAATTCCAAGTTGAAGCGATTCCGAAACCCTGCTCATTTTTTTCAAAGCATCACCCCCTTATTTCCAGATCATTTGTGGGTAATTAAACTGCATTGGCTCGAAAGTGTTTATCTTCCCGAATATCAGCATTTTAATAAAAAACTACATTGCATGACGACAATTCAACTATTTCTAAATGTTTGATTTGCGCAAATGCAGCTCAAGGTTTCTACTGTTCAATGTACACATAAACTTTAGATTAAAAGAACTTTGTATTGATTGCTGTTGCTAGGGCTTTTGCCATATTTCTATTAAGGTGAGTGCCGTCAACCGTTACAGCAAGTCCTCGGAGTTTTGATATTTGCATTGAAAATGGTAGGATAGTTGTAAACAAAGTATTGAATACATTTCTTAAAATTGTTGTACTTACGCAATAGGAGCCACAATTATTGCCTTTTGTTTGCGTTTCCAACTGTCTGAAATTTAAATAAGGAATGCTATACTTGTTACACAATTCTACAATAGCCGAATCATATTCCAGCATTGTTTCATTTATCATCAGTTTACCACTCTCTATCATTGGAAGCCCTATAACACCTACTACTTTATTTTGGTTAATTAACTTTTGCAGTAATTCTTCATATTTAATGCTGAATGAAGTAATGTCTTTGCACGGAGCACTCCCTTGAGTCTTTCCAATAATTTTTAATAATATTTCCAAGAAAATCGATTGTTTCTCCATAAAGGGAATAAGAACATCATTAGCTCCAATCTCGATAATGTACTGTTCAATATCATTGTATCTTGGATCGCTCAACAATTTATCAACCCTATCCATTGCCCCAAGTAAGGTATCCCCTCCTAAGCCTTTGTTGATGAGGTTTGATTTTTTATGCAGAAAGCGAAAATATGATACACCAGGTATTCCAGCGGTCAGACTATCTCCTAAAAATATCGTCCTCATAAATATGTTCCTTCATAACAAAATTTTCTATAAAACAACCCACATAAGTATATCATATTTCGGAGCAAAAAAGCATATCTTTCCCCTTATCGGAAAGATATGCTTTTTGGTGCGGGCGACAGGACTTGAACCTGCACGTCTTGCGACACAAGAACCTAAATC
>CAZLLK010000176.1:0-1668 GCA_964560435.1 uncultured Oscillospiraceae bacterium
AGTGATAAATTGTTTTTAATCATTACCGCACCGCCTTACGCAATGGATGGCAGCGCAGGGAATAATAATGCAATTTACATAACACGCCAATGTCGTCAATATAATACAAATTCAATCAGTTATCAAGCCTTTATGTAAAATAAATTGATTTTTGTTAATTATGACGAGATATTATGTTAACTGTATTATGTTAACCTGCGTAACTGCATCGCCCCGAACCTTACTAAACGCCTTGCTTTCGAGCAATATATAGAGGGGTATTCTCCAATTATTACAATATATAGGTAATCAGATTCAACTTATGTAAACTTTGCTTTCTTGATTACAAATAGTAATATTCATCTTCGGAGATGTGATTTTTTCTTTTTTCTGTGCAGTTTCAACACTCCACCGAAGCATCCACCTGCAACCGCTGCAATAATCACTCTAAGTGTCAGTGCGATTTCATCACTGTTTTTCCGAAAAAGCATCGTTCCCAGTAACACTAAAAGGACATACGCCGCAGCTGATGACAACCCCGCAATTATCACTCCCCTGCCCTGTCGTCCCGCGCAGAGCAGTCCGCTCACCATTGCTCCCAAAATTACCGATACCAATACGAACGAATCCCGCAACGTTTCAGGAAGTACTCCCGTAAGCATAAGTGTAGCAAAAGCCAGGATAGCCATCATCGTAATAAGTATTCCAATCGCAGCGCCGGCCATTGAATGCTTAATCAGGCTTTTTGCATCCGCGCTACTTTCCTTTTTGTTTGATTTTGTCATTATTTACCCTCCACAATTTGATTAGGGACAAAAAAATTCCCCCGCTGAACAAGCCTGTTAAAGCTTATTCAGCGGGGAAACTAACAATTACTATTTTACTTTAGAAACGTTCTCGAAGCGATTTATTTATCCTTGCGTGAAATCGCCCATTTTGCAAACTTGATGCGAACTCTGTCCTCGCCGGTTTCGATGGTGATGCTGTCGCCCGTGGTGCTAACGATTTCGCCCATAATTCCGCCGATTGTAACAATCTTATCGCCGTTGCCGAGAGAGTTTCTCATTTCCTCAGCCTTTTTCTTCTTCTTATTTTCCGGTCTGATCATGAAGAAATAAAACACCGCAAAAAGAACAACGATAGACAGCACAAACTGAATTGTTCCACTCGTGCCAGCAGCGCCATTTGCTGCTGTTGTGCCGGTAGTGCCCGGTACGCAACCCGCAAAGGCAAGGCACATTACCAGCGCACTGGATATAACAGCGATTATTTTCTTAGTCGTTTTCAAATTCATTTATTTGACCTCCTAGTATTGTATTTTCAATTATATATGGCAAAGTTTTCATTTGCAAGGATTTTATATTCGTCTCTCTAGCTTTTCAGAAAAAACATTGCGAAAATCGGTAAATGTTCCGTTATCCAACTCTATGCGTATTCTTTCCATCAGCTTGTTGTAAAAATAGAGGTTGTGAACAGCGCCAAAACGCATTCCAAGTATTTCTCCCGCTTTAAAAAGATGCCGCACATAGGCTCTCGAATAGTTTCGGCACACAGGGCAGTCGCACTCCGGGTCAATTGGGCCATCGTCCTCCGCATATTTTGCGTTGTTAATGTTAAGAACTCCCTCCCAAGTGAAAAAGTGTCCGTGCCGTCCATTGCGCGTAGGCATGACGCAATCGAAAAAGTCAA
>CAZLLK010000177.1:0-1649 GCA_964560435.1 uncultured Oscillospiraceae bacterium
ATGGCACACAATATTTCAGAAAAAATGTTTGCGCTTACTCAGCGCAATTCAGCCGTACGCGAGATGTTCGAAGAAGGCAACAGGCTTGCCGCCATCCACGGCAGGGAGAATGTATTTGACTTTAGTCTGGGAAACCCTAATTTTTCCGCTCCGCAAAAGGTCAAGGAAGCCGTATTCGATATTCTTGAGAACGAACCCACCTCTTTGGTTCACGGCTATATGTCCAACGCAGGCTATCTCGATGTTCGCAGCGCGGTTGCCGACTCTCTAAACAATCGTTTCGGCACTGCCTTCGATGCATCTAACATCATTATGACTGTCGGAGCTGCTGGAAGTCTTAACGTCATCCTCAAAACTCTTTTAAACCCATCGGATGAGGTTATCACACTCGCGCCGTATTTTTTGGAATACGGCAACTATGTTGCAAACTACGACGGCGTTTTAGTTGTCGTTCCGGCTAACACGACAGACTTTCAACCTAATGCAAAGGAAATAGAAAAGGCGATAACGCCAAAGACAAAGGCGCTCATCATCAATTCTCCGAATAACCCCACGGGAGTAATATATTCCGAGGAAACCATAAAAAGAATTGCCGCTGTTCTGGAAGCCAAGCAAAACGAATATGGTCACCCGATTTACATTTTGGCGGACGAGCCTTACAGGGAATTGGCTTATGATGGATATAATGTTCCGTGGCTAACGAATTTTTACCGCAATACGATTGTGGGCTATTCGTGGTCAAAGTCCCTGTCACTCCCCGGCGAGCGCATCGGCTATCTAGTCGTTCCCACGGAAGTCGACGACTTCTCCCTTATATTTGACGCCGCCTCCATTGCAAACCGCGTTATGGGCTTTGTCAATGCGCCCTCTCTCATGCAGAGGGTGGTCATGCGCTGTCTTGATGAGCGAACCGACATTGCCGCATACGACAACAACCGCAAACTGCTTTATAACGGTCTAAAGGACGCCGGCTTCGAATGTGCATATCCTCAGGGTGCGTTCTATATGTGGGTGAAAACGCCCTGTGACGATAAACAGTTCTGCAACATCGCAAAAAAACACAACATTCTCGTTGTGCCCGGCTCTTCATTCGCCTGCCCCGGATATGTCAGGATAGCCTATTGTGTCAGTCCAAAAACCATCGAAGGTGCTATCCCTGGCTTCAAAAAAATAGCGGAAGAGCTTTTCAATAAATAAGCAAAGGAATTTTCAAAAATGGACGAAAAAGCAATCGAAAAGAAAACAATATTCAGCGGAATTCAGCCTTCGGGCGACCTGACTCTCGGTTCGTACCTTGGAGCTATCAAAAACTGGGTGGAGCTATCAGACACCTATAACTGCTACTACTGCATTGTCGATTTGCACGCTATTACCGCGCGCCAAAATCCGGCAGACCTTCGGCGCCGCACACTCAATCAGCTTGCGCAGTATCTTGCATGTGGTCTTGACCCCCAGAAAAACACAATATTTATCCAGAGTCACGTTCCCGCTCACGCGGAGCTTGCGTGGATTTTGAATTGCTACACCATGTTTGGCGAGCTTTCGCGCATGACTCAGTTTAAGGACAAAAGCGCAAAAAATGCCGACAACATCAACGCCGGACTTTTCACATATCCCGCTCTGATGGCGGCAGATATTCTGCTTTATCA
>CAZLLK010000178.1:0-1634 GCA_964560435.1 uncultured Oscillospiraceae bacterium
TTAAAATACAGGCAAATATGGACCCCGCGCATCGGGATAGAATGGCCTTTATCAGAATCTGTTCTGGAACGTTTGAAAAAAACATGGAAGTCTATCATGCCAGAACAAAGAAAACCGTTCGTTTGTCTCAATCTCAACAGTTCATGGCACAGGAAAGAGTTTCGGTTGAGGAGGCATACGCGGGCGATATTATCGGCGTCTTTGACCCCGGCGTTTTCAATATTGGAGATACGCTATGCACGGGCAATAAAATATTCAAATTTGAGGGCATACCAATGTTCCCAGCGGAACACTTTGCCGAGGTTATGGCAAAGGATTCGTCAAAAAGAAAGCAGTTTCTAAAGGGCGTTAAGCAGATTTCGGAAGAGGGCGCCATACAGGTTTTCAAGCAGCACGATTTTGGCGTGGAGCTGCTGACCATTGGCGTTGCGGGTGTACTGCAATTTGAGGTCTTCGAATACAGAATGAAGCATGAATATAATGTGGATGTTCAGATTAGACAACTTCCTTATCTTTTGGCTCGCTGGGTTGACAGTAATAAATTTTCGAAAGATTTGTTGAGCTACAATGACGCGTTGCAGTTGGAAGATCAGTATGAAAGACCGGTAATACTGTTTAAAAATCAGTGGGGATTGAAAAGAATACAGGAGCTGAACAAGGACACTAGTTTTCTCGATATTGCTCCATCTGTCTGAGCAGACCGACGGGGTTGAATTGACTTTAGCTAACTGTAAAGATGTTCGCTACTAGACAAATTGCGTCTTGCTTGGCAACTCGGCAACGGTTTTGTTGCCAACAGGCAAAAACTTCATGATAACAGAAATAGAAAACAGGTGGGTTTCATTTTGAAACCCACCTGTTTATTTTTTCGCAATTTAGTCTAACTTGCAAGTGCTTTGCGCTACTTTTTATGCGCACTCAAAAATACCGCCGCTTACACTTTTTGAATGAGAAAAAAAGGACTTTTCACCTCAGAGCATCAGGCTCTCTCAAAGCCGATTTGGGCAAAGTGTATAGTATTTAAGCATACTTTTGGTAGCCTAAAAAGCTAATGTTTATTGACACAGGAACGGACGTGTGTTAATGTTTGGCTATAAGTATAAAAAATTGTAAATTAAACTCCGAAAGGACATTTTTATGAAAAACGAAGAAATACTCAGCGGACTTGCAGCAATAGTAGGTCAAGACAAGGTTAGTATTGAGGACGCAGCAATAAAAGAAGCAACCAAGGATTACATTGGCTTTAGGCGTTACGAACGCGATGACGGCGTATTTGATGCACCCAAGGCTCTCTGCATTGTGAAGGCCAAGGATACCCAGCAGGTCTCTGATGTTATGAAGTTCCTGAACGAAAACAAAATCAAGGTAACACCCCGCACGGGTGGCTCCAGCGTAACTATGGGCATTGAGCCTGTTGAAAACGCAGTTATGCTTGATGGCTCCGAAATGAATGAAATTATTGAAGTTAACCAAATTGATATGCAGGTTACCGCACGCTGCGGAACACCGCTTCAATATTTGGAAAACTATCTTAACAAAATGGGCTACACCACAGGACACAGCCCCCAATCCCTGCCCTTAGCTCAAATGGGCGGACTTGTTGCCACAAGAAGCATCGGTCAGTTCTCCACACT
>CAZLLK010000179.1:0-1634 GCA_964560435.1 uncultured Oscillospiraceae bacterium
TCCTATAATAGTTGCGTCACTTATACGTTCCGCGGATGTTAATATTACCACTAAACAAGCTAATTTGCAAGTAATATTTTTCACTTTTTTATATTTTAATTCTTATTGTATATCTTGTCAACTACGGTAAAAAATAACCACAAAATATAGATGGGAGAAGCAGTTTGATATGAAAAGATTTTCTCAGCGAACAGACCTTGCGGCTGAAGCCAGAGAGCTTGCAATCGGGTCAAGGGTTGGCGATATCGAGGGTGTTGATTATGAAGAGGTAGAAGTTAAAGGCGTAAAATACCAGAAATTAACAATTATAAACGAAAATGGTCAAGAAGCTTTAGGAAAACCAATTGGAACGTATTATACGGCGGAAATCAGCGCAGTGCTTCGTCGTGAGAGCGAAACTTTTATTGACACGGTTACAACTTTGTCGCAATTGATTAAGGAATTAATCGGAGAAATCAGTAGCGATAGTTGTACGCTTGTTGTGGGCCTAGGCAACAGAGACATTACGCCGGACGTAATAGGGCCGCTCTGTGCGGAGTCGGTGCTGGTAACTCGTCATTTGAAGGAGCACGCACCTAAGGACTTTGCGTTTCTGAGCCCAGTTTCCGCGATTAGTCCCGGAGTGCTGGGGACAACCGGAATAGAGAGCGCTGACTATATAAAATGGGTGTGCGACAACCTAAAGCCGGAAAGAGTGCTCGTTGTGGATGCTCTTGCCGCCAGAAGTCTTAATCGGCTGTGTAGCACTGTTCAGATCACGGATACTGGTATCACTCCGGGTTCTGGTGTCGGGAATAGCAGAAGCGCAATAAACAAAGATGTATTGGGGCTTCCTGTCATTGCCATTGGAGTTCCGACTGTAGTTGATATTAGAAGTCTTCTTGCTGATATGGGAGATTCGAAGCTTTCAGAAGAAACGGCTAATTCAAACGATATGATTGTTACTCCCAGAAACATTGACAGCGAAGTTACCTGTGCAAGTCGCATTGTGGCATATGCAATCAATCTTGCCCTTCACAAAGGACTATCGGTCGAGGACGTTGATATGCTGGTAGGCTAATGCATATTTTTGTTTCACGTGAAACATTTTCGGCAAATCGCCAACTTCCCCTCATAAATGTTTCACGTGAAACATTTATGAGGGGAAGGATTACATAAAGTGAAAACAATATGACGAAAAGCATTGAAAACTGAAAACGATACTGCTATAATGAGGAAACGAAAAAATGACAAGCAGTTCAGGGAGAACAAATATGGGCAAAATTATTGCGGTAGTTAATCAGAAAGGCGGAGTTGGAAAGACAACAAGCTGCGTCAATCTTTCCTACGCACTGCATCTGAGAGGCAAAAAGGTTCTTTTGTGCGACTGCGACCCGCAGGGGAACAGCACTTCGGGTCTTGGAGTTGACAAAAACACAAGCCCGAACACATATGATGTGATAATGAATGGTGAAAATCCGGACAAAGCCACTGTTGTAACAAAATTCGGAAGTTTAATACCAACTAACAGAGAGCTGACAGGCGCATTAATAGAACTGGTCAGTAAAGAGGAGCGTGAGTTCGTTTTAAAAAAATCCCTTGCTTCTGTGAAGGATAAATATGACTACATATTTATTGACTGTCCTCCGTCGCTT
>CAZLLK010000180.1:0-1585 GCA_964560435.1 uncultured Oscillospiraceae bacterium
AGTAACAAATAAACCTGACTTTAAATCGTTTGCTTACAAGCTCTATAATTTTTCATGGAAAACCGAACCCTACATTTTGGGGGTAGATTACAAAAATAACGCTTATGAAAACGGCATTCCCGTCAACATCTACCTTGTTTCCGACCGCAAGCACTATGCGGATTTAATGAGCATACAATATCCAAGCTCAAATGTTCAATCGCATCCAAGGTTTGAGGAAGTTGCAGATAAATATGTCTTCGGGGAAGATAACTTTTCCTTTTCAAACTCATTTTCATCGTTTTATCCCTCGAATTCCGCATCCCTTCAAGGACCCGGTATCGTATACCACGGGGATAAGTCCGAGCCCGGCACAAACGGCTATTATATTAAGCCTGACAGCTACAAGACACTGACAAATGGTCTTTCTAACAGCGAAATTGCAGCTGTAAACACCTTAATGAACAAAGCGTTCTTTGGTAATTGCTTTGGCATGAGCGTGACCTCCGGTCTCTTTTTCGACGGCAAGTTACAGATTTCTCAGTTTGATAATTCAGCAAAAACAGTCTACGAACTTGGAAAACCGCTGAATAATGCAACTCTGCGAGAGGCAATCGTATACTATCAGCTTTCACAAAATCTCGGCAGTTTCGTTTCTGTTAAGCAGGCAGCAGGTTGGGGAGAGACATCGAACAACCTTGGACTTGTTAATACTTTAAGTTCAAGTTTACCTTCGCCGGTTGTCTTTAACATCGTAATCAATGAAGATGGAAAGCTTAGTGGCCATGCATTGCTAGCCTATGATATGAAGGATAACAACTCCGCTCATGCCATCAGCGTTTATGATCCTAATTATCCGAATGCCCCCTTAACTCTCACCATAAGCAGCGATGGGACAAAGGCAAACTTTGATAGAACCTATAAAAATGTTAGCATTGGCTATTCTATCAAGGCATCCTCAATCGCAAATAACGCATCGTTCAATACATCGCTGAAACCCTGCAAAGTGCCAGCGGGTGGGGCGGTTGTAACTGCAAACACAGGAACACTTACTCTGAGTGCCGGTGAGGAAACCGCAAGCTTTGTCAACGGGAAAAAAGTCAGTGGTAATCTCACTGCGACTTGTATGGGACCTATCAACGATACTGGCGAAGAAACTGAGGTTCTCTTTTTAATCAACCCACCGACGGGAAAAGGACCGGTACTCAACTATCGAGTCAGCGGGAGTAGATCCTTTACAGAAGATAACTTAAAAATTCTCGCTCGCTTTGCTGCTGCCAATGGAGAATCATTTGTTTCGGTGCAAAGTGAAAGCGATTGTGATTTGAACATGAATACCAATGGAACAATTGAAGCCAAACAAACTTCGGCAAAAAAGATGCAGATTTCATATGCTTCTGACCAGACAAAAGACAAACTGTTCGGAACCACGGTATGTGGCATTGATATCGGTTTTACCTTAGTTTCCGGTGCTGGCGGAACAACAGTGAAAACGAAAACTGGATCCAGAGCCGACATTCTCGTTTCGGGCTCAACAGAATCCATTTCTTTTAAAGATGTTTCAACTGCCAAACCCGTGGAAATCCAGTCAAACGGACTAGATTGC
>CAZLLK010000181.1:0-1542 GCA_964560435.1 uncultured Oscillospiraceae bacterium
TTTCATCAAGCTCATGCTGGCCTAAAACCGACCTGAATGTTGTCTGTCCAAGAAGTGTGGTGCTTCTTTCAAAACTAACCACTCTCGTAAGCGCAAAAGTTGGATTTTGGACATTGTAGTAAACTACAGCATCAACCAAAATGGAAATGTTGTCTTTTGTGATAACTTCTTGCTGAGGAACGTCGATTGTTCGAGTTCTGAGGTCAACTTTCCGAACTACATCTATGCCAAACGGAAACCTCATTCTGATCCCCGGTTCTTTTACCCCCACAACCCTACCGAAACGGAAAACCACTCCTCTTTCAACCTGATTAATGATAATAACCGAAGAGATTACAAGCCATACGATGATAATACCGAGAACGATCGCCAAAGTATATTGCATAATAAACATCCTTTCAAATTTGACAATTGACTTGATTTAATTTTAGCACTAAAAATCGATATATTATATAGTATAAAAAGGTAATTTTACGAAATAATCCACCAAAGGACTGACTGCCGAAGAAATATCATTTCCTTGACAAGCTGTTCTGCTCGACCAGATAATTGCAACTTTCCGATAATATCCAATTTCCCATTATCCATAAGAAATGCCATGATGTTTAACTGAACATCATGGCTAGTGGATTGGCATTCACAGCAGCCTGTAACTGAACGTCGTCAACATGGGTATAGATTTCCGTCGTAGCGATACTCTCATGGCCAAGAAGCTGTTGAAGTGAACGTATGTCAACGTGGCCATATTTGTACATCAGCGTTGCTGCGGTATACCGCAACTTGTGTGAGGACAGGGCCTCCGGACTAAGTCCGGACGCGACAATGTGCTTTTTAACGAGATTTTGTATTGCCCGTGTTGTAAGCCGATTCTTATTACGTGAGATAAACAGCGCATTAGTATTTGCATTTCTTGAGGCGCGGAGTGGCAGCCACCGTGATATAGACTGTTTTACTGCCGGTGTCATATAAATTTTTCGTTCTTTATTTCCTTTTCCTATGACTGTTAATACATCTGTGTTTACCTGATCTATATTCAGGGAAGCTAATTCTGACAAGCGCAAAGCGCAGTTCAGAAAAACAGTTATAATGCAATTATCCCGCACAGAACTGGAGCTGGTTTCAATGAGTAAGCGTACGGATTCCTCCAACGTAAGGCATCTGACAATGCGTTTCGGTAGTTTTGGCGTCTCCAGTTCTTCGGTAATGTTGTTTTCAATCAGGTGAGCCTTCGTTTTGAGGTATTTCCAGAATTGACGGATGGAAACGATTTTTCTGGCTCCGGTACCTGGAGAAGAATGTAGGGAATCCTGGCAATATGCAAGAAAACCATACACATCTCCCAGGCATATTGATCGAATAAATTCTATATCTACAAATCGAAAATCAGAATGTTCTTTAACTCTTGTAAAAGCAATATAGCGGAAAAGTTGTAAAAGGTCTAGTCGATATTCCAGAACGGTATTTGTACTGCGGCCCTTTATCGTGACAAGGTAGGCCAGGTACTGCTCGACTATTTGGCATGATCTGTCTGATTGCATATAC
>CAZLLK010000182.1:0-1540 GCA_964560435.1 uncultured Oscillospiraceae bacterium
TTCCCACCGCCGAGCGAGGAACTATAAAAAGCGTTTTCAATTTCAATTCTGCTGTGCTGGCAAACTATATTCACGACTTGGGCGAAGAATTCATCCGAGGGCCTTTCCGAGTTTTCGGTGCTCTGAACTTGAATGCGCTTAATTTTGACAACCAACTTCGCCATGCCAAGGATAAGCTTGAACACGGTGTTGATGCCTTTTTGACACAGCCCGTCCACTCTCCCCGCGCTTTGAAAAATCTAAAGACAGCACGGCAAGAGCTTTCGGGGAAAATACTCGGTGGCGTGATGCCCATTGTTTCGCATAGAAACGCTTGCTATATGAACAGCGAGATTGCAGGTATCAGCGTTAGCGACGAGATTACAAAGCAGTATGAAGGGCTGGACAAAGAGCAGGCTTCTCGTCTGGCGGTATCTCTTACAACCGAAATCGCTCAGAGCATGGCGGACTTCGTCGACGGATACTACATGATAACGCCATTTATGCGAACTGACCTGATTTGCGAGATTATGAAAAATCTTAAATAAACAAAGCGAGTATCTGATAAACAGATACTCGCTTCTTTATATGAGCGTACAGCCTTGTTATACGGTTGCGCGCTTTGTTACAGGATAATGCAGATAAGCCCGCCGCTGCCCTCGTTTATAATTCTTTGAAGCGCATTTCGGAGCTTAAGACCCGTCTCCTCCGGCATTCGCTTGAGCTTTGCATTGAGTCCTTCGCCAGCAATATCGTACATTGATTTTCCAAAAATATTGGATTCCCAAATTTTTGTTGCGTCGCCTTCGAAGTTTTGGAGCAAAAATCCCAAAATCTCCTCTGAGGCTGTTTCACCGCCCACCGCTGGAGAAACCTCTGTTTCTACAGTTGTTTTAAGCATATGTATAGCAGGAGAATTAGCACGCAGAACGACCTTGTATCTGCCGCCCTGCCTGACTATTTCAGGCTCTTGAAGCACCATTTCGTCAAGCGAGGGCATAACAACTCCATAACCTTTTTCGTTAACATCATTCAACGCCGCGCTTATTTTGTCGAATTTGAATTTGGTTTTTGAAAGCTCACATAATAGTGATATGAGGTCGCCGTCGTTTTGAATAGATAGTCCACTCTCGTCGCTCAACGTTCTATAGTATAGTTCTCTTGGCAATTCGATTCTAAGTGTAAAGCAGCCTTTTCCCATCATCATCTCGCCCACGAGCGCATCTGAAACGTTTTCGATTGAATTAAGCCTTTGCGCAAGCAATTGTGCGTCTTTTAGCTTTCTCACTTCTGAGGATGCACTAGCGATTTCACGAAACAGCTCCTGCTTAATATCATGTTCGTTCGGAAGAGCTTCAACCCACTCGGGCAGGTACACGAAGTATTCCTCCGTTGAAAACTCATTGAGCAGTTTGATTAGAATGTTTTCGATATCGTCTTCGCGCAAGGTCAAGCAATTTACGCAGATGCAGGCAACTCCATATTTCTCATTCAGCTCATTACGCAGGTTTTGCGCTCTATCGGAGTTCGGCTCAGTTGAGTTCAGAAGCAGCAAAAACGG